>JALHQU010000123.1 GCA_022841795.1 Fimbriiglobus sp.
CGTGCAGTGTCGAACCGACGGTCCTCCTTCTCCCAGTTAAACTTGACACTCTCAATCAATGTCTTCGGCTCGATCTTCGGCGTCTCCGGCATCTTCGGGTTGATCTTCTCGTCGGTCACTTTGCACAGGTGGTTGGCTAGGTCGAGCGCTTCGCCGTCGGTCAACTGCATGTTCGGCATCCGCCCGTGCGGGTTCGTCGCCAGCGGGTTCTTCAGCCACTTTGCCAGCGCCGCCGGGCTGGTTTTGCTGCCGACGTGGTTGAGCGTGTAGAACGACTTCGCCCCAGTGGCGGTGCCGGCCCCGTACACGCTGCTGGTCGGGTCGAACGGGGTGTCGTCCTCGTCGTCGTCCTTCTTCTTCTTGGTCGGCGGGGCGGTGAGCTGGTCGCCGTGGCAGGCGGCGCAACCGGCGGTCAGGAACAGCTTGGCCCCGCGAGCCATGCTCTCCTTGATGTCATTCGGGTACACCGTCGGCGGCTTGTACTCGCCCACCGGCTTGCCGAGCGAACTGAGGTACGCCACCACCGCGTACCGCTCGGCCTTGCCCTTCACGTCGTCGGTGAACATCTGCGGCATCGCCGTGTGCGGGCGAAGCTTCTTCGGATCGGCCAGCCACGCGTCGATCCAGCCGGGGTACGCCCGCTCGGCAATCTTCGTCAGGTCCGGCCCGCTCCGCTCGGCCAGCCCCTTCGTCATCTTGTCGTCCGCCCCGGCCGCGTGGCACTTCACGCAGCTCAGCTCCTCGAACAGCAACCGACCGTGTTCCCGCTTCAGGTCGTCGGCGAAGTTCGCCGGCCGCTGCTTGAGCGTGTGGCCGAAGAAGAAGTACGGGATCGGCTCGCGGCGGAACCGCGGGCCGGACCAGTTCAGGTCGAGTTGCACCGCGTCGCCGGTCCGCTCCAGGGTGACGGCGAACGTCTGGATGCCGGCCTTCAGTTCCACCTCGTTGCCGACCAGCGGTCCGGCCTTGCCTTTCACCTCGCCGCTGAACACGGTCTGGTCGCCGATCGTCACGCCCAGCTTGCCGAGCAGGGTGGCGTCGAACTTGTACTTCCCCGCCGCCACGATCTGGATGTACCCGGTCCAGGTGAACGTCTGCCCGCCGTCCGACCGCGGGTGCGCCGCATCGCCGGGGTTGAGGGTGATCGCCGGGCCGGGTTCCAGCCGGGTGACGGCGAACCCGCCCTTGTCCGTGGACGTGAACAGCAGACCGGACTTGAGGTCTGCCCGGCGGACCTCTTGGGCGGACGCGGGCAAGGCGAACGCAAGCAGAACGAGGGCGGGCAACAGCCGGGACATGCGGCACTCCGGTGGGATTCCGACCGGGGCGATTATCGCATGAGGGAGGTGGAGGGCAAGGGCGGAAGTTCCGGGTGAACCCGGCCCGCGAGGGCCGAGCGTGGGGCAAGATTGCATCTTGCCACGGCAAGTTGGAAACTTGCCCCACTTGGCTGGCTCGCACCCACCGACCTGGCGGTCGGGGTTCACCCAATCTCAACGGGCCATCCGCCGCAGCACTTCAATCCCCCGATGCAGCGTCTCGTCCGTGGCGGCGTAGCTGATGCGGAAGTGCGTGTCCCGCTGGCTGAACACGTTGCCGGGAATGACGAGCAGGTTGTGCTGGATGCCGGCCGTCACGAAGTCGGTGGCAGTGCCGTGCGGGGCCTTCGGGAACAGGTAGAACGCCCCGCCGGGCAGCTCGAACTCGAACGCCCCCTTCAGTCCGGCCGCCAGCAAGTCCCGCTTCCGCTTGTAATCGGCCACGATGCCGGACACGTCGAAGTCGCACGCCGCCAGCCCCGCCCACTGCACCATGCTCGGGGCGCACACGAACGTCGATTGCTGCAGCTTCATCATCTCGTCGATCAGCCGCTTCGGGCCGTGCGCGTACCCGAGCCGCCAGCCGGTCATGCCGTAGGTCTTGCCGAACCCTTCCACCACCAGCACGTCCGGGTCGAACTCGGCCGGGCTGCGTGGCTCCGCGTCGTAGTGGAACGCCTTGTAGATCTCGTCGCTCACCAGCAGGATGCCCCGCTTCTGGGCGAACTCGGCCACCGCCTTCATCGCCTCCGGCGAGATCACCGCCCCGGTCGGGTTGGCCGGGCTGCACAGCAGGATCATCTTGGTGCGGGGGGTACACGCGGCGATGATCTTGTCCGGGTCGATCTGGAACGTCGGGTAGGTGTCCACGCCGACGAACACCCCGCCGGCCAGGGCCACCATATTCGGGTACATGACGAAGTACGGGTCGGCCGCCACCACCTCGTCACCGGGGTTGACCACCGCCAGGATGGCCAGCATGAGCGCCCCGCTGGTGCCGCTCGTCACGATCACGTCGCGGTCCGGGTGCGGGTACTGCTTGCGGATGTCGGCCATCAGCCGGTCGCGGAACTCGGCGATCCCCTGCGTGACGGTGTACCCGTTCTTGCCGCTGTCGATGGCCGCCTTCGCCGCGTCCTTGATCGGCTGGGGTACGTCGAAGTGCGGCTGGCCGATGCTCAGGTTGATCGGGTTCTTGATCGACCGGCCGAGTTCGAACACTTTGCGGATGCCGGAGATCTCGACGGCGGCCGAGCGGGCGGAGATGAGGCGGGACACGTCCATCGGGGAGGCACCGGAGAAACAGAAAACCCAGGACTCGCGTCCTGGGCTACGTTATGTCGTCCCTCCGGGACTCCAAGACCTCTTCGCCGCGACTGAAAGGAGCGGAGCCAGCAACCCCGCTCCTTTCAGTTTCGGCGAAGATTATTGCCCCAGCCGCTTCCGCAGGATGCCGACGTGGTGCCGCTCGTGCCCGGCGATGCCGTACGCCACCCCGCGGACGCTCATCTCCGCGTTGCTGGCCGTCCCCCGCCGGTCCCAGGCCGACGCCGGCAGGTGTTCGAAGAACAGGATCGTAGACCGTCGAACGGCCTCGAACTCGTCCGCCCACGCGGACAGCGGCAGGCGGTCGAACTCGCCGACCGGCACATACGGCCCCTGGTCGAAGCCGGGCAGCGGGGTGGCGTCGCCGCGGGCGAACCGCACCGCCCGGTACGCGAAGATGCGCTCGGCGTCGATGATGTGCCCGAGGACTTGCCGGAACGTCCAGGTGTACGGCGCGTGCAGTCGGGTTTCCTCCGCCGCCGGCACGCCGCGCAGGAACGCGGCGGTGTTCGCCAGCTCCGAGCGCAGCACCGGCAGCACATCCGCTTCCGGCACCTTGGAAATGTAAGTGTGGTAGTACGGGGCGTACTCGGTCGGGTCGGGTCGGGGCATGGGAACCTCCGGGTGAAATTGGTTACAGCATACCCGAAGTTGGCGGGCATCCCTGGGCTTTTCCACACCCCACATTCCCCCGCCCTGCTCCGCCGGGTACCCTGTCCGCATGGCCGAGACCCTTTCCGGGGTGATCGAGCGGATCACCTTCCACAACCTGGACAACGGGTACTGCGTGCTGCGGGTGCAGGCCCGCGGGCACCGCGACCTGGTCACCGTCGTCGGGCACCTGTCGCAGGTGATCGCCGGCGAGTTCGTGGAGGCCACCGGCGAATGGCAGACCGACCGGCAGCACGGCCAGCAGTTCAAGGCGAACGAGATCCGCACCACCCCGCCGCACACCGCCGCCGGCATCGCCAAGTACCTGGGCAGCGGGCTGGTGAAAGGGGTCGGGCCGAAGTACGCGGCGAAGATCGTGGAGGTGTTCGGCGAGCGGACGCTGGAGGTGATCGAGAAGTCGCCGGCGTTCCTGAAGGAGGTGAAGGGCATCGGGCCGAAGCGGATCGAGCTGATCCGCGAAAGCTGGAAACAGAATCAGGCGGTCCACAAGATCATGACCTTCCTGCAGAGCTTCGGCATCGGCACGGCGCGGGCGGTGCGGATCTACAAGCAGTACGGGGAGAGCGCCATCGAGCAGGTGCGGCAGAACCCGTACCGGCTGAGTACCGACATCTGGGGCGTCGGGTTCCGCACGGCGGACGAGTTGGCGCTGAAGCTGGGCATCCCGCGGGACTCGCCGAAGCGGGCGCAGGCGGCGGTGCGGCACATCCTGAGCGAGGGCAGCAGCAACGGGCACGTCGGGCTGCCCGAGCCGCTGGTGATCGAGCAGACGGTGGCACTGACGCAGATTCCGAACGAGATTATCGTCGGGGCGATCGAGGACTTGCGGATCACGGACGAGATCGTGCGGGACACACCGGCCAAGGCGGGGGGCATCTTCGCCGCGACCTCCGGGAGCGGCCAAGCTGACTCCGCTCCCGGAGGTCGCGGCGAAGATTACGACTCGCTCCTCTACCTCAAGCCGCTGTTCATGGCCGAACTCGGGGTGGCCCGGAGCGTCAAGGCCCTGCGGTCCGGCGAACACCCGCTGCCGGCCGTCGATGTGGAGAAAGCCCTCGGCTGGGTCGAAGCGAAGATGAAGATCGAGTTCGCCGAGCGGCAGCGGGACGCGGTGCGGCAGGCGGTGACGCAGAAGGTGTCGGTGCTGACGGGCGGGCCGGGCACCGGCAAGACCACCATCGTCCGGGCCATCCTCGAAATCTTCTCGGCCAAGAACCTGAAGGTCGGGCTGTGCGCCCCGACCGGGCGGGCGGCCAAGCGGCTGAGCGAATCCACCGGCCGCGAGGCCCGCACCATCCACCGATTGCTCGAGTTCGACGCCGGCATCGGCACGTTCAAGCGGAGCAAGGAGAACCCGCTCGACCTGGAACTGCTCGTCGTCGATGAGACGTCGATGCTCGACGTGGTGCTGGCGAACCAACTGCTGCGGGCCGTCCCGCCGTGGGCGTGCGTGGTGCTGGTTGGCGACCGGGACCAGTTGCCGAGCGTCGGCGCCGGCAGCGTGCTGGCCGACCTGATCGACTCCGGGGCGGTGCCGGTGGTGCGGCTCATGGAAGTTCACCGGCAGGCGAGTTCGAGCTGGATCGTGCGGGCCGCCCACGCGGTCAACCACGGTGACGAACCCGAGTCCGCCCCGCCGGGCAACGGCGACTTCTACATCGTCGAGGCCGACGAGCCGGGTACGGTCATCGACCGCATCGTCACGATGGTGAAGGACCGCATCCCGGCCAAGTTCGGCCTCGACCCGTTCAAGGACGTGCAAGTCCTGTCGCCGATGAACAAGTCCGAACTCGGGGTGGCAAACCTGAACCGGGTACTCCAAGAGGCGCTCAACCCGCCCCGCGGCCCGGCGAACGAGGTGTCTCGGTTCGGCGTGACGTTCCGCCAGGGCGACAAGGTGATCCAGACGCAGAACAACTACCAGCGGGAGGTGTTCAACGGGGACATCGGGCGGATCGTCGCCGTCGAGCAGACGGACCAGGTGGTGGCGGTCGAGTTCGACGGCCGGGCGGTGGAGTACGACTTCGCCGACCTGGACGAGCTGCAACTGGCGTTCGCCACGTCCATTCACAAGTCGCAAGGCTCGGAATACCCGGCAGTGGTGATCCCGGTCCACACGCAGCACTTCGTCATGCTGCAACGGAACCTGCTGTACACCGGCATCACCCGCGGGCGGAAGCTGGTGGCGCTGGTGGGCAGCAAGAAGGCGGTGTGGATCGCGGTCACGCGGGCGGACCAGAGCCGGCGGTTCTCGCTGCTAAAATGGCGGCTACAACAGCCGGAAGCGGAATCGACCGGATGACCGACCGATCGTACCCGTGAGTCCAATCTCATCAAATTGCTGCTGGTTTTCTGGCCTGCGCAACCCTAAAATCTGACCCGTTCTCAATATTCGTTACAGGCTGCCAACGGAGTTGCCGCGGCCCAGACGTACACCGAGAGAAGTCCATGCCCAGTATCATCCGCCCGCGGACGTGGGCGTTCGGCGTTGGCACCTTGCTCCTGTCGGCCGTGCCGGCCGCCGCACAGACCAACGGCACCTGGTCGTTGAACGCGGGCGGGAACTGGGGGACGGCCGCCAACTGGTCGGGCGGCAACATCGCCGACGGCGGCGGGACGGCCACGTTCAACAACCTGCTCGGGCTGCTCGGCAACTCGACGGTGACGGTGGACACCGGCACCACCCGCACCGTCAGCCAGATCATCTACGACACCGGGTTCTCGTACACCATTGCCAGTGCCGGCACCGGCACGCTCACCGTGGCGTCCGGCGGCCTCACCCTGAACTCGGTCAACTCGCTCATCTCCTCGCCCATCACCTACTTCACCACCGCCAACACCATCTCCGCAGTCATCACCGGCACCGGGGACGTGATCAAAACCGGGAACGGGTTCGTCGCCCTGACCGGGGTGAACACGTTCACCGGCACCGTCCGGATGAACCAGGGCACGCTGTGGGCGAACGGCGGGGACGCGGTGTTCGGGAACGCGGCCAACGGGCTGGTGTTCGACGGCGGAGCGCTGGGGGTGAACACTGCCGGCGGGTTCACCACCAACCGGGCGATCACCATCAACTCCGGCGGCGGCACCCTCCGCACGTTCACCGCCCTCACCCACACCGGCACCCTGTCCGGGTCCGGCACCCTGACCAAGCAGATCGGCAACGCCAACTTCACCATCCAGGGGGACGGCAGCGGGTTCACCGGCGAGATCCGGGCCGAGGGCGGGGCGGTCATCCTGTCCAGCACGATCACCAGCAACGGGCGGGTCGGCGGGTCGGCGGTGATCGACGTGGCGTCCACCCTGACGGTGGACAACACCACCGCCAACTTCGCCAACCGGCTGAACGGCCGGCCGATCCTGGTCCGCGGCGGGAACGTGAACCTGACCGGCGGCGGGGCGGCGGCGGTGGAGGCCGCCGGCACCCTCACCCTGGCCCAGGGGAACACGTTCTTCACCGTCACCTCGGCCGGCACCAGCACCGCCACCCTGTCGTTCACCAGCCTGGTGCGGCAGAACAACGCCGTCGCCTTCTTCCGCGGGAACAACCTCGGCCAGGACATGCTGGAGAACACCGGGCGGGTGGTGTTCACCTCCTCCCCCGGCACCCTGATCGGCGGCGGCGGCGACCCGAACACCAGCACCACCGCCTCCGTCCTGCCGTTCGTGTACGGGGCCACCACCGCCGCCGCGGTGAACGACACCACCTTCCTGACGTGGAACAGCGGCACCGGCCGGCTGGTGCCGGTGAACATCGCCACCGGGTACGCGACGAACATCCTGACCGCCGCCGCCCAGGACAACGTGAACCAGAACGCCACCGCCGCCCTGGCCGCCCCGACCACCATCAACGCCCTGCGGATGGCCCCGACCGCGGCCATGACCATCAGCGGCAGCCAACTGACCGTCACCAGCGGGGCCATCCTGCAGACCAGCGCGGCGGCCACCCCGCCGGCGGCCACCATCTCCGCCCCGCTGACGGCCGGCAGCCAGGAACTGGTGGTCATCTCCACCAGCGGCACCGCCGCCAGCGCCACCCCCACCGGGCTGATCCTGAGCGGCGTCATCAGCGGCAGCGGCGGCCTCACCCGGTCCGGCGGCGGCGGGGTGACCCTCACCGGGGCGAACACGTACACCGGCACCACCACCATCGCCGGCGGCACCACCGTGGTCGGCGGCACCGGCCTCACCCTGACCGCCGACGGCAGCGCGCCGAGCGTGTTCGGCCAGGACACGTCCGCCCTGAAGATCACCGGCACCGGCGGCACCACCCGCCTGTGGACCACCGGCAACCTGGTCATCAACCGCCCGCTGGCTGTCCAGCTCGGCGGGCTGGCCGTCACCGGCATCGGCACCGTCGGCCTGACCGCCAACGAGTCGGTGACGATCAACGGCAACGTCACCCTGAACAACCCGAACGGGTCGAGCACCAACGGGCTGTTCGAGCTGGGCGGCGGGGACGTGCGGGCGGAGGGGGTGATCATCAACGGCAACGTGTCCGGCAGCGGCGGGCTGCGGGGGTTCTTCGGCGGGTACAGCGTGCTGAACGGGAACAACACGTACACCGGCGGCACTATGACCGGCACCAGCGGGTTCACCACCGGCACCGGGACGGCCACCCAACTGTTCAACGAGACGTGGGAGGCGGGCAGCGACACCGCGTTCGGCACCGGCCCGATCTGGGTGCAGGCGGTGAGCGGGGCGGCCACCCCCATCACCGGGTCCAGCACCCTGGTGGCCGGCGGCGGCGCCCGCACCATCGCCAACCCGGTGTACATGGTGAACGGGTTCCTGGCCGTCGGCGGCACCAACCCGCTCACCCTGAGCGGCCCGGTCGAACTGAACGGCGGGGCGCAGAACGTGTCGGTCATCACCGTCGGGGCGAACTCTCCGCTCACCATCTCCGGGCAGGTGGCCCGCGGCGGGCTGATCAAGAACGGGGCCGGCACCCTCACCCTGAGCAACACCTCCAACCCGTACTCCGGGCAGACGTTCGTCCGCCAGGGGGTGCTGAGCGTCGGCACCATCGGCAACGGCGGGGTAGCCGGCAACCTGGGCGGCGGGCAACCCGCCGCCAACTACCTGTTCCTGTCCGGCAACGCCGTCGGCGACACCGGCACCCTGCGGTACACCGGGGCCGGGGAGTCGACCAACCGGCTGTTCAGCCTGGCCGGCACCGGCGGCACCCTCGACGCCTCCGGCACCGGCCCGCTGGTGTTCTCGGCCACCGGGTCGGCGGTGATGACCACCCCGCCCACCAACCTGACCGGGGCGACCATCAACGCCACCACCGGCGCCATCACCGTGTCCACCGCCATCGCCGCCCAACTGGTGGTCGGGTCCACCCTGAGCGCGAACGCCAACATCCCGGCCGGCACCACCATCACCGAGGTGGGGGTCAACTACATCCGCCTGAGCGCGGCCACCACCAACGCCACCCAACAGACCGCCCAGACGTTCACCATCACCCTGCCGGCCGCCGTCACCAGCCGCACCCTCACCCTGACCGGGTCGAACGCCGGGCTGAACACCCTGTTCCCGCTGCTGGCGAACGGCGGCGGGCTGAGCCTGGGCGTCGCCAAGACCGGCACCGGCACCTGGGTGCTCACCGGGAACAACACCTACTCGGCGGGCACGACGATCGGCGGCGGCACCCTGTACGCGAACAACGGCATCAGCACCTCCAGCGCCACCGGCAACGGGGCGGTGACGGTGAACAGCGGCGGCACCCTGGGCGGGTCCGGGTTCGTCGGCGGGGCCACCACGGTGAACAGCGGCGGCACCGTCCGCGGCGGGGTGAACAACGGCGGCACCGTGGACGACCTGACGGTGGCGAACAACGTGACGGTGAACGGCGGCGGGCAGTTCGGGGCGGACCTGGCGAACCTGGCGTCCGGCCCCGGCACGTACACCCGCGACCGGCTGATCGTGGACGGGGCCAGCCGGTCCCTCAACTTCGTCACCACCACGGCGTTCAACATCGCGCTGCTGAACGACGCCGGGCTGACCAACGGCGGGGCGTACACCCTGACCATCGCCGCCGTCACCAACGGGGCGACCATCACCGAGGGCGGCGGCACCCCCGACTTCGCGTACCTGACCGACTTCACCCTGTCGTCGGTCAACTTCTCGGGGTTCAACTCGGTGTCACTGGTGGTGAACGGCACCAACCTGGACCTGACGTTCACCCCGGTGCCGGAGCCGGGCACGGTGTTCGCCGTCGGGGCTGTCGGGCTGGCCGCGGCCGGCTGGCTCCGCCGTCGGCACAAGGCGAAGGCCGCGTGATTCGCCGGACGGACAACTCGCACGGCCCGGACGGAACCGTCCGGGCCGTGCTGTTTTTTTCACCCGCCGGCCGCACAATAGCGGTCATCCCGCCTTCCCCCGAACCGCTCGCGGAGTGCCCTCTCATGGCCGACCCGGTCGTCATCGCCACCTGGCCGTTCGGTAAGACCGCCACGGACACCGCCCTGCCCCTGCTGGCCGCCGGCAAGCCGGCGCTGGACGCGGTCATCGCCGGCGCGCAGGCCGTCGAGAACGACCCGGCCGTGCGGTCGGTCGGGTTCGGCAGCCTGCCGGACCGCATCGGCCAACTCACCCTCGACTCGTGCGTGATGGACGGGAAGACGCTCTCTTGCGGGGCGGTGGCCGGGTTGCAGCACATCCGCAACGCGTCCGCCGTCGCCCGCCGGGTGATGGAGAAGACGCCGCACGTGCTGCTGGTCGGCGAGGGGGCGAAGTGGTTCGCCCTCCAAGAGGGGTTCAAGCTGGAGATGCCGCACACCGTCGAGGCCATCCGCGAGTGGTTCGAGAAGCACCCGGAAGTGAAGAAGAAGCCGGGCGGCCGGCAGGACAACTTCGACCCGGTGGACATCAACGTGATCGACGAGAGCAACCACGACACGGTGACGGTCCTCGGGCTGGACAAGAACGGGCACCTGGGCGGGGTGTGTACCACCAGCGGGCTGGCGTTCAAGATGCCCGGGCGGGTGGGCGACTCGCCGATCATCGGGGCCGGGCTGTACGTGGACGACCTGGCCGGCGCCGCCGGCGCGACCGGGGTGGGCGAGGAGATCATCCGCATCGGCGGCAGCCTGTTCATGGTCGAGCAGATGCGGGCGGGGAAGACGCCGCAGCAGGCGTGCGAGCTGGCGGCCAAGCGGGTGAACGCGGCGGCCGTGCGGCGGGGCGTCCACCCGGCGGCGTGCGCGTTCCTCGCCCTCAGCCCGAAGGGGGAGGTGGGCGCCGCGGCCACCGAGCGGACCAACTTCCAGTACGCGGTGAGCAAGGGGGACAAGACGGAGGTGCTGAAGGCGAAGGAGATCGGCCCGGAGGTGTGAACGATCCGAGTGTAGTCCGCACACTCCGTGTGCGGACTCTGGAGCCCGCTCACGGAGTGTGCGGGCTACACTTCTGTGGAGACCCGCCCGTGTTCCGCGAAATGATCGCCGAGTGTGCGGCGAACTTCGGCCCACCGCCGCGGCGGATCTCCCTGTGGGACCGCCTGACGTACTGGCGGGTGCCCCGCCCGGAGTGGATCTACCGGGAGCCGATCGACGACCTGGAGACGCTGTTCCTGAAACTGGCGGAGCTGCGGCGGGACGGACGGGTGGTGTGGGGGCACTTCGTGCAGGCGAACAGCCTGCTCTTCTCCCCGGGCGATTGGGACTGCCCGGCGGAGGTGGTGTACTCCCACGACCACCCGGACATCGGCCTTGAGGAGTTAAACGATATCGCCTCCAAGTTGTTCGCGTTGAAGGGCTCGATACCGACCGACCCGCTCATGAAGGCCATCGCCGACCACCTGACCAACGAGATGACACGAGTGTTCGGGCTACAGGTGCCGCCGGCGTTCAGCCCGCACGCCCGCTGTCTGATGACCACCACCTACGTCGTCCGCAAGCACCTGCCCGGCCCGGACCACTGCCTCCGCAAGCCGTTGCTGCCGATCCTCGCCCTGCCCGACCCGCCGCACGTCGTGCTGCCGCTGCCGTCCCGGTATTGGCCGAAGTCGGTGCGGGAGTGGTGGCGGAGTTGACCGTGTCTCGGATTGTCACAACCCGACGGTGCCGCCTTCCGCTAACGCCGCCGTTCGGGTACGGTTGTGGGTGACATCCGTTCGCAACGCGGAGGGACTCCCGATGAGGTGCGGCCTGATTCTGGGTGTGTGCGCGGCGTGGGTCGGGGCGGTGGTCGGGCAATCGGGCAAGACGGACAAGCCAGACGTGAAGGCGGACGCCCCGCTCAAGCCCGGCGAGTGGGAGGTGCGGCTGGCCGACGGCAAGCTCCAGCGGGTGACGCTGCTGGACGACACGATCACGCTGGAAACGTCGTTCGGCACGCTCAAAATCCCGAACAAGGAAATCCGCCGCATCGAGTTCGGGCTGCGGTACACGGACGCCGAACGGAAGCGGATCGCCGACGCCGTGGCCGACATCACCGCCGCCGACGCCCGCACCCGCGAGAAGGGCAAGGACGCGCTGCTGGAGTTCGGGCCGAAGGCGTACCCGCTGGTCGTCCGTACGGCGAAGAAGCTGCAGACCAACCCGCACCTCATCCAGGTACTCGACAAGCTGGCCGCGGCCGTCCCCGAAGCGGACGGCGACCTCCGCGACTCCGACCTGGTGCTGACAGCCGACGACTCGAAGCTGTCCGGCCGGCTCGCCCCGGACGCCGTCCGGGTGAAGGCCGGGGACGCCGAGAAGGCGCTGCGGTGGGCGGACGCGCGGGTGCTGGTGAACGGGGCGTCAGCGGCCATCGACGAGAAGATCGAGATCGTCAACCTGGCCCAGATCGGCGGCATCGCCGGGCTGTCCCGCACGCACTTCGACAAGGTGGTGGGCGTCGAGATCACCGGGCGGATCGGCGGCAGCGTGTGGGGCACCGGGGTGTACACCACCGACTCCGACCCCGGCACCGCCGTCGTCCACGCCGGGGTGCTGGCGGTGAACGAGACGGCGGTGGTGAAGGTGCGGGTGAAGGCGGACGCCGGCGGGTATCAGGGCAGCACCCAGAACGGGGTCACGTCCAACAACTGGGGGGCATTCCAGGGGTGCTACGAGTTCCTGGGCAAACACGGGAAGAAGAAATGACCTCCGCCCCGAAGCCGACGCTGATCCACTACCCGGACTGCGACGGGGAGCCGATGGCCGACAACACCCTCCAGTTCGACTGGATCGCGCTGCTCAAGTGGAACGCCGAGGCGTACTTCCGGGACGACCCGGCCGTGTTCGTGGCCGGCGACCACCTCATCTACCCGGTCGAGGGCGACGCCGACGCCCGCCAGGCGCCGGACGTGTACGCGGCGTTCGGCCGACCGAAGGGGTACCGCGGCAGCTACCGGGTGTGGGAGGAGGGCGGGGTGTTCCCGCAGGTGATCTTCGAGGTGTGGTCGCCGCACAACCGCCAGCAGCGGATGGAGGACAAGCGGGCGTTCTACGAGCGGTTCGGGGCGGAGGAATACTACATCGTGTACCCCGACTTCCCCATGTTCGTGGAGGGGTGGCGGCGGGCGGGGAGCGGACTGGTCCGCATCCCCGAAGAGGAGATGGCCGACTTCGTCAGCCCGCGGCTGCGATTCCGGTTTTTGTCGAAGAAGGGGCAACTGGCCGTGTTCGGGCCGGACGGCCGGGAGTTGAAGAAGCCGGACGAGATCGCCCGCGACCGTGACGAGGCCGAGCGGAAGGCGGCCGAACTCGCCGACAAACTGCGTCAACTCGGGGTGGACCCGGACGCCGTCTGACCGCCCGAAAAACCCGACACCTCACCTCTCCGACACCTGTCGTTGCGGTTGACACCCCGCCGCCGGATGTGACAGTATTCCCCGTGTCGCGGCATGACGCCGCCGACTCACCACGGATGGACCCGCACATGACGGACCCGTTCCCGGATCTGCTCGCCCGCGTTCGCACCAAGACCGCCGCCGTCGGCATCATCGGCCTCGGATACGTCGGCCTGCCGCTGGCCCGCGCGTTCGCCCGCGCCGGGTTCCGCGTCCTCGGGTTCGACATCGACTCGCACAAAGTGGACAAGCTGAACGCCGGCCGCAGCTACATCAAGCAGATCCCGGACGCCACCATCGAGGAAATGCGGGCGAACAGGTTCGAGGCGACCGACCGCTTCGACCGGCTGGGCGAGGCCGACTGCGTCCTCATCTGCGTGCCCACGCCGCTCACCGACGCCCGCGAGCCGGACCTGTCGTTCGTGGTGAACAGCACCCACGCCATCGCCGGCCAACTCCGCCGCGGGCAGTTGATCGTGCTGGAAAGCACGACGTACCCGAGCACCACCCGCGGGGACGTGCTGCCGATCCTGGAACGCACCGGGCTGAAGGCGGGTGAAGACTTCTTCCTGGCGTTCAGCCCGGAGCGGGAAGACCCGGGCAACCCGACGCACTCGGTGTCGCACATCCCGAAGGTGGTCGGCGGGCTGTGCGACCGTAGCGGCGACGTGGCGTGCGCCCTGTACGAGGCGATCGTCCCGCAGGTGGTCCGCGTCAGCACCCCGGAGATCGCCGAGGCGTGCAAGATCCTGGAGAACACGTACCGGGCGGTGAACATCGCCCTGGTGAACGAGCTGAAGGTGCTGTACGACCGGATGGGCATCGACGTGTGGGAGGTGATCGCCGCCGCCAAGACCAAGCCGTTCGGGTTCCAGGCGTTCTACCCCGGCCCCGGTCTGGGCGGGCACTGCATCCCGCTGGACCCGTTCTACCTGGCGTGGGTGGCGAAGCGGCACGGGATGAATACCCGGTTCATCGAACTGGCCGGCGAGGTGAACACGGCCATGCCGACGTTCGTGGTGAACAAGGTGGCGGACGCGCTGAACGACGCCGGCAAGCCGGTGAAGGGCAGCAAGGTGGCCATCCTCGGCATGGCGTACAAGAAAGACATCGACGACCCGCGGGAGAGTCCGGGGTTCGAGCTGATGGACCTGCTGCTGCGGAAGGGGGCGGCGGTGTCGTACAACGACCCGCACATTCCCACGCTGCCGGCCATGCGGCACTGGCCGCACCTGCCGACGATGCACAGCCAACCGCTCACCGCCGAGTACCTGGCCGCCCAGGACTGCGTACTCATCGCCACCGACCACACCGCCTACGACTACGAGTTCATCGTCAAGCACGCGAAGTGCGTGGTGGACACCCGCAACGCGACCAAGTCCGTGCCGGACCGTCGGCGGAACGTGGTGGCGGCGTAATGTGGCGAGCCGGGAGCGTGAGCGACCGGATGGGATGATTCCTCCGGTCGCTCACGCTCCCGGCTCGCCGGTTCAGTTCGCTCGCCGCTTTCGCCTCAACCGCATCCCGGCCACGGCCAGCCCGACCCCCGCCAGAACAATCGTCGTCGGTTCCGGCACCCCGCCGGGCGGCGGCGGTTCGTCGTCGTCACCAGGCGGCCGCCACGGCTCTCCGCCCGGCGGCTTGTTAACCGGCGTCGGGTCGCGGTGGTCCACCTGGATCGTTTCGGACACGATCCGCGGCGGGGTGGGCGAGCCGGCCCCCGGCCAGCCCACCCAGTAGAACGCGCGGGCCGACCCGGTGCTGCACAGCAGCACGCACAGGCCGACGCCCAGTTTCCACGCCCACCGCCTCTGCCGATAGCCGGTCATTTCGTCCACCTCGTCGAACCGTCGGTGTCGGACACCGCTGACGGCACCTCCGAAATCTCATCGGGCCGTTGCCAATCGCATAACCCAGGTGCCGGGTCAACCCGAACTGTGGTCGCGACAACGTGGGCACTTGAGTGGATCCGTGAAACCGGCTGAAAAACCAGGCCCGACCTGAACGGTCGCGGAATGTGTGCGGGACGTGCCGGCGAACGGCCGATGAACCACGATGAAACCCGTGACACGGCCTGATGTCGCCGGGCGACTCGGCGACAGCGAGAGGGTGCGGCGATGAGGCAAGTACGGGCGACGGCGGTGGTGGCGGCGTTCGGGCTGTTCGGGTCCGCGACCCGAGCAGACGATGCCGGTTGGAAGCCCGCGTCCACACCCCCGCCTGCACCAGCCGCCCCGGCTCCACCTCACGCAGCTCCGCCGCCGGTCGTGCCGACACCAGAACCCGCCGGGTGGGTTCCCGCGAAAGCACCGCCGGTCGAACCGAAGCCGACGGTGCCCGCTGGTCTGGTATCGTCGCCGGCCCCGGTTCCGTTGCCGTCGCCGGCCGAGCAGCCGGTGGTGTTCCGCGCGGCGCCGACCCCGCCGGCCGATCCGCCGCCGGCCAGCAGTTCCGAACCGCGGTCGCTCGTGCCGGACGCACTGCCGCCGATCGCCCCGCTGCCGATGGCGCCGACGAAGACGGGTGTGGAACTGCCAGCCCTGCCGGTGTCTCGATTGCCGGAAGCCCAGGATAAACCGGCGGACAAGCCGAAGGGCGAACCGCTGCCCGCCCCGCGGCCGGCCGACCCGCCGGTGCCGCCCGCATCGTCTCAACCGCCGCGGCCGTTCCCGGCCACCACCGTTCCGAACGCCACCACCTACTGCCCGCCGCCGCTCGAACCCGCACCGGGGATGGCCTCGCCGTCCGACGTGGTGCCGGTCCGTGGTCGGGTGTTCGGCTCGCCGCCGATCAACCTGTCACGCGACTACGCCTTACGGGACATCTTCGGGATGGACCTGCTGACCAACGAACACCCGCGGCAGGGTCGTCTCCGCAACCGATTCGGCACGGACGAGGCGTTCGGCGACACGAGCGAAGGGTTCTTCGTGCAGACGGAGTTGCTGCTGTGGTGGGCGGCCCGCGGGAACGTGCCGGTGCTGGCCACCACCTCCGCCAGCGGCACCGGGCTGGGGTTCCTGGGCGACCCGGACACCCGCGTGCTGCTCGGGCCGGGGCGGTTCGGGCCGAGCTTCCTGCCCGGCTTCCGGGTGCGGGCCGGCGGGTGGCTGGACGAGTGCAACCTGCACGGGGTGGACGGCAGCTTCTTCTTCATCGGCCCGCGGACCGAGCGGCAGGTGTTCGACGGCCGGCCGGTCCTCACCCGGCCGATCTTCGCCCCGAACTTCAACCAGGAGTTCGGCGAGGTGGTCGCCCGGCCGGGAATATCCAGCGGCCGGCTGGAGGTCGAGCAGGACACGTTCCTGTGGGGGGCGGACGCCAACTATCGGTGCGCGGTGTGTACCGGGTGCGACGGCGGGCATGGGTGGTTCGTCGGGTACCGCCACCTGAACCTCCGCGACCGACTGAACATCACCGAGTTCATCACCTCAACTGACGCCGCGTCCGGCGACCCGGTGGGCACGCAGATCGTCGTCGGCGATCGGTTCGAGACGCGGAACCGCTTCCACGGCGGGCAGATCGGCCACTGGCGGACGCTGCGGGCCGGGCGGCTGGACCTGGACGTGCGGGCGTCGGTCGCCCTCGGGGTGACGACCAGCACCATCGACATCAACGGGTTCCAGAACCGCACCCGGCCGGGCGAGGCGACGCAGTCGTTCACCGGCGGGCTGCTGGCCGCCGGCCCGAACCTGGGCACGTTCCGCCGCAACTCGTTCAGCGTGGTGCCGGAGGTGACGGCGAACGCCGGGTTCCTGCTCAGCCCGAACGTGCGGGTGTATGCCGGGTACAACTTCTTGTACTGGTCGAACGTGATGCGGGCGGGAGAGCAGATCGACCGGGTGGTGGACGTGACGTTCGTGCCCAACCCGCCGCCGGGCGTGCCGCCGTCCGGCCAGAACCGCCCGACCGTGCCGTTCGCCCGCAGCAACTTCTGGGCGCAGGGGGTGCAGTTGGGGCTGGAATTCCGGTGGTAAAGCGGCTTTGCGGCGTAGCTCTCCCCGGTCTCACGACCGGGGCTACGGTATGCTGCCCGCTCCGCGGGCTGAAGAGTTCAAAGCCCCCGAAGGGGGCGACATAACGAAGCCCCGGTCATGAGACCGGGGCTTGATGGCGCCTCACGGCTTCGCCAGGAACTTGACGCACACCGGCTTGCTCACCTTCGCCGCGTGCCCGGTCAGCTTGCCGTTCCCGGTCGCGTCCCACTCGGCCACCTCCACGCTACCCCCGTCCTGGTTGGCGATCAGCACCCACTTGCCGGTCGGGTCGATGTTGAAGTTCCGCGGGGTGGCGATCTTCCGCTCCTCACTGGCCGAGGTGATGTGCCCGGCGGCCTCCGTCTGGTCGGCGTTGAACTTGAACACGGCCAGGCTGTTGTGCCCGCGGTTGGACACCAGCACGTGCGGGCTGGTCGGGTGGACCACCACCTCGGCCGTCGAGTTCTTCTTGCGGACGTCCTCCGCCACGTTGTTCGGCAGGGTGGACAGCACCGCGTCCTTCCGCTCGGCCAGCCCGCCGGTGCCGTACATCTGCAGGGTGCCGTTCGAGTCGTACGCCCGCAGGGTGATGACGGTGGAGGTGAGTTCGCCGCACACGAACGCCTTGCCCGCGTCCTTGTGGAAGGCGATGTGCCGCGGGCCGCTGCCCGGCGGCAGTTCGACGAACCCCGGTTTGGTCGGTTCCAGCTTGCCGCTGGTCTCGTCCAGCTTGTACGAGAACACCTTGTCCACCCCCAGGTCCACCACATACGCGAACTCGCCGTCGGCGGTGCTGCGGAACACCCCGCAGTGGGCGTGCGGCTTCTCCTGCCGTGCCGCGTTCGCGCTCTTGCCCTCGTGCTGGCGGAAGTCGGTGCGGTCGCCCAGTTTCCCGTCGTCGCCGATCTTGAACACGGCCGAGCTGCCGCCGCCGTAGTTCGCCACCAGCGCGTACCGGCCGGTGCGGTTGACCGAGATGTGGCACGGCCCGGCACCGCCGCTGGTGGTCTCGTTCAACTTCGTCAGCTTGCCGGAGGGCGGGTCGATGGCGTAGGCGTACACCCCGCCGCCGTCCTTCCCGCTGGTCTCGCCGACCGCGTACAGGAACTTGCCGTTCGAACTGATGGTCAGGAACGACGGGCTGCCCACCTCGGCGGCCAACTCCGGGGCGGACAGCCCGCCGGTCTTCACATCCAGTTCGCAGCGGTAGATGCCCTTGCTCCCGTCCTTCGACGTGTAGGTGCCGATGAACACCCAGTACTTGTCGGCGGCGAATAGCGTGGGGGCGAGCAGGACAGCAGCGAGCAGCACGAGCAGACGGTGGAGTAACATGGGATGCTCCGGGAGGGGACCGCTCGGACGAGCGGGCGGGTATTGTAGGGCTTGGGTAGGGTGGCTCTCATTGGTTCCGGCCGGGTGGGGGGCCCCCTCTCCGGAATCATCCGCTGTCGGCCGGAAGAAACTATGTTGGAACATGGCCGGAGGACAGGCGATGACTGAAGCGGAGTGGCTGAGGTGCGGTGACCCTGCGCCGATGATGACGGTGGTTGAACAGGGCGCCAAGCGGAAACGTCGGTTGTTTGCCCTCTCCTGCTGCCAACGTGTCGAGTACCTGCTCAACTCCGACGACTTTAAACTTTGCCGTCGGGCAATTGCACTCTTGGAATGCCAGATCGAACAAACAGTGGACGAGCGCGAGTTAAGGGCAGCTATATCCCGTGCAACAGGCGAATCCATCGACGCCGCTGCATCGGTCGCCAATCCAGGCGAAACAGACCTGTACGCCATCGCCGCTGCCGCAACTACTGTGGAGTGCATCAAGGATGACAAGTGGACGAACCTAGTTGAGCGGGCCGCGGACGCAGTCGCGTATGACTCGCTTTCCCGAAGTGCGAACTATGAGGTGGAACGGCTTGTTGCCTTGTGGCAGAGGGGTTGGCGTCGATTCAACGAGCTTGACTGGCGCAAAGACCATGACGCGGTCAGGCTGTTACCTGAGTTTCTGGAAGCTCGGGAAATTGAACAACGTCGCCACGTCCACCTCCTCCGCTGCGTCTTCGGCAACCCGTTCCGGGCGGTCGCATTCGCTGACTCGTGGCGGTCTGAAACCGCCCACGCACTCGCCACCGGCATCTACGCCGAGCGGGCGTTCGACCGCCTGCCGATCCTGGCCGATGCCCTGGAAGAAACGGGGTGCGACCACCCGGACATTCTCGCCCACTGCCGCGGACCGGGTCCGCATGTGCGGGGGTGCTGGGTGGTGGATCTAGTGTTGGGCAAGGTGTGAAATTGGCGAGCCGGGAGCGTGAGCGACCGGAGGTTCCGAATCCTCCGGTCGCTCACGCTCCCGGCTCGCCGTGAACACGGCACAATCCGGAAAATCGTTCGCCCTTCTCGCGGCAGGGCGGATAATCACCTCACCTCCTATTCTTGCACTTCATGGAGCCGCCGCTGTGCTTCGCCACACCCTGCCCGCACTGCTGCTCGTGGCGGTCGCCGCGACCGCCCAGGACCCGCCGAAGAAACGCCCGCTCACCCACGCCGACTACGACATCTGGGGGTCGGCCACCGGCGTCACCCTGTCGCCGGACGGCAAGTTCGTGGCCTACACCCAGGGGGTGCCGGCGGCGGACGGGGCGTTCGTGGTGAAGAACGTGGGCACCAGCGCGGAGTACCGGGTGCCGGTCGGCATCCGGGCGGCCATCGGTGCTGGCGGGACCGGCGGGGCCGCGCCGAACCCCGGCACCAGCGAGTCGGAAGCCGCGGAGGATCAAATCGTCCCGCCGACGGTGCCACCGAGCATCGGCGGGGGCGGGCTGACCGGCAGCCCCGCGTTCACCCCGGACTCGAAGTTCGTGTACTTCCCCCTGACGCCGACGAAGGCGGACGCCGACAAGGCCCGCGCCGAACAGAAGCCGACGCCCCGCCCGGTGCTGGCGGTCATGGACCTGAGCACCGGGCAGGTGGTGCAGCGGATCGAACGGGTGCGGAACTTCCGCATCGTCGGCGAAGGGGCCGGCGTGCTGATCACGGTGAAGGAGCCTCGCCCAGACCCCTCCCCCCAACCCCCTCCCCCAGCGGGAGAGGGGGAGAAGAAGGGGGATTCTGACTTTTCTCCCCCCTTCCCTCCCAGGGAAGGGGGGCCGGGGGGGTTAGGTTCTTCTATCGACCAGCGCGGCGGGGGGCGGTTCGGCGGGCAAGGCGGCGGGCCGGGCGTACCCGGCCAGGGCACGCGGCAGACGTTCGGCACCGACCTGGGGGTGAAGAACCTGGCCGACAACAAGGAGGTGACGTTCGCCGACGTGCAGGACTACAGCGTGACCACCGACACCAAGAACCTGCTGTACACGGTGAACGCGAAGCAGACGGACAAGAACGGGGTGTACTTCGCCCCGCTGTTCGGGCCGGACGCGGCGGCGGTGGTGAAGGCCGGGGTCGGCCGGTACTTCCGGCTGACGTGGAACACCGAGCAGACGCG
>JALHQU010000124.1 GCA_022841795.1 Fimbriiglobus sp.
AGCAAACGGGTCATGGTGGCAGCGTTCCCGGATGAAGGGCGGGAGGGTGGGACGAACGGGTTCAGGCTACAGGGCCAGGCGGGATGTGGCAGCGCGGCAGCTGGTGTGGCGAGCCGGGAGCGTGAGCGACCGGAGGTATTGAATCCTCCGGTCGCTCACGCTCCCGGCTCGCCAGATCACGGCAGCAGATCGGCCACCCGGAGTTGTGCGGCAGGAGCGGCGAGCGGGGCGACGGAATCGGACTCGGCGAACTCGGTGCGGGTGCGGTACGCCGCCCCGCCCAACCCGGCCGGCAACGGGGCCGGGTCGCGGAACACGATCAGCCGGCGGTTGTCCAGGTCCAGCACCCAGTAGTCGGCGACACCGGCGGTGGCGTACAGTTCCGCCATCGTGGTGGTGTCGTCGAACAGCGTGGACGCCGACACCTCGACCACCAGAAGCGGGTTGGTCGGGTGGTCGGTGTAATCCGTCGGCTTGCCGGGGTACACCGCCAGGTCCGGCTCCGGGTCGGAGTCCGTGGTCGGCAGCGGGCTGCGGTCGTTCACCCACGCCACGCCCGCGAACGCCGCTTCGAGCGCGTCCCGCGTCATGCGGCAGCCGAGGACGTGCGGCCAGTTGACGGCGCTCATGACCACGATCTCCCCGTGCAGGCGTTGCACCCGCACGCCGTCGAAGAATCCGAGCCGGCCCATCTCGTAGTACTGCTCGCGGGTGAACCGGAACGGCACCCCCGGCCGCGGCGGGAGGGCGTCGAACTTCGGCGGCATGGCGGTCATCGGGAAGTCCTCCACCGGCCAGCGTACCGGGTCGTCGGGATCGCCACCACATCAACCCTCGCCTGCCGTCGTGCCGTCGCCGCTGTACTTCACCTGCCACTTCGGGTCGGACGGCGGGATGTCGTCCGGGTCGGCCATGCCGCTCTTCACCGCCTCCTCGTCCATCGCCTTGGTCAGCGGGGACAGGGCCTTGCGGGTCAGTTCCCGCAGCTGCTCCAGCGACGGGGCGAGGCCGGTGAACAGCTCGAACTGCCGGGCCGCCTGGCGGACGAACATCTCCAGCCCGCTCACGATCCCGCACCCGCGGCTCTTCGCGTCTCGTAGCAAGAGCGTCTGCTCCGGGTTGTACACGGTGTCGAACACGATCAGGTCCGGCCGCAGGAAGCTGACGTGCAGCGGCGACTCGTCCACGTTCGGGTGCATGCCCACCGGGGTGCAGTTCACCACCACGTCGCACGGGGTCACGTTGTGCCGGGCCGCCCAATCGACGTGCTTGCACCCCACCTCCTCGGCCAGCTTCTGCGCCCGCTCCGGGGTGCGGGCGGCGACCGTCACCTGGGTGCCCGCCCGGTGCAAGGCGAACGCGATGGCCCGCGCCGCCCCGCCCGCCCCGAGCACCAGCGCGGCCAACTGCCCGAACTCGCGGGCGGCCACGTTCGTCTCTTCCGCCTTCTCGTCCAGGTGTACCCGCAGGGAATCGATCGCCGCGGCGAAGTCGGTGTTGGCCGCGAAGAACCCGTTCGAGCGGTTGACCAGCGTGTTCGCCGCCCCCACCTGCGACACCGTCGGGTCGGCTTCCGCCGCCAGTCCCGCCGCCGCCTCCTTGTGCGGGATGGTCACGCTGTACCCGCTGAACGGCACGCTCTTCAGCGCCTCCACCGTCTCCTTCAGGTGGCCGTTCGGCACCCGCACCGGCACGTACACCGCGTCCACCTTGCTCCGCCGGAACAGGTGGTTGTGCAGCACCGGGCTGAGGCTGTGCCCGACCGGGTCGCCGAGCAGGGCGAAGAACTTGGTGTCCGGGCCGATCGATTTTACCGGGTAGGTGGTGCGGAAGTCGGCCACCGCCGGCATGCCGGGGGCCAGCTCGCGGTCCTTGTTGAACAGGGCGTAGATCCACGGCGCGCCGAACTTGAGCGCCGTGAACCGGGTGGGGAACCCGAAGTCGCCCATGCCGAAGCACAGGGTGGGCTTCGTCGCCCGCTTCTGGATGGCGACGATGGCCGCCAGGTCCGCCGCCGTCCGCGGCAGGACCGCGATCTTGTACACGTCCGCGTCCTGCTTCAGCATCTGTTCGTAAATGGCGTCCAGGTCCGGCGGGGTCTCGACCATGTTGTGGTAGCTGACGATCCGCTTCACTGGCCCGAACCGGCGGATGGTGTCGGCGATGTCCGTCTCCAGGTCGATCCACTCGAAGCAGCCGGACACCACCGCCTGCCGCAGCACCGTCTGCCGCTCGGCCTCGCTGCCCGGCCACCGCCCGCCGTCCGCCGGCCGCCGGATGGTGGCCACCCACGCGCACTTCTTGAACGGCTGCAGCCGCTTGAAGTCCACCGCCTTGGCCAGGAAGTCCAGCCGCACCTCGACCAGCTTGGCCTTCTTGGCCGCCTGTTCGAGTTCCACCTGCATCATCTTGTGGCGGGTGCGGGCGACGACGGCGCACACGCGATCCGGGCCGACGGGCATGGGGTTCTCTCTCCGGAGCGGGTCGGAGTGTACGTTACGACCCGGCACCGGGGGCGTGCAAGCGAAGAACGGGCGAGCCGAGCGGCGTCAGCGCCTGGGTGTGGCGTTCACTCCCCCCACCCGTCGTCCGCTGACGCGGTCGCCGACCTCCCCCGCAAGGGGGGAGGTGAAGAGGGTCTTCGGTCGGTGAGGATTGCGGAACCGCGGCGGGCCTCTTCACCTCCCCCCTTGCGGGGGAGGTCGATGCCGGGAGCGGAGCGACGGCAGCGGGTGGGGGGGAGCTGTCGCCATCGAGCGGTAGCCCCTTGCGGACGGTGAAAACGCCACCTATCGTTCAGCGAACAACACCGAGGCGCAGCCCATGACGAAGGTGTTCACTCTGTCCCTGTTATCGTTCATGATCGCCCTGTCTGCCGGCTGCGGTCGGAACGGGCTTTCGACGCCAACAGGGTCGGTGATCCAGCCGACCCAACGGGAGGAGGAAATGTCCGATCCGGAAATCGCCAAACTCGACGAAGCAATTCGGAAGAGTCCGAGTCGTGCCCTCCTGTATGTGGATCGAGGAACGGCCTGGTACTATCGCGACCGCTTCGACCTGGCGTTCCGGGATTACGACGAGGCCATCCGCCTGGAGCCCACCAATTCGGTGTGCTTCGACGCCCGCGGCTTCGCCCATCACATGAACAACCGGCAGGAGGAGAAGGCGCTCGCCGACTACGCCGAGGCCATCCGCCTGGATCCCAACAACCACCACGCCCTCAACAACCGGGCGTACCTGCTTGCTACCACTCTGGACGACCGATTCCGGAACGGAGAGAAGGCGCTGGAGGACGCGACGAAGGCTTGCGAGATGACGGGGTGGAAGAAGCCCGGATACCTGGACACGCTCGCCGTCGCCTACGCCGAAGTCGGGGACTTCGAGCAAGCGATCAGGTGGCAGAAAAAAGCCCTCGAAGACCCCGTGTACGTGAAAGAGTGGGGCGAGAACGCACGGGCACAGATCGAGCTGTTCCGCAAGAAGAAGCCGTACCGCGAGTGAGCGGGGGCGTCAGCCCCAGGCGAGGATGTGCCTACCGCGTCCGCAGGTACTCCTGGGCCGCGTCCCACAGCTTCCGCTTCTCGTCGCTCGTGTCCGGGTCGCCCAACCCGAGGCCCTGCGCCCGCACCTTCGCCGCGTCCGGGTTGAGGTTCCCGACCGCCCGGAAGTGGGCGTACCACAGCGTCCCCGCCCACAGCCCGTTCGGGTCGCACACGTACACCGGCCGGCCGGCCGCGTCCGCCACCGCCGCGTCGAACGCCGTCGCCGCTTCTTTCACCCGGTCCGGCGCCACCGGGATGCCGACGAACTTCATCCCCCGCTTGCCGCACAGCTCCGCCGCCGGGCCGGTGTCCGCCTTCGGGTCGTGCAGGTACACCACCGTGCGGAACCCGGCCTTCTGCAGCCAGTCCAGCCCGTCGATCGACGCCGGCCGCCGCCCGCTGTACACCCCGTCGTACCCGGTGACGGCGGTGATGTTCGGCACCCCGATCGCCGACTTCAGGTCGATGCCGCGTTCCGGCTTCACCTCCGGTTTGGGCGAAGCGTTGGCGGTGTACGGCTTCGTCGGCTCCGGCTCAGCGGTCGTCTTCGGCAGGGCGATCGGCCCGTTCGGCGACACCGGGTCGAGCAGCACAGAGCGGTCGGGCAGCGGCAGGCCGTTCTCGCGGGCTGGGGTGTAGTCGGACTTCGTCGCCGGCGGCGCGAGGTCGGACGCACCATCCGGGGCGAGGATCAGTTTCTTCGACTCGACCGGCGGGGGCAGCAGGTCGCCACGAGGCAGGTCGCCGGGCGAACTCGGCACGCTGCTTGGTGGCAGGTACGGGTCGAGCGGCTCTTCCAACCGCGGGCCGGGGCGGGTCGGGCTGAACGTGTCCAGCCGGCGGCCGTCCGGGGTGACCGGGTCGAACGTCCGCGGGCCGGGGGTGGTGGGCAGCGACGGCGACGGGATGGTGCCGGAGTCCCGCGGGCGGATGGTGCCGGGGTCGAAATCACGGTCCCGTGTGCCGATGTCGTCGCGGTCACGGGCCGACGGCGTGTCGCACCGCTTGCGGTGGAACAGCCGCCCGCCGCACCCGGCGGACGCGAGCAGGGTGGCGGCGGCGAGCGACAAGATGGTCCAGCGACGGAGCACGGCGGCCCCTCGTAACTTTTTCAAACCTTAGCGCGATTCTACGGCACGCCGGAATTCGCCCCAGCCGAATGCGGGTGGTGAGGCGAAATCCGGTGGTGCGGCCGCGGGGCGTGTAGCGGTTGTGCGGACGGGATGGGTTGGGGATGCGCGGAGCGGCAAGAAGAGATTCACCGCCGAGGGCATATGAGGGTACCAGAGGAAGACAGAGTTTGAACCACAGAGGCACAGGGACACAGAGCAGACAGGAGACTGTTTTCAGAACGGTTTTTCTCGCCTTCTCTGTGCCCCTGTGCCTCTGTGGTTAGCTCTTCCGTCTTCTGTTCTCCTCTGGTGCCCTCATGTGCCCTCGGCGGTGGAATCTGTGTGTCGGGGGGGCGCGGTCGGTTCGCCGAGCCGGGCCAGCTCGACCTCCTCCCACGACGCCCGCTCGTCGATCGGCTCGACGTGGATGGTCACCTCCGCCTCCGGCACCGCCGCCGTCACCTGCTCCTCGATGTGGTGCGCGACCGCGTGCCCCTCCCGCACGCTCAGCCCGCCGGCCACCAGCAAATGGAAGTCGAGGAACTTCCGACGCCCGGCGCGGCGGGTGCGGAGGCGGTGGAAGTCGGTGCCCGGCGGCAGGGCGGCGCGGATCACCTTGCGGATTTCGGCCAGTTCGTCCGCCGGCCACGCCCGGTCCATCAGCCCGTCGAACGACCGGCGGACCAGCTTGAACCCGGTCCACAGGATGTTCAGCCCGACCCCGAGCGCGAGCAGCGGGTCGAGCGGTTTCCACCCGGTGAGCGCCACCAGCCCCAGCCCGACCACCACCGCCACGCTGGTCAACACGTCGGTCATCAGGTGGTGGCCGTCGGCTTCGAGGATGATCGACCCGTGCCGCTTGCCCACCCGCAGCAGCAACATTGCCACGCCGAAGTTGATGGCGGACGCGACCAGCGCCAGCACGACGCCGAGGTCGAGCCGCTGGAGCTCCTTCGGCACGAGCAGCCGCTCCACCGCGTAGTAGGCGGTGACGAGGCCGGCGACGAACACCAGCGCGCCCTCCAGCCCGCTGGAGAAGAACTCGATCTTCTCGTGCCCGTACGGGTGGTCGGCGTCGGTCGGGCGGTGGGCGTACCACAGGGAGAAGGTGGCGGCCACCGCCGCCAGCAGGTTCACCCCGGACTCGAGCGCGTCGGAGAACAGGCCGACCGACCCGGTGACGGCGTAGGCGGTGGCCTTCAGGCCGATGGTGAGGACGGCGGCGGCGATGGACAGCAGCAGCGGCCAGCGGAGGGTGCGGTACGCCATCCGGTCAGGGTACGGGGCGGGTGACTGGGATGGAACCGCCCCTCGCCCGCCGGTATCCTGCGGGCAGCCGAACCGGAGACTGCGACATGACCGTTTGCCTGGGCGCTGTGGCCGTCCGCGTGCCCGCGTGGGTGCGGGACTTCGACTCGTTCGTGACGTGGATGCACTCGGACGAGTTCCCCGAGGACGGGCGGATCGACTTCCTCAACGGGGAGGTGTGGATCGACGTCACCATGGAAGAACTGTACTCGCACAATTTCGTGAAGGCGGCGGTGTCCGAAACGCTCAACCGGCTGGTCCGCGAGAGGCGGCTCGGGGTGTTCGTCGCCGACGGGATGCGGTTCACCAACGAGGACGCCGGCATCGCCACCGTCCCGGACGCTCTGTTCTTCACCTTCGACGCGCTGGCCGCCGGGCGGATCGTCACCCGCGCCGGGCAGGAGGCAGTAGCGACTGAACTCCGCGGCTCGCCCGACCTGATCGTCGAGATCGTCAGCCCGAGTTCGGAGGACAAGGACACCGAGTGGTTCATGTCGGCGTATTGGAACGCCGGGGTGACCGAATACTGGCTGATCGACGCCCGCGGCAAGGCGGTGCGGTTCGACGTGTTCAAGCGGGGGCCGAAGGGGTACACGGCCGCCCGGCGGGCGGCCGGCGGGTGGGTGAAGTCGGCGGTGCTGGGGCACTCGTTCCGGCTGACGCGGGCGGAAGCCGCCCCGGGCATCCCGAGCTATGTGCTGGACGCGAAATAGCATGTGATCCGTCGTTCGTCGCGGCCGTTGAGCCATCGACCACATCGTTATCTGCCGGCCATCGGCGGGCCGGGTTCGCCGAAAACAAACACCACACCGAATCCGCATTCCGCGCTTTACACCGGCTGGCAGTGCTGATAATTTCTCATGAGTTTCATCTCATTTTTCGTCAGCCGGTTCGGTGCCCCATGCCACGGCGACTCGCTCTGACCGGGTTCGTGTTCGGCTTCGGGATCGCGCTCGCCGCCGGGTGCGGCGGGGGTGCGGGCAGCCCGATCGCTTCCACCGCCACCTACGACCCGGACAAGTCGGCCGACGCCGCCCTGGCCGAGTTCGACACCAACAAAGACGGGGCGCTGGCCAAGGCCGAACTGGACGCCTGCCCGGGCATCAAGGCGGCGGCCGGGCGGATCGACACGAACAACGACAAGAAGCTGTCCCGCGACGAACTGAAGGCCCGGTTCGCCACCTACGCCGACGCCGGGTTCGGCGCGTCCGGGGTGACGGTGCGGGTGCTGCTGAACGGCACCCCGGTGAGCGGGGCGACGGTCACACTCACCCCGGAGAAGTGCCTGGGCGGGACGGTGCCGGGCGGCAAGGGCACGTCGGACGACACGGGGGTGGTGTCACTCACCCGCGACGACGGGGTGCCGGGCATGTCGCCGGGGGTGTACCGGATCGCGGTGGCCGGCGGCGGGGTGCCGGCCGACTACGCCACCCGCCCGCTGCTCGGGTGCGAGGTGGCCGGGTCCGGCCGCGGGGACGACTCCATCGACCTGAACCTGGTGTCCAAGCCGAAGTGAGGGGCCGGTCATTCCCCCATTTCGGCGGTGCGGCGTTTCATCCGTTCTCCCTTTCGCCGAGGTGCGTCATGTCCCGTTTCGTTCTCCGGTCGCTCACGCTCCCGGCTCGCCGGCCGGGGTTCACGCTGATCGAGCTGCTGGTGGTGATCGCCATCATCGCCATCCTCATCGGCCTGCTCCTGCCGGCCGTGCAGAAGGTGCGGGAGGCCGCCGCCCGCCTCCAGTGCAACAACAACCTGAAGCAGATGGGCCTGGCCGTGCACAACTGCCACGACGCGAACGGGCACTTCCCGTCGGCCGGGTGGGGGTGGTTCTGGGTGGGCGAGCCGACCCGCGGGGTGGGCAAGGACCAGCCGGGCGGGTGGGTGTACAGCATCCTGCCGTACATGGAGCAGGAGCCGCTGGCCGGCCTGCCCGGGGTGGCCGGGTTCAGCGCCCGCAACCAGACGTCGCTGAAGATGTTCGTCTGCCCGTCCCGCCGGCCGGTCCAGCCGCTGCCGAACGCGTTCAGCTTCGACTACCGCAACCACCCCGGCGTCATCCTGCCGCTGTTCGGCCGGACGGACTACGCGGCGTGCGTGAGCAACACCGGCTGGCGGGAGGCCGGCGCCGGGCCGGACAACTTCCGCGACGGGGACGACGCCACCCCGAACAACTGGTGGGTGCGGACGGCCGCGGGGCGGAACACCATGAACCCGGCCCTGTTCAACGGGCCGATCGCCCCGCGGCGGCCGGTCACCCTGGTGCACATCACCCGCGGCACCAGCAACACGCTCATGCTCGGGGAGAAGTACATGAACCCGGCCAACTACGCCACCGGCCAGGACCCGGGGGACAACGAGTGCATGTACACCGGCATCAACAACGACGTCGCCCGGTCCGCCCAGAACCCGCCGCTGCAGGACCGCCGCGGGCTGGCGGACACGGTGCGGTTCGGCAGCCCGCACGTCAGCGGCTGCCAGTTCGTCATGTGCGACGGGTCGGTGCGGAACGTGCGGTTCAGCATCGCCACCGCCAACTTCCGCGCCGCCGGCGACGCCAGCGGCACCTCCCCGCTGCCGCTCGACTGACACCGGGGTGTCAGCCGATGCCCCGCGACCCCCGGCCCCGCCGGGGGTCGTCTTGCTTCGGCGGCCGTGCTGGGGTTTAATACCAGTGCCCCGACACCCGCGCCCGGTGCCGTGAATGAGCATCCCGGACTGGCTGATCGAAATCTTGCGGCAATTCCCGATCGTGACCGTGATCGGGTTCGCCATCTGGTATGCGGTGAAGAAGGTGCAGGAGAAGGAAGTCCGGTTGGAGGAACGAGCCGACAAGCACCGGCAGGAAACCGCCGCCCGCGAGGATCGACTGCGTCAGGAGGCTCGCGACGACCGGGACGCGGAGATCAAACGGTTCCTGGCCGGACAACGGGACACGGCAGAGATGCACGAGAAACTGCTGGCCGCGAAGGACGAACAGATCGAGAACCTGACGAAACAGTTGGCGGCGTTGAACCGGACACTCCAAGGGTGAGGATCGGATATGGACTGGCTCCTACCACTGGCGTTCAACCTCGTCGTCGGCGTGTTGATGGCCGGGTACCTGATCCGAGCCGTCCGCCGGTTCGAGCGGACGGCCGATCGGATCGAGGCGGACATGGACCGAGCTTTCGCCGAGCGGATGCGAGAGTACGATCAGACGCGGGACGCGATCCGGGCATCGATGCGGGCCGACATCGATCAGGCGATAGCCGCTCTTCCCTTCACTCCGACTCCGCCCGCCCGTCGTTGAACGGCTCCTCGGCAATGGTTGGTGCGGAATCACCCGTCGTTGGTCCACGCTGAGACTACTCTTCCACCGCCTCTTCGTGGTCCGGCCGCATCCGCTGCTCGGTGAACTCCTCGAAACTGGCGTACACCTCCGTCGCCGGCCACGGCGGGCGCTCCGGCGGGGAGTGCGTCCACGTCAGGTGAACGACCGCCACTCGCCCGCTGCCGTCGAGCAGTTGGAACAGCACGTCGTCGGTCCCGTCCCGCTTCCCGACCGCCGCCACCGGCACCCCGTACAGCACATGACCCGGAGCCAGTTCCCGGTCCAGCACCCGCTCGAACGTGGTCACCAAATCCCGCTCCCACTTCGCCAGATCGACCCACGGTTCCAGCCAGTTCATGTCGTTCCCTCCGTCGTGGGGTGATTCATAAGCTATCCCCTTTCCGCCCTCTGTTCGGAGCCTCCTCGTGGCCAGCAAGATCAAGGTGACGAACCCGGTCGTCGAGATGGACGGCGACGAGATGACCCGCATCATCTGGCAGAAGATCCGCGAGAAGCTGATCCTGCCGTACCTGGACATCGACCTGAAGTACTACGACCTGGGCATGGAGCACCGCGACGCCACCGACGACCAGGTGACGTTCGAGTCGGCCGAGGCCACCAAGAAGTACGGGGTGGCCGTCAAGTGCGCCACCATCACCCCGGACGAGGCGCGGGTGAAGGAGTTCAACCTGAAGCGGATGTACCCGTCGCCCAACGGCACCATCCGGAACATCCTGAACGGGACGATCTTCCGCGAGCCGATCGTGTGCCGCAACGTGCCCCGGTTGGTCGGGCACTGGAGCAAGCCGGTGGTGGTCGCCCGGCACGGGTTCGGCGACCAGTACAAGGCGAGCGAAATCCTGTTCCCCGCCGCCGGCACGGTGAAGCTGACGTACACCCCGGCGGACGGCGGGCCGGCGGTCGAGAAGGAGGTGTTCAAGGCCCCCGGCGGCGGCGTCACGATGGCCATGTACAACCTGGACGACAGCATCCGCGGGTTCGCCCGGGCGTGCTTCAACTACGGCCTGAGCCGCGACTACGCGGTGTACCTCTCGACGAAGAACACCATCCTGAAGGTGTACGACGGGCGGTTCAAGAACCTGTTCCAGGAGGTGTTCGACGCCGAGTTCAAGGCGGCGTTCGACGCCAAGAAGCTGACCTACGAACACCGCCTGATCGACGACATGGTGGCGGCCAACCTGAAGTGGACCGGCGGGTACCTGTGGGCGTGCAAGAACTACGACGGCGACGTGCAGTCGGACACCGTCGCCCAGGGGTACGGCAGCCTCGGGCTGATGACCAGCGTGCTGACCACGCCGGACGGGAAGACGGTGGAGGCCGAGGCGGCGCACGGCACCGTCACCCGCCACTACCGCGAGCACCAGAAGGGGAAGAAGACCAGCACCAACCCCATCGCCAGCATCTACGCCTGGACCCGCGGCCTCATCTACCGCGGCAAGATGGACAACACCCCGGACGTGGTGAAGTTCGCCGAGACCGTCGAGAAGGTGTGCGTGGACATGGTCGAGTCCGGCAAGATGACGAAAGACCTGGCCATCCTGATCGACCCGAACGCCCCGTTCCTGACCACCGACGAGTACCTGGACGCGGTGGACGCCGAGCTGCGGAAGCGGATGGGGTGAACCCGGAGGTCGGGATGCGCGTGATCGTGAAATTTCACGAGACGGTCCGGCCGCGGGTCGCCGCGTGGGCACTCGCCCTGGCGGCGGACCCGGCCGACGCCCGCCGGTTCGCGGACGTGTTGCTGGACGAACTCAAGCGTCGGCTGGTGCGGGCGGGCGGGCTGCCGGCCGATGCGGTGCGGGACGACCGCACCACCCCGCCGACCTACTGGTGCGAACTCGGCGGGCGGGCGTGGGTGCGATACACGCTCGGCGACCAGAAGAAGGTGCTCGGCGGGACGAAGAGCCGGACGGTGGAAGTCATCGGGTTGGAGCAACACCCGCCGCCGGCAGCCACCCCTTCATCTCCTCGAAACTGACCGACCGACCAGGCGTGGCGAGTGCCTCGGCCATTTGCAACTCCCCTTCGGGCGAGGCGGGCGGCACGAACCGCTGGCGGAGTTCCGCGGCCGCGGCCGCCGGGACGTAGTACCCCATCGACTCCCCCTCGCCCGACTCGAACGGGATCAGCCCGGTGCCGCCGTAGATGCGGATCAGTTCCTTCAGCAGGAATTCGAGCACCGCCTCTTGATCGTCCGGCGACAAAGCGCGGACGTACTCGACGGCGGCTGGGGTGGGGGTGGTGTTCATCGGCGTTGCCCTCGGCGGTCCTTCCCATCATACCACCCGCCGTGGGTTCCGCACCGGGGAAGGGCCGCGGGCGGGGTCACTTCGCCGGCTTGTCGGCGGGAGCGGGCAGTTCCATCACCACCCGGAACCCGCACGCCGGGTGTTCGCCCACCGGCCGGGCGGTCGAGTTCGAGTACACCGCCCCCAGGTGGAACACGCTCCCGCCCCGCTGCACCCGGTGGTTCTTCCGCCCGCGGTCCGGGCCGGCCGGCCCGGTCGGGTCGTCCGTGGTGCGGTCGGCCGGCAGCGTTTTGTAGTACCGCTCGCCGTACCAGTCGGAACACCACTCCCACACGTTCCCGCAGGTGTCGTGCAGGCCGAACGGGTTGGCCGCCCGCTGGCCGACCGGCTGCGGCCCCTCCTTGCGGGCGGCCTCGTCCTTCTTGGTGCCCGGCCCGTCCGTCCGCGAGGCCGGCCCCCAGGCGTACTTGTGGATGTCCTTGTCGGGGAAGAAGGTGCGGCCGGCGGTGCCGCCGCGGCACGCCCACTCCCACTCGGCCTCGGTCGGCAGGCGGACCGCCCGCCCGGTCTCCCGACTCAGCCACTTGCAGAACGCCGCCGCGTCGTCGGCGCTCACGTTCCACACCGGCGCCAGGTCGGCCTGGGTGTACCCGACGGTCTTCCAGGTGAACTCCTTGCCCGCCGCCAGTTCCCCGTTCACCAGCCCGTGCCCGCCGTCCTTCTCCACGGTGGTGACGTACTTCTCGGCCTCCGCGAACTTGCGGAACTGGCCGACCGTCACCTCGTACTTGCCGACGGCGAACGGGCGGGTGATCCGCACCGGGTGCGGCGGCGACTCGGCGTCGTACCCCCGCTGGATGAGTTGCGCGATGCCGTCCTTCGCCGGCTCGTCGCCGTTCCCCTTCGCCGGGCGTTCGGGTGAACCCATCCGGAACTCGCCCGGCGGGATGACGCGGAACTCCATGCCCAGTTTGGAGTCCGTGAACTCCACCTTCTCGCCGACGTGCTTCGCCCACGCCTCCTGGTGTTCCTTCGCCTGCTTCTCGTCGAACGGGGCGACGGCCGGCTTCGGTGGGGAGACCTGCCGCGACACGCCGGTGACTTCGGACAGCACCTTCCCCTTGCCGTCGGTGATCGCGTGCCGGAACTCGCGGACGCCGCCGTTGAACGTCCAGCGGCCGGTCTTGGTCTTGTCCGCCGTCTCCCACGACAGGGCGTTCGTGGACTCGTCCCAGGTGCCGGTCATGGGGAAGGTGTGGCCGTCGCTGTTGAAGTACCACTGGCGGTAGAGTTTCGCCGTCGGGTCGTACCACACCACCGCGTAGTCGCTCGCCCCGCCCCCGTCCTTAGTGCCGGTCATCTCGACGAACCGCCCGCCGAGGGTCAGCCTGGCGGTCGTCCGCCACGACTCGACCGTCGCCGGCTTGACGGTGATGTCCGTCCGCCACTCGCCCACCAGCCGGTCGAGCACGGCCGTCTCGGCCGGCCGCTTCGGGTCGGTGAACACCTTCGGCACCACCGGCGGCAGGTTGGAGCGGGTGAACGTCCCCCGCGCCTCGAACACGATCTTGCCCTCCGCGTCCATGTCGTAGTGCCGGGCCAGCACGGTGTTGGCGTCCGCCACGGTCATCTTGTGGGTGGACTGCCCGCCGCCGGGCACCTTCTCGAACCAGTTGAAGGTGCGGTCGGCCGGGTCGTACGCGCAGGCGTCGGAGGACGTCGCCGTCCCGTCCGGGCTGAAATACCAACTGCTCAGCCGACCGGTGGCGGGATCGTAGGCGTGCAGGATGAGGCTGGTCGGGGTGGCGTGTTCGTCCACGTTCAGACCCCGCATCACCTTCCCGCCGGCGACGAGGTCGAGCGCCAACTGCCCGCCGACGCGGGCGGCCTTCGCCTTCGGCTCGACCACCTCCCCGTCGCGGCTCCAGGTGCCGCGGACGAACGGCAGGAAGTCGGCCGCCGTCTTCGGCACCTCCCGCGAGTCGCCCGCCGGGGCGACCCGGCGGTGGACGCCGATCGTCTCCCGCACCGTCTTGCCGCCCTTGTCCTTGAAGGTGATGTGGAACTCGCTCCGGTCGTCGCCCTGGAACACCTCGCTCACGAACACCGTGTCGTCCGTCGCGGTCCACGCCAGGGTCTTCGTGCCGTCGTGCCAGGTGCCGGCGAGTTCCAGGAACTGGCCGTTGTCGGCGAAGTACCACCGCCGGTACCGCTTCGCCGCCGGGTCGTACCAGATCAGCGTGTAGTCGTTCGTGCCGGTCGTCTCGTTGGTCACGAACTTCTCGACGAACCGCCCGCCCAGGATCAGCCCGGCCGTCGTGCGGGTCGTCTGCTTCTTCGGCTTGTCGGCCGCCGCGGCGTCCGTGACGGTCTGCTCGCTGCTCCACTCGCCGGCCAGCCGGTCGAGCACTTTCATCTCGGCCGGGCGGGTCGGGTCGATAAGCCCCCTGGGAGGTGGAAACGCCCCCTGGACGCGGGTGAACTTCAGGCGAATATCGTGGACGAGCTTGTCCCTGGCGTCACGCTGAAATAGCCGCGTGTTGACCGTGTTGGGATCGACGAACTCGACCATGTGAATAGACTCGCCGCCGGAGTCAACCCTGCGACGCCAGACCATAGAGCGGTTGTCGGGATTGAATTCCCCAACGACGGGCCCATAGGCGGTGCCGTCGGGCCAGGCCGCCCAGTGTCGCTGCACATTCTTGTCGGTGTCGAAAGCATGTATCACCAGTCCTTGGGAAACCCGCCCGCGCAGAAACTTGCCGTTGCTGACCCATTCGTGGGTGAAGTATTCGGCCGTGGGTGGCTGACCCGACGGGAGCTTCGGATCGAGTGCTTGCGCCTCGACCTTCCAACTCCCGGCCAGGAACGGCAGCACGTCGGCCACCGTCTTCGGCACCGGCCGCGGGGCGGACGCCGGGGTCTGCTCCACCTCTTCGCACACCACCCGGATCCCGAAGTGGTTCATGGACCAGTTCGGGTCGTAGGACGACCGGCTGGACGTGGTCAGCCGCGGGCTGGGGTTGACGAAGCTGTTCCCCCGGATCACCCGGTGCTGCCCCGTTGACGGCCCCCGCGGGTCGGTCGCGGCCCCGGTGCCCAGCGGCGCGTACCAGTCCAGGCAGTGTTCGGCGACGTTGCCGTGCACGTCGAACAGCCCCCACGCGTTCGGCCGCCTGGTCCCGACCGGGTGGGTGTGGTCGTCCGAGTTGTCGGCGAACCAGTCGTACTCGGGCAGGCTCCGGGGGTCGTCGCCGAAGTGGTAGGCGGCGAGGGATCCCGCGCGGCAGGCCCACTCCCACTCGGCCTCGGTCGGCAGCCGGTACTTCCGGCCCTCCGTCCGGCTCAGCCACTGGCAGAACGCCGCGGCGTCCTTCCCGCTCACCTGGCCAACGGGGTAGTCGTCCCCGCGGGAAACGCCCTTGTGCCGCCAGGTGTACTCCGGACCCTTCAAGTGCTCCTCCCGCTTCGCCCCGATGAAGACGACGGCCCCGTTCCCCTCGACCTCGGCGGTGGTCTTGTAGCCGGTGGCCTCGACGAACGCCCGGAACTGGGCGACGGTGACCTCGTGGGCGGCGACCCGCAGCGGTTTGGTGAGGGTGACCCGGTAATCCGGCTTCATCGGGAAGGTGCCCGGCGGGATGAGCCGCAGTTTCATGCCGAGGGAGTTCGTGTGTTCGACCTTCACGCCGAGGTGTTTCGCCCACGCCTCCTGGTGGACCTTCGCCTGCTTCGCGTCGAACGGGGCCACGGCGGTCGGCGGCGGGGCCGCACCCGCCGGCAGCTCCTTGATCTCGACCTTGCGGAACTCGACCACCGTGGTCGGGTTCATCACCTGCAGTTCGATGCACCCCGTGCGGTAGCGGGCGTCGGTCGTCTGGCCGACCGGCCAGCCGTTCACCTTGGTGGTCAGGCGGTCGCCGGCGGCGATCACCTCCAGGGTGAACCAGGTGTCCGGCGGGGCGTGGTTGTGCTTGGCGGCGGCCAGCCACGTCTGGCCGGCGTCCACCGACAGGCTGCCGGTGGTGGCGTCCGCCGCCCCGCCGATCTCGCACTCGTAGCACGGGCGGGGCCGCTGGCCGCCGGGCTGGGAGCGGAACAGCACGCCGCTGTTCCCGACGGCGTTCAGCCGCACCTCCGCCCGCAGGTGGAAGTTCGCGTAGTCCTCGCGGGCGGTCCGCAGCAGGTTCAGCTCGCCGCGGCCGGTCAGCACGCCGTTCTCGACCGCCCACGTCTTGTTCGGCGGCCAGCGGGTGGTCCACCCGCTCAGGTCTTTGCCGTTGAACAGCGGGGTGAACCCGTCGGAGGCGGGCGGCGCCGCCGGCAGCTCCTTGATCTCGATCTTGCGGACCTCCACCACCGACCAGTCGTCGAACAGTTGCAGGGCGATGTGGCCGGCGGTTTGCCCGGCCCGCTGCCCGCCGAGCATGTTCTGGGTGCCGCGGTCCGTCACTCGGAATTCGACCCGCTTGCCGTCCACGATCACCTCGCACGTCTCCCACTCGGCCGGCCACACCGGCCGGCCGAGGAACGTGGTGCCCTTCAGATCCCCGCCCCAAACGATTCGCGGCTGGTCCCGGTCGGCGGACGGCGGGACGGGGGCGTCCGGCGGGTCGTACAGCTTGGGCATCGGTTCGCGTTTCAGGGTGGTGAGGATGCCGCCGCCTTCCGGCATCAGCCTCACACCGGGGTCTTCCACCGGCACGTGGGTGAACACGCCCACCGCCCCGGCTTTCTTCCCGCCGCGGATGCGGAACTCCATCCGCAGGTGGAAGTTGCCGAAGTCCCCCCGCTCGGTGAACAGGTGGCTCGGCTTTCCCTTCCCGACGAGGACGCCGTTCTCCACCGTCCAACTGCCCCGCCCGGCCGGGAACTCCTTCCACCCGCTCAGCGTCTTGCCGTCGAACAGCGGGGTGAACCCGGTGGCGGACGGCGGCGGCGGTACGGCCGCGACGGCCAGCGTCTGCGACCCGCCCCAGCCGATCGACAGCAGCCGCTGTTCAACCCGCTTCCCGTTCTTCGACACGAGCATGTAGTAGTTCCCCGGCGGCAGCCGCAGCTTCTGCTCCCGGGTGTTGGCGACGGTCGCCCGCGGTTCGAGCGGCCACTCGCCGGTGAACGTCCAGCGGTTCTCCCGCTCGACCGTGTCGGTGGTCTCCCAGAACTGGACGACGGTGGCCGTGTCCGGCAGTTGCACGGTCAGCTCGTGGTGGAACGACCGCTTGACCCGCGGGATCAGGTTGCCCCACAGGGCGACGAGCAGCACGAGCAACGCCGCCGTGATGCCGGCGCCCACCCACTTCCACCGCCGCGGCTTGCGGACGACCGGCTTCCCGCCGGGGATGCGGGAGTAGTCGGTCAGCTCCTTCCGCTCGGCCAGCTGCTTCTCGCAGTCGGCCAGCAGGTCGGCCACCTCCTTCGCCGTCTGGAACCGCTCGCCCGGGGTCTTGGCGTGCAGTTTGCCGACGATGCGGCACAGCCACTCGGGCACCTCGGGGATGACCTCGCGGATCGGTCGGGGTTCGTCCTCGGCGACGCGCTTGAGCACCGCCGGGGTGTTCGAGGCGCGGAACGGCGGGCGGCCGGTGAGCATCGCGTACAGCACGCTGCCCAGGCTGAACAGGTCCGCCCGCTGGTCGAGCGCCTCCCCGCGGGCCTGCTCCGGCGCCATGTACATGGGCGTGCCGGCGACCGCCCCGCTGCGGGTCAGGCTGGCGTCGTCCGCCGCGCGGGCCAGCCCGAAGTCGGTGATCTTCGCCTGCTGCGGGCCGGCGTCGATGAGCACGTTGCTCGGCTTGATGTCGCGGTGGATCAGCCCCTTGTCGTGCGCCGCCGCCAGCCCGGCCGCCACCTGCCGGGCGAACTTCACCGCCTCCGCCGTCTCCAGCGGGCCGGTGCGGTCCATCCGCTGTTGCAGCGTCTCGCCCGGCACGAACTCCATCACCAGGTACGGCAGCGGGACTTCACCCGTCTCGTGGATGCGGACGACGTGTTCGTGCTGGACGAGGGCCGCCGACCGGGCCTCACGGAGGAACCGCTTGCGGGCCGGGCTGGTGGCCGCCATGTGCGGGGTCAGCACCTTCACCGCCACCACCCGCTGGAGGACGTCGTCGAACGCCCGGAACACGATGCCGAACCCGCCCCGGCCGAGCACCTCCAGCACCTCGTAGTGACCGATCCGGCCGAGCGAGTCCGGGCGGCCGGGCGGGGCCAGGAAGGCGGTGGCGTCGGTCTCGTCGGTCGGGTCGCCGGAGAGCGGGCCGAGCGTGCGGGTGACCGGCCCGTCCGGGGCGGTGGTGTGGGTGACGTCGCCGTCGGAATCCGCGGCGACCGCCGGCCGGCCGAGGAACGACCCGGCCCGGTCGTGGGCGGCGAGCAGGGTGTCCAGCCGCGCCCGCTGGTCCGGCGTGTCGCACGCCGAGTTCAGGTAGCTCGCCCGCTCTTCCGGGGAGAGGAAATCCAGGGCGGCGGCGAAGATGGAATCGTCGGTCATCGGCGTGCCCTCGGACGGCATCTGGCGAGCCAGGAGCGTCGTGGCGAGCCGGGAGCGTGAGCGACCGGAGGTTTCTACTGCTCCGGTCGCTCACGCTCCCGGCTCGCCGACACCAGCAATGCGTACCCGGCCGCGAAACCGGCTCACGGATTCCCGGAGATTTCCCGGAACAGCCACGCCCGGCTGTACGCCCAGTGCCGCTTGGCGGTGGCCGGGGAGATGCCCAGGGCGTCGGCCGCGTCCTCGATGGTCAGCCCGGCGAAGTGCCGCAGCTTCACCAGTTCGGCCTTTTGCGGCTCGACCTCGGCGAACCTGTCCAGCGCCGCGTCCAGGGCGATCAGGTCTTCGGCCGGCTCAGGCGTGGCGATGGGCAGCTCGGCGGCGTCGTGCCGGGTCATGCCCCCGCCCCGCTTGTCCGCTGCTTTCCGCCGGGCGTGGTCCACGAGTATCCGGCGCATGGCCTCGGCGGCGGCGGCGAAGAAGTGCCCGCGGTGGTCGAACGGCTCGCTCCCGCCCACCCGCAGGTACGCCTCGTGAACCAGCGCGGTGGCGTCCAGGGTGTGCCCCGGCTTCTCGGCGGCCAGGCGGGCGGCGGCCAGTGAGCGCAGTTCGGCGTACACCAGCGGCAGCAGGTCGGCGGCGGGCACGGTGCCCGCCCGGATGCCGGCCAGCACGCGGGTGATGTCGGTCATACCCGGCAGATTACCCCCGTCCGGCCGTGTGAGCAACAGGCTGAAGCGGGCGCCGAATGGGCTATGCAGATGGGGTGAGGGTGAAAGAACGCAAACCACGACACTGCTTGTACTTGGAATTTATGCCCCATAGATATTGACCGGGAGTTTTCCCGAGTTATCATTCCTCTAGCAATTTGCTGAAGGCCGAATCCCGCGAAAGCGGTGAGCGGCAAATCCTACGGCCACCCCTTGCGGGTGGCCGTGGTGCTTTCTGGGTGTCGCCATGCACGTCTGCTATGTGGACGAAGCCGGCTGCACCGGGCAACTCCCATCCGCGACGAGCGACATCCAACCGCTGTTCGCGATGCTCGGTTTGATCTTGGACCAGTCCAAGGTTCAGGACTTGACCTTAAAGTTTCTCTACCTGAAGCGCGAGTTCTTCCCGAACGCCGTACTCTGGGATAACCGTTCACCTCGGCAGTTCCTGGACTGGGTGCTGTTCGAGCCGAAGGGCGGAGACCTGCGGAAGCAAATCGCGGAGGGCGGGAAGCGAGGGCGACGCCAAGCGTTACGGTTCTTCGACAAGATGCTTTCACTAATCGAAGAGGCGGGAGCCAAACTCGTGGGCCGGGTGTGGGTGAAGGGGATCAGCCAACCGTTCAACGGCCACGCCGTATACACTTCCTCCGTCCAGAGGCTTTGCGAGTACTTCGACGCCTCTCTGGTCTCCACCGGCGACCACGGTTTGCTCGTCGCCGACAGTCGGACCAAAGACAAGAACGCCAAGGTGTCCCATTCGGTGTTCACCGGCCGGTACAGTGCCAAAATGAATCGGTACGTCAACCTGGTCGAACTTCCCGTGTTCGGGCATAGCGAGAACCACGTCGGCCTTCAAATGTGCGACTTGGTTTGTTCGGGGATACTGTTCCCAACCGCCGTTCACACTTACTGCGCGGGCCACGTCCGGAATGTTCACGTTCGCCCCGGTTACCAACGGATCAAAGAGCAGTTCGCGGAACGGCTCAAGAAGTTGCAATACCGCTACCTGTCCTCGGACGGCAAATGGACGGGTGGGATCGTTTGCTCGGATGCTATCGGGCAACGACCGGGGCAACGGCTGTTTGAACTGTGACTCCCTCGGGGAATTCCCTATGGACCACCTGTGGGCGCCGTGGCGGCTGGCGTATGTGGCGGCGCCGAAGCCGGCCGCCCCGCCGACGGACGCGGCCGACGACTGCTTCCTGTGCCGCGGGCTGGCCGACACCGCCGACCGCCAGAACCTGATCCTGCACCGCACCCGCCTGTCGGCGGTGGTGCTGAACAAGTTCCCGTACAACAACGGCCACCTGCTGATCGCCCCGCTGAGCCACAAGGCCCGGCTGGATCAGCTCTCGCCGGACGAGTTGCTCGACCTGCAAGAGGCACTGCGGCGGATGGTGGCGGTGCTGGAGACGACGATGAACCCGGACGGGTTCAACGTCGGGCTGAACCTGGGTCGGGCGGCCGGGGCTGGGCTGCCGGGGCACCTGCACTGGCACATCGTGCCGCGGTGGGCCGGGGACACCAACTTCATGCCGGTGTTCACCGACACGCGGGTGATCGTGCAGAGCCTGGACGCGCTGTACACGCTGCTGAGCAGTGCTTTGTAGGGTGGGTCCGTCGGCGACA
>JALHQU010000125.1 GCA_022841795.1 Fimbriiglobus sp.
CGGCGGTGTGGGTCAAGCCGCACTTCCTGCTGGTGGCGGCGGCCGCGTGGCTGCTCACCGTCCGCCGGCTGGCCGGCGGGCAGCCGCGGCCGTGGCGGGCGGCGGCGCTCGACCTGCTCGGCAACCTGACCGCCGGTTCGGCGCTCGGGGTCGCGGGTGTCAGCTACCTGGTGTTCACCGGCACCTGGCCGCACTTCATCGAAGTGATGACGGTTTGGAACGTCGGGTACATGGAGGCCACGTTCGGCACCCTCGACTGGCGGCTGGACAACTGCCTCGGCTGGTTTCCGCCGTGGAGCTTCCTCCTGCCGCCGACCGCGGGGCTGGCGGTGATCGGCCTGCTGGACGCCCGCGTCTGGTCCGGCCGGTTCCGCCCGCCGGAAGCGGGCGGGCTGTTCGCCAGCGTCATCCCCCGCCGGCTGTGGCACCGCGGCGGCACCGACCAGGAGCGGTACACGCGGGCGGTACTCGGCGGGGTGTACCTGGTGTGGGCGGCGCAGTCGCTGTTCCTCCAGCGGGCGTTCGTGTACGCCCACGCCGTCGAGGTCATGCTCATGCTGGCGGTGTGGGCGTCGCACCGCTGGAACTTGGCCGCCCTGGTGTTCGCCTGGCTGGTGGTGGTGGAACTGGCGTGGGCGGTGGCGCCGGGGCCGCTGGTGAACGCCATCAACTCGGGCACGAGCGAAGGCCGGCTGGTGCAGAAGGTGTTCACCCCGCACCCGGCGTTCGACCCCGCCCGCGGCCGCCGGTGGACCGACTGCTTCCGCCCGCTGGCCGGGGCCGCGTACTGGGAGCGGCAGGACGCCCTGCGGCACGAGACGTTCCACGCCTCCGGCATCGGCTGGGCCGAACTGCACGAGGTGGCCGAGTACCTGCGGGGGCGGCAGGTGAAAGACCGCGAGTTGGTGACGTGGGACGACGCCCCGCACCCGCTGTACCTGATGCTCGACATCCAGCCCGGCATCCGGTTCGTCCACATCAACACGGTGCGGGGGATCAACGACGGCATCGACAAGATCACCGCCGAGATGCGGGCGAACCCGGCGGTGAAGTTCGTGGTGGTGGACCTCCAGTGGTACTGGTTCCAGATCGACGACCCGGCCGAGCGGGAGCGGTTCCGCGAGCCGGGGCCGGCGGCCGACGACCTGCTCCCGCCGGCGGCGACGCGGCTGAAGAAGTGGTGGCCGTTCAGCACCGAGCTGAGCGTGTTCCGCAGCGGGCACGGCCGCGGCCGGTACGTGGTGTTCGCCGTAAAGTGACGCTTGGCGAACCCCGACCGCAAGGGAGGGGGTGAGTTGGTAGAGGGTCCGATGGCCGACATCCTGGCGCGCATCGTCGAGACGAAGTGGGCGGAGATCGCCGCGGCGAAAGCCCGCGTGCCCGAGGCCGAACAGGACCGCCGGGTCGCGGCCCTGCCCGCGTGCCGCGGGTTCGAGCGGGCGGTGCGGGTGCCGGGCGAACTCCGCGTCATCGCCGAGGTGAAGAAGGCGTCGCCCAGCGCCGGCGTCATCCGCGGCGACTTCGACCCGGTGCGGATCGCCACGATTTACGAGCGGCACGGGGCGGCGTGCCTGAGCGTGCTGACCGACGAACAGTACTTCCAGGGCCATCTCGACTACCTGACGGCGGCGCGGGCGGCGGTCGGCATCCCGGTGCTGCGGAAGGAGTTCATCCTCGACCGCTACCAGTTGGCCGAAGCCCGCGCGGCCGGCGCGGACGCGGTCCTGCTCATCGCGGAAATCCTGCCCGGCGATCGGCTGAAGGAGCTGCATTCTCAGGCCCTCGCGCTCGGCCTCGACGTGCTGGTCGAGCTGCACGAATCTGAACAATTGTCCCGTGTGATCGACTCCGGTGCCAGGTTGGTAGGCGTCAACAACCGCGACCTGCGGACGTTCACCACCCGGCTCGAACACACCCTCGATCTGCTCCCGCACATCCCACCGTCCGTCGCCGTGGTGAGCGAGAGCGGGATCAAGACCGCCGCCGACATGCGAACGCTGGCCGCCGCCGGCGTTCAGGCGGTGCTGGTCGGCGAGTCGCTCATGCGGTCGCCGGATATCGGCGCTGCACTCGACGCGCTGCTCGGCAGAACGGCGTAGACCGACTCGTCGTCCGCCCGCCGGCCGTCGCGGATCAGCCGCCACCCGCACCACGCCCACACCGCCACCACCAGCAGCGTGTCGATCGCGTGGTTGTAGTCGCTGGCGGCGGTGGCCGTCGGCGTCACCCACGTCTCCTTCCCGTCCTTGTCCGTCACCCGCGTCGGCCACCGCCCGGCGGCCACCGTCACCTGCGGGTTCAGCCCGATGATCACGTTGTCGTTCACCAGCAGCAGGACCAGCACGGTGAGCGGGAACGAGTTGGCGAACAGCCGCAACCGCCGGCCGGACGCCCGCGTGGCGATCGGCCGCGTCAGGTTCCCCTGCGGGCCGGTCAGCGTCCACGCCGGGTTCGCCAACAACGCCGCGAACCCGGCCACCGAGACCATCGCGTCGTAGTACATGAACCGATAGCACCCCAGGTAGCAGCCGAGCAGCAGGAACCCGGCCGACAGCCCGGTGGACCGCCGCCGGTTCCCCCGCAACAGGTACACCACCACCGTGCCGGCCAGCACCGCCCCGAGGCACGCCGCCGACGCCACGTCCGCCGCCACGTTCGGCCGGTCCGCATCCGGCTTGCCGAAGTCGATCAGCCACCGCCGCGGGATGCCGGACACGTCTCGGCTCAGGTTGATCCAGTTCGAGTTGACGTTGTACTTGGCCGACGCCTGCTTCCCGATCGCCAGCCAGTCCTGCCACCCCTGCACGCCGACGAACGGCAGCGTCAGCAACACCAGCGAACACCCGCACACGCCGGTGCCGAGGACGAACCGCCACCGCCGCATGAGCACCGGGGCGAGGATGAACGCCAGCCCCCACACCGGCTTGAACGCCAGCAGCCCCCACACCGCCCCGCCGGCCGCCTCGTGCCCCTTCGCGGCCAGCGTCCACCCGCCGAGCACGATCAGCAGCGTGAGGTAGTGGTTCTGGGCGAGGTCCAGGCCGGGCCGCCCGCCGGGGTAGACGAGGATGACCGCCGCCGCCACCGGCCACCAGATCCGCCCGCGGGACAGCACCGTCACGCACCACCCGCACAGGAACGCCGCCCCGAGGGACACCCACTGGAAGGCGAAGTACGCCGTCTGCGGGTCGGGGATGGCGCCGAGCGGGGCGTACAGGAAGGCGTGGACCGGCGGGTACAGCGGCCCGCCGACGACCGGGCGATCGAACTCCGCGGCCAGTTCCGGGGTGAACCGTTCGGCCGCCACCACCTGCCTCGCCGCCGCTGTCAGCGGGTTGTCACCGAACCCGCCTGCCAGCCCCACTCCGATCAGTTCGGCCGCCACGTTCGCCCGCCGCTGGTCCTCCTTGTCACCCATCAGGCAGCCCATCAGGTACTCGGCGTCGGTCTTCACGTCGTCGGCGGTCAGGGTCGTCGGCCGGCCGGCGGAAGGGAACGAGTGTTGCCGCTGGGCGGGCGACTGTGCCTCCGGCCGGTACGCTTCGTTCACCACCTTCCATTGGGCGTCGCGGTGGTACAGGTCGCGGAACTGCCCGGTGGCGGCCAGCCGGCCGAACACCCACTGCCCGCCGAAGTCGATGTGCGTGTGCCCGTTGTTCGTGTCCGCCCGCTGCTTCTCCGACTCGGCGTACTTGCCGGTGTCGAACTCGAACCGGGCGTGGTGCCACCGCTGCCCGGCGAACAGCAGGCACACCACCCAGCACAGGGCGTACCGGGTGCGGCGGGCGGTCAGCCACAGGTACACCCGGTCGAGGAAGTCCGGCGGATCGTCGGGGGCGGGGGTGGTCACGGGCGGTCCTGAGTGTGGTCCGCACACGCCGTGTGCGGCTCTTGCTCACCCGCACACGGCGTGTGCGGACCACACTCCGGCAGGCGGTTCGTCTCGGCCCAATGTTCGGCGATGCGGGTGAGCCGGTCGAGCTCGACCTGCACCTCGGCCGCGTGCCGCTCCAGGTCTTCGGTCCGCACCTTCGGCGGGACGGTGAACGTGCGGCCGGACACCACCTTCGCACGGGTACACGGTTTCGGAATGGCGAACCGATCCCAACTCTTCGCCCGCCACGGCCGGCGGTACGCCACCCCGAGCGGGGCCAGGGTCATGCCCGTCTTGGCCGCGATGTACACCGCCCCCGGCTGCACCACTCGCCGCGGGCCGCGGGGGCCGTCCGGGGTGATGGCCAGGTGCCGGCAGCCGGTCACGTCGCGGATGATCTCCCGCACCGCCTGCATCCCCCCCCGGTTGGTACTGCCGTACACCACGCTCAGCCCGAGCGCCTTGATGAGCGTGCCGAGCAGTTGCCCGTCGGCGTGCTTACTCACCAGAGTGGACACCTCCGGGCAGGCGTACTTGGTGAGCGGCAGCAGCAGCGTCTCGTGCCACAGCAGGAACACGCTCCGCGGCTCGGGTTCCGGCTGCGGCGGCATGACCACCGCCGGCCCGAGCGCCCGGTACTCGAACCGCAGGGTGCGGACCAGCCCGCGGGCCACCTGGGTGCCCAGCCAGCCGGCCGCCCGGATCAGGTGCGGGTTGCGAATCTTCATGGGGCAAAAAACAGTTTCACCGCCGAGGGCACAAGAGGGCACATGAAAAAAGCAGGGAAGGGATTTCCAGGAACACTCTGTTCTGTCTTTCTCATGTGCCCTCTTGTGCCCTCGGCGGTGAATCATCTTGATCGGTTTCGCTCACTCCGTCCACTCGCCGGTGAACACCTCCGTCGCCGGGCCGGTCATGTACACGTGGTTGTCGGCCTCGTTCCACTCCAGTTCCAGGTCGCCGCCGGGCAGGTGCGCCAGCAGCTTCCGCCCGGTACGGCCGGTCAGCACCCCGGCCACGCACACCGCACACGCCCCGGTGCCGCACGCCAGGGTAATGCCGCTGCCCCGCTCCCACGTCCGCATCGTCACCTCCGACTCCGAGTGGACCTCCACGAAGTGGACGTTGACCCGCCGCGGGAACTCGGGGGCGTGCTCGATCCGCGGGCCGACGGCTTCGAGCGGCACACTCGCCAACTCTTGCCCGTAGATGACGACGTGCGGGTTGCCCATCGACACGCACGTGACGCGGCAGGTCACCCCGTTCGCCGAGAACGCCACATCCACCGGCGGGTCGCCGGGCAGCGTGGTCGGGATGTCGGCCGATTTCAGGATCGGCGTGCCCATGTTCACCCGCACCCGCTCGGCCTTGCCGTTCGTCACCTCCAGGTCCACCGTCAGCACCCCGCGGCCGGTCTCGATGGTCAGCCGCGGCTTGCGGGCGATGCCGTGGTCGTGGACGTACTTCGCCACGCACCGCAGCCCGTTCCCGCACATCTCCCCCTCCGACCCGTCGGCGTTGAACATCCGCATGCGGGCGTCGGCCACCTCCGACCGGCCGATCAGGATCAGCCCGTCGGAGCCGATGCCGAAGTGCCGGTCGCTCACCCGGACGGCGACGGCGGCCGGGTCCGTCGGGGTCGGGCCGGTCACGCAATCGACGTACACGTAGTCGTTGCCCAGCCCGTGCATCTTGGTGAACCGCATCGCGCGCCGTCCCTTCTCGAATGGGTGCAATTCAATTTAACCGGACGACGCGGAGCGGATAGGCGGCGGGGTCGGTTTCGCCGAGCCGAGGAACGAGGTGAGCGGCTTCCCGCCGCCGGGAATCGATCGCGGTGGGGTAGGCAGGGCGATGCGGATGTCCGGGTTGGTCATCCCCTCGCGGACGGTGGCGAACCCGTGGCGGAGGGCGGCCAGCATTTCGGCCCCGAGGGTCGGCGGGTTGGCGGACATGGCAATTCTCCGGAAGTGGACATGAATTCACATACTCCACCCTACGCCGGTCGTGCGGCCGGGGTCAAGCCCGGTAGAGGAAAATTTGTTCAGATTATCGCCCGGTCAGCTTCCGCCACACCCGGCGGAGGAAGCCGGGCTTGGCGGGTTTGTCCGGAGCGCTGGGATTGAAGTCGTCAGGTCGAATCAGGATGCCCATCGTGCTGATGATCTCCATGTCCAACTCCGGCGGACTGCGGAGCATGTCCATGTCACCGTGCCTCCGCCTCACCCCGAGGTCGATCACCACGCAATGTCCGCCCGTCTCAGCCCGTTCACGAGCCTCCTCCACCGATCGGCAAAAGTGAACGTCTTTCCGGCATGCCGAACAGAAGCGGACACTCGGAGAGTAGGTCTCCTCCAACTGGTCCCACTTCTTTGGGCACTGGAACCGCCACCGCACCCCGCAGTTCTCGATCGGCACCTTTGCTACTTCCGTTTTCCACCCCACGGGTAGGGGCATGGCAACATCGCGGAGAGTGAGAATCAGTCCGTCCCGTTCCGGGTGGTCGTCGGCCAGCCCGCTGATGTGGACCTCCAACCGCAGGTACTCGGCCTTCAGCCGCGACTCGTCGTCGCCGCGTTCGTCCAGCCAGTCGGCGTACACCAGCCGCCGCAGGTCGTCCTTCGGCTCGGCCCGGATGCCCGCCAGGAACGCGGCTTCGTCGGACATCGGCATGACTCCGAACCCCTCCCCCCGGCCCCCTCCCCCGGAGGGAGAGGGGGAGAAGGAGGCTGCATTTCTCCCCCTCTCCCTCCGGGGGAGGGGGCCGGGGGGAGGGGTCTGTTGCGCACTACAACAACTCCCATCCTCAATCTTCACTCCTCAATCCGCAACCGAAAATGCTACCCGACTCCGTCCTCGCCGCCCTGCGGAAGTACGACACCCCGACCGTCTGCAACGTGATCGAGCTGTTCGACGCCCTGCCCCGCACCAGCGGGTACATGGACGCCCGCATCACCCCGAGCTTCCCGCACCTGCCGCCGATGGTCGGGTACGCCGTCACGGCGACGTTCCGTGCCGCCGCCGTGCCGAAGTCGGGCGACGTGTACGCCGGGCTGGACAAACAGATTCAGCAGATCGCCGCCATCCCCGGCCCGAAGGTGGTGGTGTTCCAGGACCTGGACGACCCGCCGGTGGCGGCCACGTTCGGCGAGGTGATGTGTACCAGCTACAAGGCGTTCGGGTGCGTCGGGCTGGTGTCCAGCGGGGCCGGCCGGGACCTGGACCAGGTGCAGGCGATCGACTTCCCGTGCTTCACCACCGGCACCATCTGCTCGCACGGGTACTGCCAGATCGTCGCCCTGGACGTGCCGGTGCGGGTGGGCGGGGTGTGGGTGAACCCCGGCGACCTGCTGCACGGCGACCGCAACGGGGTGGCGGTCATCCCGCACGAGCTGGCGGCGGCGACGGCCGACGGGTGCGCCGGGCTGATGGACGCCGAGGCGGTGGTGCTGGACTACCTGCGGAAGCCGAACCCGACGGCCGACGGGTTCGTGGCGGCGCGGACCGAGTGCAGCCGGCGGGTGAAAGCGCTGAGCGAGCGGCTGAAGGCGATGATCCGGTGAACCGGCGGCGTCAGCCGCCCGGGTGACCACCCACGGGCTGACGCCCGCGGTTCGCCAAAATGGTTGGACTGTCCCGCAACCGCATCTAGACTGTGGGCACTCGGCTCCCGTCTGTCGTTCCGACCGAACCGGCTCGCATGAGCTTACCGCTTCAAACCGCGGCGTTGCTGCAATCGGCCCGCGACCTGGTGAAGGGGTTGCCGGCCGACGCCGTCCTGCTGCTCACCGAAACCGCCCTCGACTGGGAGGAGGTGGAGCGGCACCTGCTCGGCTGCCGGCTGTTCGCCGCGTCCGACAAGCCGGCCCTCACCAAGCCGCTCAAGGACAACGAGAACTGGCACGTCATCGACCTGGACCCGGACCCGCTGCCCATTCAAGAGCGGCTGAACAACGCCCTGCTGAACGCCGTGACGGACGAGGCGCTCAAGCCGGGGGCGCACGTGGTAGTGCTGTACAACGGCATCGCCACCATCGAGGACGCGCCCGAGCCGATCGACAGCCTGAGCGTCATCCACCTGGGTGAACACCTGGAGCCGATGACCAACCAGGACCTGCGGAAGCTCGGCAAGGGGGTGCCGCTGGACGTGCTGCGGGGGGTGGTCGATCTGGCGAAGGAGATCGGGCGGGAGGGCCGCGAGGGGCACCCGATCGGCACCATCCTGGTGGTGGGCGACGTGAAGAAGGTGCTGAACGTGTCGCGGTATCTGAACTTCAACCCGTTCCGCGGGTACACGCGGGCCGAGCGGGACATCCGCGACCGCAAGGTGCGGGAGCAGATCAAGGAGATCGCCAAGCTGGACGGGGCGATCCTGATCGGGCGGGACGGCATCGCCGAGGCCGCCTGCCTGTACCTGGACGTGCCGACCGACGGCATCGGGCTGAGCAAGGGGCTGGGCAGCCGGCACCTGTCCGCCGCCGCCGTCAGCCAGAGCACCAAGGCCATCTCGTTCTGCATCAGCCAGAGTAGCGGCACGGTGCGGGTGTTCCAGGGCGGGGAGCTGAAGCTGCACATCGAGCCGCTCGCCCGCCCGCACGTCTGGCAACCGCTGCGGTTGGAGAGCCAGGAAGCCGAGGACGAGAACGGGGGGGGGTGACCCGCGTTCTTCGCCGCGACCTGTGGGAGCGGCCGAGCAATCCCGCTCCCACAGGTCGCGGCGAAGAGCAGTTCACCGCTTCCACTCTCCCCCTTCCCCGGCTACCATGCCCTCACCTGTGCCCCTCAGCCGGAGCCACCACACCATGTCCCGTTCCCGCATCCCGGCGTTCGCCGTCGCCCTGCTGTTCCTGCCGGCCGCCCTCGCCGCCCCGGTGCCCGCCGGCAGCAAGGCGAAGGACGTGTCCGAACTGCCCGTCGCCGCCGACGCGATGGCCGTCATCCAGCTGAACGGGGTGGACCGCACCAAGGGGCGGGTCGCCAAGATGCTGGAAGGGGTCGATCCGGCGCTGGCGAAGCAGGCCGCCGAGAAGCTGGACGAGGCGCTAAAAGAGGCGCTCGACGGCCGCGACCTGAAGGGGCTGGACCCGAACGGCCGGGTGTTCGTGGCGGTCGGCGACTTCGGCGAGCTGGCCGGCGACACCCCGCCGGTGGTCGTGGCCGTGCCGGTGAAGGACTACAAGACGTTCAAGGAGAAGTTCCTCACCGAGGGCGAGCGGAAGGGGCTGACCACCGCCGGCGGGATCGACCAGTTCGACGCCGAGCCGGCCGGCAAGACGGTGTTCGCGGTGGACACCAGGGGCGGGTACGTCGTCCTCACCCCGAACAAGGAGACGGCCGAGAAGTACGCCGACAAGCTGGAGACGCTGTCGGCCAAGAAGCTGGGGGCGGTGGGCGAGTCGTTCCTGGACGCGGACGCGGCCGTGTACCTGAACCTGGACCGCATCAACCAGGTGTACGGCGAGCAGATCAAGCAGGGGAAGGCGTTCTTCAACCTGGCCATGCAGCAGGGCGGGGCCGGGCTTGACCCGAAGCAGATGCAGCTCGCCCGCACCGTGTTCGACGGGATGTTTCAGGTGATTGAAGACGCCTCCGGGCTGGTGATCTCAATCGAGGCCCGGCCGGAGGGGGCGAACCTGCGGTTCGACGCCGCGTTCAAGCCGGACACGCCGACGGCCAAGACGCTGGCGACCGAGCAGCCGAACCCGCTGAAGGCGCTGGCCGACCTGCCGAAGGGGATGAAGGCGTACACCGCCAGCAAGTGGGGGAAGGCGTTCACCGACCTGCAGCGGACGCTCGGCGGCGAGTTCGCCGCCCCGGACGGGGACGACAAGCTGACCGAGAAGCTGGTGCAGTGGGCGGACCTGCTGTCCACCGCCGAGGGCGAGGCCGTCACCGTCACCGGGCCGGAGTCGGCGTCGCTGGCCGTCACCGCGTTCAAGGACGCGGGCAAGGTGACGGCCGCCAAGCTGAAGCTGATGAAGGAACTGCCCGGCGGATCGACGTACAGCAACCTGGTGCTGAAAGAGAAACCGGCGGTGAAGGAAGCGGCACAGAAGCACGGCGGCATGACCCTGCACGCGGCGAACATCGAGGTGGACTACGAGGCGAGCGTGAAGAACGTGGCCGACCCGACGGCCAAGGAGGCGGCCGTCGAGGCGATGAAGAAGCTGGTGCCGGAGAAGCAGACGGTGTTCTTCGGAGCGGACGGCGGCAAGTTCGTGCAGGTGACGGCGAAGGACTGGGCGGCGGCCAAGGCGCTGCTCGACAGCTACGCCGACCCGAAGGCGAAGGCCGGCGGCGACGCGGCGTTCCTGTTCACCCGCAAGCAACTGCCGGCCGAGGCCGGGTTCATCAGCTTGGTGGACACGGTGGAGACGCTGAACAGCATGGTCGAGTCGTTCGGGGCGATGGCCGGGGCCATCCCGGCGCCGGGGCTGGAAATGCCGAAGCTCGGCAAGATCAAGGGCGACACCAGCTACGTGGGGGTGGCGTTCACCGCCCGCCCGGGCAACGCCCGGTTCGACCTGTTCGTCCCCGCCGCCGCCATCAAGACCGTCCGCAAGGCGATCGAGGACAGCGAGAAGGAGTGAAACACGAAAGCCCACCGACGGCCGTCGGTGGGCTATTTCACACACCCGCGCTCGTCACCGCAACCGCGGCAGCGGGTGGCCGAACAGGTCGGCGGCGGGGGTGAGGAATCAGCTTGACCCGTCCGTTCCGTCGAAACGGTCTATTGCATCGCACAGCGCGTCGTGTCAGACTGGGACGGTAGTCTCGCCCTTGCCCCATTACGGGTGTCGAGATGAGTTATCCTTCGGACCGCTCGGGCACTAAAAGCGAGATCGTCGTAGGCGTCCTTGTCATCATTTGTGCCGTGGCGTTGCCTTTCATCTTCAAGGCGGTGAATTCGACCACCGACGCAGCCAAGTTGGAAAGGAAGTACCCAGGAAAAACAAGGGGAACGGTGGTCCGAATCGACAAAGACCCCGGCAAGTACGTCGATAAATGGGGCCAAACCGTCGAGACGACCACGATCTCGACCCCGATCGTCGAGTACACGGTGGACGGGAAGAGTTACGAGAAGAGCAGCACTGGCTGGGGAAATAGCAGCGAGAAATTAGCCAGAGTCGGACTGACGGTAGATGTCTGTTACCGGCCGGAGAACCCCTCGGACGCGGTCGTGCTAGAAAACGACAAGCGGGCCACAGGACCGTTATTGTGGGGGGTTTCCGCAGCTCTCGCCGGGTTGGGCATCCTTACATGCGTCATCGGGCTTCGAAAAATCCTCCGCGAGAATAAGTCAAGCTGACCGCGGGCGGTACGCTCCCGCCCGGGCAACGCCCGGTTCGACCTGTTCGTCCCCGCTGCGGCGATCAAGACCGTCCGCAAGGCGATCGAGGACAGCGAGAAGGAGTGAAACACGAAAGCCCACCGACGGCCGTCGGTGGGCTTTTTCACGCACCCGCTCTCGTCACCGCAGCCGCGGCATGGGGTGGCCGAACAGGTCGGCGTACTCGGCGTGCAGCCGGCTCAGGTGGTGGTCGGCCGACGACGTGCCCCTCAGCTTGGCGGTCACATACGACACCGCGTTCAGCGCCGCCAGCTCGCCCTCGGACAGGTTCTCCCCGTACAACCGACGGTGCGTCCGCAGCACATGCTCGGCCCCGCGGTTCAGCTCCTCGAACCGGCCGACCAGCACGGCGAACGACACCCGGCCGTGGATCCAGTCCATCACCAGTTGCTCCTTCTGGGCCACCCGGTCCGCGGTCACGGTCCGGCTGCCCTCCAACTCGACATCGTGTTCGCCGCACGTCTTCAGTTCGTCGTTCAGCCGGTCGGCGTCGCGGACGTCCTCGAACGCGGCCACCAGCCCGCCGGGGTACAGGAGCGAAACGAGCGCAGCCGCGAGGGGCACGACCAGGAACACGGACAGACGCCGCGGCAGTCGGGGAAGAACCTTCACGAAACCTCCACGGAGCAGGGAACGCCACGCCCGCCGCACGGCAGGTCCGGCGTGGTTCGTACTGGTAGCGGGTGGAGAGGACCGCTAGAGATCACCCGCGAACCGTCCGCGGGTGAGTGGGGTGGGAGAATCACCGTCGCATGGTTGAGTCAGTGCAACCACAGTGCCAAACAGGTCGTACCCCGATGATGTGAATGCCGGACCCCTGATTTTCCAGGGTGCGGAGCGGTTTCCCAATTTTGGGTCTACCCGCGGGGTGCCTAGATGTGTGGCACAGCGGGCCAAGCGCAATCAAGTGTGGAAGGAGTCTTGCCACCCGCGGCCGAAGTGTGTGGAAACGACGAAGCCCACCCGTGATGCGGGTGGGCTTCGTGTTTCAGCGCGGCACACGGAAGGTGCTTGGAACCCCTCCCCCTGTCAGGGGGAGGGCAAGCTCGACGCAGTCGAGCGCGGGAGGGGGTTGGTTCTCAGAACCCCTCTCCCCGTCGTCGGCTATCACCGTCGCCGACCCTCTCCCCAACGGGGAGCAGGGTGCCAAGTCACTCTCACACCAATTCTTTCACCACGTCGCGGTCGTCCAGCACGTACATCGGCCGGCCGCTGCCGTTCGGGAACGTCTGGCTCGCGTCGATGCCCACCGCCTTGTACAGGGTGCTGAGCAGGTGCGGCACCTTGTACGGCCGGTCCTTCGGCGTCTCCCCGCGGGCGGTGCTGGCCCCCACCGCCTGCCCCATCTTCAGCCCGCCGCCGGCCACCAGCGCGGACATGACCGGGCTCCAGTGGTCCCGCCCGGCGTTGCTGTTGTTGATCTTCGGGGTGCGGCCGAACTCGCCCCACACCACCGTCACCACGTCGTCCTGCATGCCGCGGTCGTGCAGGTCCTGGATGAGCGCGGCGATGCCGCGGTCGAGCATCGGCAGTTGCCGGGCCAGCGTCTTGAAGTTGCTGTCGTGCGTGTCCCACCCGCCGTAGCTGAGCGTCACGCACCCGACCCCGGCCTCCACCAGCCGGCGGGCGGTGAGGAACTGTTCCACCCCCTTGTACCGCTCGCGGGTGCGGGGGTCTTCGTTCTTCAGGTCGAGCGCCTTCCGCACCAGCCCGGACGCGATCATGTCGAACGCCCGCTGGGTGAACGCGTCCATGCCGCTCATGCTGCCGCTGGCGTCGAGGTCCCGCCGCACGGTGTCGAAGTTCGCCAGCAGGTCTTTGCGGTCGTCCATCCGCCCGGCGGTCACGCCGTTCGCCAGCCGCAGGTTCTCCTTGCCCGGCCCCTCCGGGGCGAACGGGCGGTGCGCCACCCCGAGGAACCCCGGCTCGGTGCCGATGCTCATTCCGCGGAGCGACACGAACGGCGGCACGTCGCCCGCCCCGCCCCGCACCTTCGACACCACCGACCCGAAGCTCGGGTGCCCGGCGGTGCGGTTCACCTGCTCGCTGTACCCGGTCATCACCAGGCTGTCGCTGTGTTCGTCCACCGCCACCAGGCTCCGCACCACCGCCAGCTTGTCGAACAGCTTCGCCTGGAGCGGGAAGTGTTCGCAGATCTGCACGCCCGGCACGTTCGTGCTGATGGGTTTGAACTCGCCGCGGAACTCGGCCGGGGCGTCCGGCTTCAGGTCCCACATGTCGAGGTGGCTCGGCCCGCCCGGCAGGTAGATCATGATGGCCGACTTCGGCGACTCGGCCGTGCCCCGCAGCCCCGCCGCGTCGCCCTTGTTCGCCGCCCGCACCCGCAGTTGGTCGGCCAGGGTGAGGCCGGCGCCGAACGCGCCGACGCGGAGGAAGTTGCGGCGGTTCAGCCCGTCGCAGAACGGCTGCGAGCGGCCGAGGAAGGTGAGCATGGCGAACCTCGGGTCGAATGTGGGGCCGGCGGTGACGGTGAGACGCTCCGGGTTGGCCGGGAGTTTCACCGAAAAGGTAGGTAGATGAAAGATACCCCGCCGCCCGGCGGGGAGCAATCGGAAAGGGCGGAACGTAGTCGCCGCGATCCTGCGAGCGGGTTGATTTTTACATCATTCACAGGTATCGTTCTGGTATGGCCGTTGGGAGCATCCGCGATGAGCGACGTGCAAGCCATTTGGGATGACGCGGACGACCCGGATGGGAACGTCGCCCACATCGCCGAACACGGCCTCACGCCCGCCGAGGTGGAGGACGTGCTGCTGGACGACACGATCCGGGAAGAGGTGAGCCGCTCATCGGGTCGGCCGTGCAAGTTCGGGCACACGTCCACCGGCCGGTTCATCATCGTGGTGTTCGACGAACAGCACGACGACCCGCGGATGCTGTACCCGATCACCGCCTACGAAGTCCCCGAACCCGCCTGACCGAGGTGCCGACGTGGCCACGAAAAGCGACCCCGCTTTGACAAGCGATCTGAAAGAACGGGCCAAGCAGGCGCGGGCGAAGCTGGCCCACCGCCCCGGCGTCGAGGACGTGGAACCGGGCGGCGGGGTGCGGTTCTCGCTCGCCCTGCGGTCGGCCGTCGCCAAGCTGAAAGACGCCCGGATCGCCGCCGGCATGACCCTCGCGGACCTGGCCGCCAAGACCGGGCTGACCGAGGAACACCTGTCGCGGCTCGAAACCGGCGTCGCTCGTAACCCCACCTGGCAGACGCTCGGCGAGTACGCCCACGCGGTCGGCCTGCGGTTGTCGCTGGTCGTCGAGTGACGGCCGGCCGTCACTTGATGCTGCCCATGTACGCCATGCCCAGGCCGAACGCCATCACCCACGCGCACCCCTCGATGACGAACACCGTCAGCAGCGCCTCGTACATGTTCAACTGGAACTGCGCCTGGAAGGTGGCGAACGCCACCAGGCTGATGGACGCGACCGCCATCAGGATGCCGAGCGGGCCGATGCACCCGTAGCACAGCAGCCCGAACCCGAGGGTGAACCCGTTGATGAACGCCACGCACCCGAACAGCTTCACCACCGCCTGGGCGACCGGCCCGTAGTCGATGCCGAACACCTGCCCGATGAAGATGAGCAGGACCGAGATGACTGCCGTCTCGGCCACCGCCCCGACCACGCCGCCGAACAGCGCGATACCCCCGACCGTCGCCGACGCCTTCGCCCCGACGTACACCGCCGCGGCCACGGTGCCGATCAGCCCGAGCGCCGACAGGCACACCGTCCAGAACCACCACGGCCGCGGTTTGGTCAGCGGGTCCAGGTCTTGCGGGTTCGGCGCGGGCGGGTCGTCGTAGGCCAGATCCCGCCGCGGCTTCTTCGGCTTCGGCTCCTCCGGCTCGTCCCGCGGGTCGCCGTCCCGCCGCTTCCTCTTCCGCGGCTTCGGCTTCTCCTCGTCCTCCGGCTCGCTGGTGGCGTACTTGTCGTGCTTGGTGGGCGGCGCTTCCCGCTTCACCGGCGCGGGGTCGGCGAACCCGTACTCGCCGGGGTTCAGGTCGGGGTCGTCGGCGGGAACTTTGCTCATGGCCCCATTGTCCGGGCATGAGATGTGCGGTGGCAACCGGAAACCGACGCCGCGTCGTGTGCCGTTCGAGAAATCGGGTGCGGAAAATTCGGGCGCCCTCGGAGTGGTTCGCGAGGGGATTTCGAGAACCACGCCGGTTCGCCGTAGACCGGCCCACTGATCGCACCACAATACGCTCTCGCCCACGTCGTCGCCCGCCCCATCGTGAGGAGACATCGTTGATGGCGACCCAGCAATTGACCCGCCGGCCGGCGTTGCGAATCGAACTGCTCGAAGACCGCTCCGTGCCCGCCACCCTGTTCGTGGACGACGACAAGGCCCAGTTCAAGGGGAACTCCACCTTCACCACCATCCAGGCGGCGGTGGACGCGGCCGACGCCGGCGACACCATCCTGGTCGCCCGCGGGGTGTACACCGAGCAGGTGACGATCCCGGACGACAAGGACGGCCTCACCCTGCGGGCGCAGAACTCGAAGCAGACGGTCATCCGCGCGCCGGAGACGCTCACCGGGCTGAAGGCGATCGTCACCGTGGACGGGGCGGACGACGTCACCGTCCGCGGGTTCACCATCACCGGCCCGGCCGAGACGGCGAACGACCTGACCTACGGGGTGCTGATCGACGGCGGGTCGGCCACCGTCCGCGACAACCTGATCACCGGCATCCGCAACGACCCGCTGGACGGCGTGCAGACCGGCATCGCGGTGGCCGTGCTGGGCGACGTGGAGTCGGCGGCGGCGGTCATCCAGAACAACACCCTCACCGACTACCAGAAGGGCGGGGTGGTGGTGTTCGGGGCGGACGCCACGGCGACGGTGAGCGGGAACACCATCGTCGGCGCCGGGCCGACCGACCTGATCGCGCAGAACGGCGTGCAGGTGAGCGACGGGGCGGACGGGTACATCTTCGAGAACCTCATCACCGGGAACGACTACACCGGGGACGAGGACGTGTCCGCCGCCGGCATCTACGCCGACACCGCCGGCACGGTGATCGTGGCCGACAACAAGGTGTTCGAGAACCAGACCGGCGTGCTGCTGGTGAACCTGGAGTTCGTCATCGTCACCGGCAACCGGGTGTTCGACAACACGCGGGACGGGGTGGACTTCGTCGGGGTGGGCGGCGGGCTGTTCGCCGACAACCGGGTGGAAGGGAACGCGGTGGACGGCGTGTACCTGGGCGACACCACCAACGTGGTGGTGACTGGCAACCGCATCCGCAACAACGGGGACAACGGGCTGGAGCTGACCGACGGGTCGAGCGGGAACGTCATCTTCGGCAACGACCTCCGCGGGAACGCCGGGTTCGACGCGTTCGACGACACCACCGGCAGCCGCACCGGCGGCACCGCCAACTTCTGGTTCTTCAACCGCATCGGCACGAAGAACAACAGCGGCCTGCGGTAAGCAAGGTGGGACAGATAACACGGATCCAGACAGAAGAGGATTCACCGCCGAGGGCACATGAGGGCACGAGAGGAAGACAGGGCGTGTAGACCCGACCGGCCGAACTCTCCCTGATTTTCCTCATGTGCCCTCATGTGCCCTCGGCGGTGAATCCTGCTTTTCCATGTTCCCCGCGTGCCTCTTCATCCGCCGTCATCTCGGTACAATACCGGCGTCCCCGTCGCCAGCCGAAAGGAACGCCGGTGTCCGCCGACCGCATCTCGGACTACCTGTCCCAGTTCGCCACCGCCCGCGCCCAGATGACCGAGCAGCTCGGCAAGGTGGTGATCGGCCAGGCGGAGGTGATCGAGCAGATCCTGGCCGCCGTGTTCACCCGCGGGCACTGCCTGCTGGTGGGCGTGCCGGGGCTGGCCAAGACGCTCATCGTCAGCAGCATCGCCCAGGTGATCGACGTCGGGTTCAAGCGGATCCAGTTCACCCCCGACCTGATGCCGTCGGACATCACCGGCACCATGGTGCTGGACGAGAACGAGCAGGGCCGCCGCGAGTTCCGGTTCGTCCGCGGGCCGATCTTCGCCAACATCATCCTGGCCGACGAGATCAACCGCACCCCGCCGAAGACGCAGGCGGCGCTGCTCGAAGCCATGCAGGAGCGGCAGGTGACGGTCGGGCAGGACACGATGAGGCTGCCCGACCCGTTCTTCGTCATCGCCACCCAGAACCCGATCGAGCAGGAGGGGACGTACACCCTGCCGGAGGCCCAACTCGACCGCTTCATGTTCAACGTGAAGGTGGACTACCCGAGCCTGGACGAGGAGAAGCGGATCATCAACCAGACGGCCAAGGACGACGCCCCGGAGTTGGCCAAGGTGCTGACCGGCAAGGCCATCGCCAACCTGCAGAAGCTGGTGCGGAGCGTGCCGGTGAGCGAGTTCGTGACCGACTACGTGGTGAAGCTGGTGCGGGCGACGCGGCCGAAGGACCCGACCGCCCCGGACTTCGTGAAGCGGATGGTGGACTACGGGGCGGGGGTGCGGGCCGGGCAGTACCTGGTGCGGGCCGGGCAGGCGTTCGCCGCCATGGACGGGCGGTTCACGGTGGCGGTGGACGACGTGAAGAAGGCGGCGCCGCCGGTGCTGCGGCACCGCATCGGGGCCAACTTCCAGGCCCAGGCCGAGGGCAAGACGAGCGACGACATCGTGGCCGAGCTGCTGCGGGTGGTGGGCGAGTCGGAACCGGCGAAATACGTTCCCGCCGCCGGCAAGCGGAAGTTATGATGGGCGGAAGTGGGGCAAGATTTCATCTTGCCGTTCTGCCGCGGCAAGATGGAATCTTGCCCCACGGCTCGGGTCGCGGAGCCTCTGGGAGAACCGCATGCGCCCGCTCGTCGTCGTGTGCCTGCTCGCCGGCATCGCCCCCGCCGCCCCGGTGCCGAAGGCGGTCAAAAAGCGGGACGACAAGTCGCTGCTCCTGGGCACCTGGAAGACCACATCCGAGCAGGGGAAGACGGGGGCGGCGATCTGGACGCACACCTACCTGTTCGAGGACACCGGGCACCTGCAACAGTGGTTCGGCCCGAAAGAGAGTTCGAACTGGGAGTGGGCGATCGACCCGGAGCAGACGCCGAAAAAGATGACGTGGGTGAACAAGAGGGACGGGAAGAACGCGTACGACTGCACCTACGAGTTGGACGGCGACACCCTGCGGCTCAACTACGTCGGGGCCGGACAGCCCCTGCCCAAAGGGGTCGGGCCGAAAGCCGGCGGGTACGCCGTCGAGATGACCCGCGACACATCCAAGTGAGGTCCGCCATGCGCCCGCTCATCACCGTGATACTGGTCGCCGCCCTCGCCCCGGCCGCCCCGGTGCCGAAAGACGCGAAGAAGGCGGACGACAAAGACCTGCTGCTGGGCACCTGGAAGACGGTGACGGAGAACGGCAAGGACGGCAGCGGGGTCATCACCCACACCTGGGTGTTCGGGAAAGACGACCACCTGAGCCAACAGTACGGCGGCAACGGCGGCAACCTCGGCCCGCAGAAGGGCGTGTCCAACTGGACGTGGAAACTCGACACCACCGTCACCCCCAAGAAGCTGACGTGGGTGAACACGAAAGACCCGTTGGACAAGTGGGAGAGTGCCTACGAACTGGACGGCGACACGCTGCGGGTCGTGATCGTGTACAAGGGCACGCCGTGGCCGGAAAAGGTGGCGGCGGGCAAGGGGCTGTACCTGTACGAGCTGAAGCGGGACACCGCCAAGAAGTGAGGCGACGCCGTGCGAACCACCCTGCTCGTGCTGCTGGCCGTCACCTCTTCTACGGCCGCCCCGGTACCGAAAGGGGTGAAGAAGAGGGATGACGCCGCGCTCCTCGTCGGCACCTGGAAGCCGACCGACAAGGACTCGGCGTGGTTCCGGTTCGCCGCCGACGGCACCCTGAAGACGTGGCACGGGGACAGCGACAAGCCGAGCGGGGAGATGAACTGGACGTGGGCAATCGACCCGGAGCCGACGCCGCCGCGGCGGGTGCGGCTGAACCGCGTGCCCGACTCGCACAACGGGTACGACTGCCTGTACGAGCTGGATGGCGACACCCTGAAGCTGGTGTTCCTGCTCAAAAAGGGCATGCTCCCGCCGGAGAAGGTGCAAGCCGGCCCCGACCTGCAACTCCACCAGATGACCAAATCGCCGCCGGCCAAGTGACCCGGCCGAACATGCTTGGAGGCCCGAAGGGCCGGACTCCCTCAGCCCAGGGCGAGTGAGCCGAAGGCGAACGTCGCCCTGGGTGACGACAGGAAAAGTTCAAAGCCCCGACGGGGCGCCCTGCGGTAGCCCGCCCCGTCGGGGCTTGTTTCCATTCCACTTGTTTCCCAGGCCTGCGCTCGCTGGCGCTCGCTCCGACCTGGGCTGAGGGAGTCCGGCCCTTCGGGCCTCAGTGACCGACCAACCACGGATCGCGACGGACCAACCCGACTCCATTCCAAACACCTCTGTCATGCCCGCCAGTCGAACCGCCAGTACCCCTTGGAATCCCAGGTGGTGACGAGTTCCCACCCGACCGGGATCGGCCAGTCGCGGTCCCACCAGATTTGCCGGAAGTCGCCGTCGCGGGTCGGCTTGAAGATGGAGTCGGCGTACTCTTCCGGCACCCACTCGCGGTACAGGTCGGCGAGGGTCGGCACCTCGCCGTCGTCCGGCCCGCCGGCCGCGAGCGCCTCGGCGAACGACGCCCCGTCGAAGAACGCCGCGTAGGCCGGGTGGAAATCGCTGGTGATGACGCAGTCGGTGGCGTCGAGTATGTGGCCGAGCGCCCGCACGGCGTCGAGCATCACCGTCTGCCAGTCTGGTTCGGTCAGGAAGAACCGCCACCGGAGCGTGTGGTACACCAGCACTGTGTCCGCCCCGAACGTGAGGAAGAAGTCGGATGTGAACCGCAGCAAGTTTGCCGTTGAGGGCAATGGTGGTCGATCCCGAACGAGAGGATCAACCGCGTTGACCACCCATCCGCTGTCGAACGTGCATTCGGCGAATGCGTGGCCTTTCTGCCGCCCGAGTTCGACCACGGCGCGGAACTCATACCGGATCACATTGATTCGTTACCGTTCGAGTCGCTCAGCCCAGTGAAAGCCGACGACCGGTTTCACCACCTCTGGGTGTTCGGCGAGGTAGGCCAGCCGGCGGCGGAGGATG
>JALHQU010000126.1 GCA_022841795.1 Fimbriiglobus sp.
TCTGAAAACACTCTGTTCCTGTCTTCCTCCGCGCCCTCATGCGCCCTCTGCGGTGAATCATTTCTTCATCATCTCCTGCAACTTCCCCGCTGCGGCCGCCGCGAACGCCGGGTCGTTGATGTGCAGATCGAGTTCGACCAACTCCACCCCGTACACCCAGTTGCGGATGCTCTGGAACAGCGCCTGATCCGCCTCCGGCCACCAGAACGGCTTGCCGTCGACGTCGATCGCCGACACCCCCCGCAGCGGCAGCAGGATGCACGTCGGCCCCTTCGCCGCGCACGCCTTCTCCGCGATCTCCTTGCCGATCTTGTCGTTCTCCTCCGGCGTCGTCCGCATGAGGGTGACGGTCGGGTTGTGCTGGTAGAAGCGACGGCCCTTGTACCGCTCCGGCACGGTGTCCGGCGGGCCGAAGTTGACCATGTCCACCGCGCCCACGCTGATGACCTGCGGCACGCCGGCCAGCGCCGCGGCGGTCAGGCGGTCCGGTCCGGCGGCCATCACCCCGCCGCACAGCTCGTCGGCCAGCTCCGTCGTGGTGATGTCCAGCACTCCGCTCACCAGCCCGTCGCGGACGAGGCCTTCCATCGTCCGCCCGCCGGTGCCGGTGGCGTGGAACGTGAGCACCTCGAACCCGGCCGCTTCGAGCTGACCGCGGGCGGCACTCACGCACGGGGTGGTCACGCCGAACATGGTCGCCGTGACGACCGGCTTGTCTGCCAACTTGGAACCTGGAACCTGGAACCTGGAACTCTGCATTCCGATCATCGCATCGGCGGCGTTCGCCAGCACCAGCCGGCTGATGCGGTTCAGCCCGGCCACGTCCACCACGCTGTACACCATCATCACGTCGCGGGTGCCGACGTAGGGCCGCACGTCCCCGCTCGCCAGCGTGCTCACCATCACCTTCGGCACGCCCACCGGCACCGCCCGCATGGCGGCGGTGGCGATGGTGGTGCCGGCCGACCCGCCCAGCCCGAGCACGCCGGACAGCTTGCCGGCGCGGTGCAGTTGCTCGGCGATCCTGGCGGCGCCGGCCGCGGCCAACTCGACCGCCTTGCCGCGGTCGCCGGCCCGCTTCACCTCGTCGGCGTCCGCCCCGGCCGCCCGGAACAACTGCTCGCGGGGGATGTCCGGCGGGAACGCCGGGTCGCCGAGCGCGCCGGCGTCGGCCACCGTCACCGGCACCCCGGCGGCGGTTAGTCGGTCTCGCACGAACGCGATCTCGGTGCCCTTCGTGTCCAGCGTGCCGACGATCAGAACGGACACGGCTCGCCCTCCCGTTGGTGTGCGCACGGACCTCACCCCCCGGCCCCCTCTCCCACGGGGAGAGGGGGTGTTCAACGGCCGGTCGCCCCCGTATCACCCCGACAGCCGGCGGTGAGCTATCGCCCACCCCGTCGCATTCCTCGCTTGAACACCCCCTCTCCGGCTCGGAGAGGGGGCCGGGGGGTGAGGTCGCTTCCCCTCTTCCGAATCATCCCATCCCCACGGCGACAGGTATAACATGACCGGGTGCGTTCGGCCCGGAGTTTCCCGGAGGGGTGCGATGACGCGGACCATTCTCGTGGCGGCGGTGCTGGCGGTCGGGCTGGCGGCGCGGGCGGACGACGCCGCCGTGAAGGTGATCGAGAAGGCGGTGAAGGCGCACGGCGGGGCGGACGCCCTGAAGAAGCACACCGGCGGGGAGTACAAGACGGAGGGCACAGCGGTGATCGGCGGGGAGACGGCCAAGTTCACCAGCGTCATCAGCTACGCCCTGCCGGACAAGTTCAAGATGACGTTCGACACCACCGTGCTGGATCAGAAGTCGTCGGTGGTGGTGGTGGTGAACGGGGACAAGGTGAAGGAGACGGCGAACGGCAAGCCGGCGGAGGTGAAGGACCCGGTGAAGGCCGGGTTCAAGCAGCTGGCGGCGAACCAGGAGGTGAGCCTGCTGTACCCGCTGCTGGACAAGGACAAGTTCACCCTGAAAACCGAGCCGACCGAGAAGGTGGACGGCAAGGAGGCGGCGGTGGTGCTGGTGTCGCGGAAGGGGATGAAGGACGTGAAGCTGTTCTTCGACGCCGACGGCGGGCGGCTGGTGAAGTACACCCGCAAGGGGCTGAGCCCGCTGGCGCAGGAGGTGGACGAGGAGGTGCTGGTGAGCGAGTTCAAGGAGTTCAGCGGGGTGCTGCTGCCGACCGCCCAGAAGGTGCGGCAGGGCGGCAAGGACTACATGACCCTGAAGGTGACGGACGTGAAGCTGACCGACACCCCGGACCTGAAGGCGTTCGCGGTGGATTGACCCTCCTTCCGGTGAACCCCGACCGCCAGGGAGGGGGTGTCGAGGTTCGCACCCCCTCCCTGGCGGTCGGGGTTCACCAAGAGATGCCATGCCCCCCATCCAGTTCCTGATCGAGCGGCGGGAGACCGGGCAGACGGTCGCCGAGGTGCTCCGCAAGCGGTTCCAGCTCACCTGGTCGCAGGCCAAGCGGATCGTCGAGCGGGGGCACATCCGGGTGGCCGGCCAGGCCACCCGCGCGCCCGAGCAGCGGGTGAAGGGCGGCAACCGCTTCTGGATCGCCGCCGGGGCGATCGAGGCGAAGCCCGAGTCGGCCAAACCTGCCGGCAAAGGCAAGGCCGCTCCGGCGAACCCCGACCGCAAGGGAGGGGGTGTCAAGCCACCCGCCGCCAAGCCGAAGCCCAAGCCGCCACCGGCCCCGGCCATCGCCCTCGACGTGGTGTACTCGGACGACGCGATCGTGGTGGTGAACAAGCCGGCCGGGCTGACCACCTCCCGCAGCAAGGAGGACGCGGAGGAGTTCGGCCGCGGGCAGAAGTTCCTGCCGAAGACGCTGGCCGACCTGCTGCCGGCGGCGCTGGGCACGCCGAACAAGCGGGTGTATGCCGTCCACCGGCTGGACCGCGACACCACCGGCCTGCTGGTGTTCGCCCGCACGTCCGCCGCCGCCAAGCACCTGACCGAGCAGTTCCGCCGCCGCACCGTGGACCGCCGCTACCTGGCCCTCACCCGCGGGGTGCCGAGGGACGGGCGGATCGAGTCGAAGCTGGTGGACGACCGCGGGGACGGGCGGCGGGGCAGCGGCGACAGTCCGGGCGGCAAGCGGGCCGTCACCCATGTGCGGGTGCTGGAGCGGTTCGCCGGGTTCGCGCTGGTGGAGTGCAAACTGGACACCGGCCGCACGCACCAGGTGCGGATTCACCTGGGCGAGGGCGGGCACCCGCTGGGCGGCGAGCGGGTGTACGACCGCCCGCGGAACGGCCCGCCGCTGCCGGACGCGAGCGGCGCGGACCGGCCGCTGCTGCACGCCTTCCGGCTGGCGGTCAATCACCCCGAGACGGACGAGATCATGGGGTGGGAGGCCGACCCGCCGGCCGACTTCGCCGCCGTGCTGAAGAGACTGCGGGAGGCGACGGCGGGCGGGTGACGCCCGCCGATTTCAGCGCTACACTACCGCCATCATGTAGGGGCCGGTCGCCGACCGGCCTTCCGGGCGGCCGACTCCCTCCGGGAGTCGGCACCGACCGTCGGAGACGGTCGGCCACCCGGGGTGCCGCTCGGCTCGCGGCACCTACCCCCAACCTGACCCCAACCGGAGACCGCCATGAGCATCGTGCGGATCGGCATGGCCGAGACGAAGAACTACAGCGACGGGTACGACGCCATCTTCGGCAAGAAGAAGGCGGCGAAGACGCCCACCGCCAAGAAGCCGGCGAAGAAGGCCGCCAAGAAGGGCGGGAAGAAGAAGTAAGTCGGCGGGTTGGGGTTCACGCTTCAGCGTGAGGACGGTTCACTCACGCTGAAGCGTGAACCCCAACCCGGAAGCCGGCTCTGGGAGCCTTTGGACGGCGCGGTTCGGGGCTACACTACCGGCATGGCCGTCGTCGTCGCGCCCGCTTCCCCCGCCGAGTACGACACCGCCGCCCGGCTGGTGTGCGAGGCGGCCCCGACGTTCGGCCTGGAGCTGCGGGTGGGGCGGTTCCTGGCGGCCATCCGCGGCGGAGAGGTGGACCCGGCCGGGGTGCTGCTGGCGAAACGCGACGGCCAGCCGGTGGCCGCGGCGGTGGTGCAGTTCATCCCCGGCGGGACGGCGACGGCCCTCCCGCCAACGCCGCATTCCCAGGCCGAAGCGGGGGACGCCCTGGCCGCCGACATAGTCGCCCAGTTCCGCGCCCGTGGCACCTCGCTCGCTTGCCTGTTCCTCGACCCGGACGACACCACTTCCGCCGCCCCGCTCGTGCGGCACGGGTTCCGCTCGGTCACGCGGCTGACGCACCTCCTGCGAGCCGGCGGTCAACTGTCACTTCCACCCGAACCGTCGGCGGACATCCAATTCGAGCCGGTGAACGACTACGCCGAGTTCGGCGCAACCCTCATGTCCACCTACGAGGGCACGCTGGACGTGCCGGAGGCGTGCGCCGACCGGCCCGCCGCCGACGTGCTCGCCGGCTACCAGGCGAACCAGCCGGACCCGCCGCTGTGGTGGCTGGCCCGCGACCCGGCCGGGGTGCCGGTCGGGGTGGTGCTGCTCACCCATGTCGGCACGCCGGGGGTGCTGGAACTCGGCTACCTGGGGGTGGTGCCGGCCGCCCGCGGGCGGGGGGTGGGGGCGGCCCTGCTGCAACACGCCGTCCGCTCGGCCGCCGCGGTTGGTGTTCACGATCTGAGCTTGAGCGTGGATGAGCGAAACGAGCCGGCCCTGCGGCTGTACCACCGCCACGGGTTCCGCTCGTACCAGTGGCAGCGGGTGTACCTGTGGCGGCCGAGGTGGGAGTAAGTAGTAGGCACACTCCGTGTGCCGTCCGGAATGACGGCACACGGAGTGTGCCTACTACTTACAAGCGAGCCGGTTGCGCCTGTCGGTCACGTCCTGTCAGTTGGCGCGGGCGAGGCGCCCTGCGCGATGGCGCTCGCGGGTGCCGGTTGCGCGATTCCCCCTCCCAGGTTGCCGATACCGATCCGACACGCCGGCGCAGGCGCCGGGCCACCCACGCGCATACTTGCAGGATGCCCGCACACCCCCGAGTCTGCACCCGCCCGGACGGCGGCCCGCCCGCCGTCCGGCTGAGTCCGGAGCCGCCCGCCGTCCGGCCGAGTCCGGGGCCGGACGGGTCGCTGTCGGCCCGGTTCGAGGCCGCCCTGATCGCCCGCATCGGCACCCAGCGGCACGCCATGTGGTTCGCCGGGAACACGGCGGTGGTGCCGGCCGGCCGGGACCTGGTGGTGGCGGTGTCGAACGAGTCGTTCCAGAAGTGGCTGGAGCAGACGTTCGGGGCGGCGGTGCGAGAGGCGGCGGCCGAGGCCAGTAACGGGGCGGCCGGGGTGCGGTTCGTGGTGGACGCGGAGTTGTTCAACCCGACGGCGGCACCCAGGCTGGTCGAATCGGAGGTCGAGCTGCACGGCCCGAAGGCGAAGTCGCCCGCCCCGCTGAAACCGACCCGCACCCTGTTCGGCGACGAGATTCCCCCGCCGCCGTCGCCCCGCGGCCGCAAGCCGAAGCCGGCCGGCGACGACGCGCCGCTGGCGGGGAACCGGCCCGGCCGGCGGTGGAAGACGCTTTCCGATTTCGTCGTCGGGGCGTGCAACCGGGTGGCCCACGCTTCCGCCCTGAGCGCGGCCGACGACCCCGGCGACTGCGCCAACCCGCTGGTCATCCACGGCCCGGTCGGCACCGGCAAGACGCACCTGCTGGAGGGGGTGTATGCCGGCCTGCGGAAGAAGCACCCGGACACCCGCCCGACGTTCCTCACCGCCGAGGAGTTCACCACCCGGTTCGTGCAGGCGTGCCGGTTCGACCGCCAGAATCAGTTCCGCCGGCAGGTGCGGGACTGCTCGGCCCTGCTGCTCGACGACCTGCACTTCCTGGCCGGCAAGCCGGGGTCGCAGAAGGAGTTCATCCAGACGCTCGACGCGCTGGTAGCCGACGGCAAGCAGGTGGTGGTGACAACCGACTGTCACCCGCGGCTGGCGGACGAACTCATGCCCGAGTTGGTGGACCGGCTGCTCGGCGGGGCGGTGTGGCCGGTGCAGCCGCCGGACGACGAGACGCGGCTGGACATCCTCCGCAAGAAATCGACCGCCGGCACCCCGGCCATCCCCGAGACGGTGCTCAAGTACCTGGCCCGCAACCTGAAGGGGAACGTGCGGGAGCTGGAAGGGGCGGTGAACGGGGTGCGGCACTTCGCCCGTGTCACCGCCCGGCCGGTGGATCAAGCCCTGGCCCGCGAGGCGCTCGGCGACCTGCTCCGGCACACGGTGCGGGTGGTGACGGTGGCGGACGTGGACGCGGCCGTGTGCGCGGTGCTGCGGCTGGGCAAGGGCACGCTGCAATCCAAGGCCCGGAGCTGGGCGGTCAGCCACCCGCGGATGATCGCCACCTACCTGGCTCGTAAGCACACCGCCGCCACCTACGGGGAGATCGCCAGGCACTTCGGCGTGAAGACGCACAGCACGGCGGTGGCGGCGGAGAAGAAGGTGAGGGGGTGGTTGCAGAAGGGCGAGCCGCTCGCCCTCGGCGACCGCAAGTGGGACGTGAAGGACCTGCTCGATCGCGTCGAACGGGAGTTGCAACGGTGATTTGTGTGTAGACCGCACACTCCGTGTGCGGGGCTGGTTCCCGCACACGGAGTGTGCGGACTACACTTCAGTCCTCCCGCCGGCGGCGTTTCCGCGGACGTTCCTCTTCTTCCTCCTCATCCTCGTCGTCATCCTTCTCGTCCCGCCGCCGCTTCCGCTTCTTCCGCGGGCGGTCGTCCTCGTCGTCCTCGCCTTCGCGGAGGTAGTTGCCGTCCGCGTCGTAGTACCGCCGCTTCTTCACCCGCACCTCGGCCGGCCGCATCGACACCGCGATCAGGACGCCCGCCAGCGCGACCGCCACGGCGTAGAACGCCAGCCAGAACCAGGTGAAGATTGCTTCCAGCTTCTGCTCAATCTCCTCTTGCATCTGCTCCTGGTTCGGGTTGTTCGCCCCGACGCTGGCCCCCACCGCAGCGCCGATCACCACGCACGCCACAACGTACACTGGTAGGGCGAGGACCAGCACCCCGCCGGCGATTCGTACCAGCACCCCGCGGGCTTCCAGGGTGGCGAACGGCACCCGCCCGTTGGCGATCAGCAGGATACCCGGAATGATGAGCAGCAACCCGGCGATGACAGGGAGGCACACGGGAGCGACTCGGCGGCAGGGATCGATGCGGAAATGGTAGGTGCCGCACGCCGACCGGCACCTACGAAAGAAAGGCGATCACACCGCCGCTCGTCGCCCCGCCTTGATCGGTTGTATGGAACTCGGCTGTGGTTCGGCGCACCCGCCGGCGGTGGGCAGCATCTTGTTCGGGCTGCACCTGTTCGTCGGGTTGAACGCCGACCGCAGCCGCACCATGTAGCTCAGGTCGTCCGGGGTGAACAGCATCGGCATGAAGTCCAGCTTCTCCACCCCGATGCCGTGCTCGCCCGTCACACTGCCGCCCAGCCGCACGCACGCCGCCAGGATGTCCGTACTCGCCAGCAACACCCGCCGTACCTGGTCCGGGTCCCGCTCGTCGAACATGAGCACCGGGTGGATGTTCCCGTCGCCGGCGTGGAACACGTTGCAGATGGCGATGCCGTGGTCGGCGGTGGCCTGGCGGATCACCCGCATGATCTCCGGCAGCTTCGTCCGCGGCACGACGCCGTCTTGCGTGCAGTAGCTCGGATACCCGAGCCGGCCGATGGTGCCGAACGCCTGCTTGCGGGCCTTCCACAGGGCCAGCCGCTCGGCCTCGGTGTTCGCCTTCCGCACCTCGCGGGCACCGTTCCGCATGGCGATCGCCTCGATCTGGTCGGCCTCGTCCTGGATGCCCGCCGCCGGCCCGTCCACCTCCATGATGAGCACCGCCCCGGCGTCCAGCGGGAAGCCGAACTTGAACGCCGCTTCGACGGCTTGCAGGATGGTCTGGTCGAGCATTTCCAGGGCGGCGGGCACGATGCCGGCGGCGATGATGTCCGAGATGCAGTTGGTGCAGTCGTCCACGGTGGCGAACACGCCGAGCAGGGTGCGGTACGCTTCGGGGTTCCGCGTCAGCCGCACCCACGCCTTCGTCACCAGCCCGAACGTGCCCTCGCTGCCGACGACGGTGCCGGTCAGGTCGTACCCCGGGCCGTCCTCGCACGGTCCGCCCACCGTCACCACCCGGCCGTCGGGCAGCACCATCTCCACGCCGAGGATGTGGTTCACCGTCACCCCGTACTTGAGCGTGTGCGGCCCGCCGCTGTTCGTCGCCACGTTCCCGCCGATGGTGCAGGCGCCCTGACTGCTCGGGTCCGGGGCGTAGTGGTACCCGTCCGGCTTCAGCCGGGTGGTCAGCCACACGTTCACCACCCCGGCCTCCACCACCGCGTACCGATCCCGGACGTTCACCTCCAGGATCTTCTTCATCCGCGACGTGCCGATCATCACCCCGCCGCCGACCGGCACGCACCCGCCAGCCAAGCTGGTGCCCGCCCCCCGCGCCACGAACGGCACCTGGAACAGGTTGCACAGGTTCACCACCGCCGCCACCTCCTCGGTGGAGTTGGGGAACACCACCACGTCCGGCGTGTTCTTGTCGATGGTGAACCCGTCGCACTCGTACACGGCCAGGTCGGGCTTGGAGGTGAGGACGTTGCCGGGGCCGACGATCTGCTTCATGCGATCGATGAGCGCGGGCACGCCGGCGGAATCGAACCGCGGCAGGTCGTGGGCGTGGTTGAACGAGACGGTGGCGGCGGTCATGGGGGGATTGTAGGCCTTGCCGACTTTGCGGAGTACCTTGGGGCTTATGCCAGTCAGACCCAGCCCAACCACGAGGGGCCGGACCTTCGGACCTCTCGCTGTACCACCTCTCGCCAGCAGCGTCGCACCTCCAAGTCGTTCCACATGATCTCATCAGTCGGGTCGAAGATGCTTTTGCACGCCTCACGCACGCCGCGGACGCAGCGGGTTATGAGCGCCCCGACGGACTCCAGTTCGTCGGCTCCCACCTTCACCGAGAGACGGACGAATTTGTCCAGTATGTTGTTAAATTTCTCGATTACGTACCTGTCGAATGACCAAGCAATCTCGAAGTCGGCGGCCTGACGGATTGCGAGTCTGTCACTGACGGTGGCGACCGTCGTGTAGGTTCCGAGATTTTCCTCGGCGAGGAACCCGTTCGCCACGTCATCGGGCACAAGGTGGAAGTTGTACCCCTCTTCGACGAGCGTTCTCAGTTCGCCTTCTAGGAAACTCCTAGCGTAGAGCGGTTCGCACCCCAGCGCGTCGTAAGGGGGAGTCAGGAGGAGCAGCCGTTGGAAGTCGCTCACCCGCATGAGACTGTGGACCGATTCGAACAAGGAGTGGGCGCGATCCGTACCTTTCCACTTAAGCCGCTCCTCGCGGACGGCCTTGCCGTGCTTTAACCAAATCTCTTCAAATGCTCCTTTCGCCTCGTTAGCAACCTCTTTCAGGTGCGCATCCAGATACGCCCTGTTCATCACCCGGAGCGGCAGGCGGACACCAAACTGCCTGACGGCACCTTTCCAGCGGCGATCTTCTTCGTCTCCCACCAGCCGCGTTTGCATTGCCAGGTTCCGGTGAGTAATGTAAACGTCCGCACCTTTCTTGTTGTTGAGCACATGCCAAGTCGGGCCTTCCTCGCCCAGAAAGAAGGCGACATCCACGCCTAACTCCTTCGCCAGCGCGCAGACCGTCGGCCAGTCGGGGGTTCGATCGCCGGTCTCGTAGTACCCGACGATGGCCGCCTTGAGGAACCCGAGGTGGTTTGCGAGTACGAGCCGGGAAACGCCCTTCGCCTTGCGGGCGGCGCGAAGGAGCGGTCCGAACACGCCCATGATTCTTTTGTCTTCCACCGCTTTCGCGGCTTTGTGGTCCGCGATCTTTCGTCTCGCAGCTTTCTCGTCCTCGCTCTGAGCTTTCCGGGGCTTTGGTTTTTCGGCAGTGTCGTTCTTTCGCTTCACGGGTCGTTCCGTTTGAATGGAGTGACGCAAACGGCCGGCTCTTGGCTAGCAAATCGGTCAATAGTCAAATTGTAACTCGCCAGAGAAGAACCGCAACAGAAAGTTGCGCATTCAACACGTCATTTCGCAACCTTTTCTATTTACGGCACTTGGGATAAACGAAATTTGTTGTTAATGGTCTCTTTGGCTAAACTGGTGAATGCCCAAGGACGGTCCGGCAGACCCGCTCGCCCGTCCCAATTCGCCCTTCGATTCTCACGTATGTGGAGGAACTACAGTGAAGCAGAATCTGATTCGCTTGGTCCAATCCGTGGCTCTGGCACTGGTCGCCACCGCGGGCTGGCCTGGCCACGCTCAGGCGTTCCCGAAACCGGAGGTCAAGGGACTGGCCTTCCGGCTGCAACTGTCCGACAACGACGTGAAGGAACTGTCGAAGAACGCCGCGGTGCTGGATGCGGTCATCCCCGACCCCGAGATCAAGGCGGCGATCAAGACGTCCGTCGCCATCATCGAACTGACCAACGTGATCGGCGGCCGGAAGGGGGTCGAGCTGACCGGGATCGTCGGGACGCCCGCGGTGTTCATTTACCCGCAGGGCAAGGGGAGCCTCTTCCAGCTCGTCACCGATGCCGCGGGGCGGGCGGAGAAGGAGGGGAAGAAGCTGTGGATCCACTACCGCGGGATCATGAACGGGTTCGGGGACAAGCTGGCGGCGGGCTGGGACAAGTACACCCCGTTCGGGGGCGGGGGCGGAGGGGTGGACGTCGGCCGCATGCACTCCAACGCCGAGCGGATTGGCGACTGGGAACGCTTCCGGCTGGTCGCGCTGAAGGACAACAAGTGCGCGATCCTGACCCACACCGGGTACGTCCGCCAAGTCATCGAGGCGTCCGTCGGCTCGGAGTTCGGGTGCTCCGCCCGCGCGACGACCGGGGAGATCGGTGAGGGCGAAGTGCTGGAGATCGAGGATGCTGGGGACAAAAAAATCCACATCCGGAACGTGAAACACGGGTACTACCTGAACTCGGCGTGCAAGCCGGCGGACATCGGACTCGACATCCCGGAGAAGTTGACCAGCAGCTCGAAAAACGGCCCCATCGAGCGGGAGAACCCGTTCTATCGGTGGCATACCCTGGGGTGCAACTTCGGGGGGAAGGACAAGAAGTACGCACCGTGCAAGTTCGAGATGGTGTGGAACGACGACGGAACGTTCAGCCTGAAGACTCACGACGGCAAGTACGTTAACTCGATCAAGTGACGTAGGAGCCGAGTCGCCCAGGGCGCAAAAAGTGTGAGCGTGCCTAGGCGATTACGACCATCCCGCCGCGAGGCTGAAGGGCGGTGGAGCACCGTTTCTGGATCACGCGATCCGCCGCTCCACCGGCCACTCCTCCGCCACGGTCTCCACCATCAGATCCACGTCCCCCGCGATGCGGGTGGCCGCGTCGATCACCGGCCGGCGGTCGTCGCCGACCGCGATCACCCGCTCGTCGTGGATGGCGACCACCTTGCCGAGGTGCGTCTTCAGCAACTCCGGCAACAGGCGGAAGAACGCCGCCCGCTCCCGCTCGAACTTCTCACTCGTGCCCGGAATGGGGGCGAGCGGGTCGGACGGCGTCTGTACGGTCAGCTTCACCTTGCCCACCGGCACCTCCGGCGGCAGCGTCACCTCGCGGCTCTCCGGCACGTCGATTTCCAGTTCCAGTTTCATGGCGGACCCTCGCGGGCGGGTGGCGGAATTGTATCTGATGGCCGGCTCCTCCACCTCCCACCTGTACCGTCCCGCTCACCCCTACAACCCGGCGTTCCGCTCACTTCCCGTTTGTCGATTCGCCGCCGAGTTGCTGAAATGCCCTCATGGACCCGCACGCCCACCGCCAGAAAGTCCGCCAACTGGCCGACGACCTGGCCTGGCTCGAAGACCACTGCCGGAAGAACGCGGACCTGGCCGTCCACGCGGCGCACCTGCGGCTGGCGGCGGCCCTCACCCGCAACGTGATCGGCCCGGCGGCGGACGGCCAGCCGGCCAGGCCGCTGTTCGCGGCGGTCATCGGCGGGGCCGGGGCGGGGAAGAGCACGGTCGTCAACTTCCTGGTCGGCGCCGTCGTCGCCGACGCCAACCCGCAGGCCGGGTTCACCCGCCACCCCACCGCCTTCCTGCCGGCCGCGTTCGGCACGGCGTGGCCCAGCCACCTCGGGTTCCTCGGCCCGCTCCAGCGGCTGGCGTCCGAGCAGCCGGCCAGCCTGGACCAGGACGTGTACCAGGTGAAGAAGCTGGACCCGAAGCCGGACGACCCGCTGGCCGAGTTCGTCGTCTGGGACTGCCCGGACATGACCACGTGGGCGTCGGCGAACTATGTGTCGCGGCTGATGGAGGTGGTGGCGGTGGCCGACGTGGTGGTGTATGTGGCGTCCGACGAGCGGTACAACGACGAGGTGCCGACGCAGTTCCTGCACCTGGTCATCCAGGCGGGCAAGCCGGTGGTGTGCTGCCTGACGAAGATGCGGGAGGCGGACACTGCGGCGCTGGTCGAACACTTCCGTCAGGAGGTGCTGGCCAAGCTGCCGGCGTCGGTCGGCGACATCCCCGCGCTGCCGGTGGCCACCATCCCGAACATCCCGCCGGAGGTGCGGAAAGACCCGGCCGGCGACGGGGCGAAGTACCGCGTGCCGCTGCTCAACCAGATTCTGGCACTCGCTCCGTCCGCGGAGATGGCCCGCCGCCGCACCGTGTCGAACGCGGTCAAGTACCTGGAATCGGCCGGCGACGGGCTGCTCGACGTGGCCCGCCGCGACCTGACCGAGCTGGACAACTGGCGGAGCGTGGTGGCCGCCGGCAAGCAGGAGTTCGAGCAGCGGTACCGCACCGAGTACCTGGCCGGGGAGGCGTTCCGCCGGTTCGACAAGACCCGCGAGCAGGTGTTGCAGATGCTCGAACTGCCCGGCCCCGGCAAGTTCGTGTCGGCGGCGCTGGCCCTCGTGCGGAAGCCGTACGACTACGCCCGCCAGTTCGTGATGAAGACGGTCACCCGCCCGGCCCCGCCGAACCTGTCCGAGCAGGCGGTGTGTACGGCGGCGATGGAGGCGTGGCTGGCGAAACTGCAGGCGGAGGCGCTGCGGCGGGGCGGGCAGCACCCGCTGTGGAAGCAGGTGACGCACGGGTTCGATGCCGGGCTGAAGGCGCAGGCGACCGACCTGTTCGCCCAGCGGCTGCGGGCGCTGGAGGTGAAGGAGACGGACGAACTCGACCAGATGGCCCGGGCGGTGCCGGAGAAGCTGGCGAACAACCCGGTGCTGCTCAACCTGCTTCGCGGCGGCATCATCGCCGCGGACGTGGCGGTGATCGTGCTGATCGTGGTGCTGCTGTGGCCGCCGAGCTGGTGGTGGCTGCTCATCATTCCGGCGGTGTCGCTCACCCGGCAGGTGGTGGAGTGGGTGGTGAAGGCGGTGGTGGACGCCGGGCGGAACAAGCTGAAGGCGCAGCGGGCGGCGCTGGCGAGCGAGCAACTGACGACGCCGCTGGCGGCGTGGCTGGGCGACTGGCCGACGTCCGGCGGCAGCTCGCTGGAGAAGCTGCAGGCGGTGCTGCGGCGGGTGCCGGACGCCATCCGGGAACTGGCGGGGATGACGAAGCCGAATCCGTAATCGGGTAGGTGTTATTCCTCGTTCCCACGCTCCGCGTGGGAACGCACGGGTCCGACGCTCCGCGTCGGTGTCTGGAAGGCGACGCGGAGCGTCGCGGCCGGCATTCCCACGCGGAGCGTGGGAACGAGGGGGAAAATGTCCATCGACCCGCAGCAGCCGTTCCTCCGCACCCTGGCCCCGCTGCTGCGGGGCCTGGAAAAGCAGCTCCGCACCTGGCTGGACGGCCGCCGCCTGTACCCGGTCACGATGGTGCAGCGGGCGGAGATCGAGGGGCTGGCCGACGACCTGAAGCGGAAGGCGGACGCGCTCGACGTGGACCGCCCGCTGCTCGTCGTCATGCTCATGGGCGGCACCGGCGTCGGCAAATCCACCCTCATGAACGCGCTCGCCGGGGCCTCCGTCGCCCAGGCGTCGTTCACCCGCCCCACCACCCGCGACCCGGTCGTGTACTTCCACAACACGGTCAAGCCGGACCGCCTCGACCCGGCCCTGCGGCTGTGCCGGTTCGCCCAGCACGACCGCGAGCCGCTGGTGCAGAAGGTGATCGTGGACACCCCGGACGTGGACAGCAACGACCTGGCCAACCGCGACAAACTGAAGGAGCTGCTGCCGGTGGCGGACGTGGTGCTGTACGTCGGCTCGCAGGAGAAGTACCACGACCAGCTCGGGTGGGAGCTGTTCAAGGAGCAGCGGCAGCGGCGGGCGTTCGCGTTCGTGCTGAACAAGTGGGACCGCTGCGTGGACGCGGAGAAGGGGCTGCGGCCGGACGCCGACCTGCTCCGCGATTTGAAAGCCGAGGGGTTCGAGAATCCGAGATTGTTCCGCACCACGGCGCAGCTGTGGGTGGACGCCGAGCGGAACGGCGAAGCCGTTCCGAAGGGGCTGCCGGACGGCGAGCAGTTCCGCGAACTGCGGGACTGGCTGGAGGCCGGGCTGACCCGACTGGAGATCGAGGCGGTGAAGGCCCGCGGGGTGGGCCAGCTCATCGCCCAGGCGGAAGCGGTGATCGAGAGCGTGAAGCCGCCGGACCTGTCGCCGCAGGCGGCGAAGGTGCGGACGGCGTGGGAGGCGGTGCTGGCGGACGAGGCGGCGGCCCAGGCGGACGTGCTCATCAGCACCCTCGAACCGTACCAGCAGGAGGTGGAACACCACTTCAGCGTGCGGGGGCAGCAGAACTTCTGGGGGCTGACCGCCGGCTACCTGCGGGCCACCACCAAGATGAAGTACCTGGGCAGCACCCTGCGGGACAAGTTGCCCGGCGTGCCCCGGCTCGGGTCGAAGGTGGAAACGCCGGACGACTGGAACCTGACCGAGTTCGTGCAGAACTGCTCCCGCACGGCCGGCGAGCGGGTGCTGACGCAGCGGCTGTCCGCCCTGGCGAACCGGCTGCTGGTGGAGGCGGACCAGAAGGGGTTCCCGCTCCCGCTGCTGTCCGACCGCACCACCGACACCACCAAGCTGGACTGGGAGCAGCGGTTCACCCGCGGGCTGATCGAGTCGCTCACCGAAGTGGAGAACGAGGTGACGCACCCGGTCGGGTGGCGGAAGTGGGTGCGGGGCGGCCTCACCCTGTTCGCCAACGCCCTGCCGCCGGTCGTGCTGCTCGGGTCCATCGCCCTGGTGCTGTACCAGCTGTTCGTGAACACCGAGCCGCCCAGCCTGGCGATGATGCTCTTGCCGGTGTACGCCACCCTCGCCACCCTGGTGTTCGTCCACGTACTCATCATGGTGTTCCTGCCGGTGCGGTGGGCGTCCATCCGCGAGCAGTTCCGCGGGCGGCTCCAGACGAAGCTGGAGGACGAGCTGACGCGGGCGTACCTGCCCATCCCGGACGAGGTGGCGGCGGCGGTGCGGGAGGAGAAGCGGCAGGCGGAGGGGCTGGCGAAGGAGACGAGGCAGGTGGCCGAGTGGGTGGACGAGCGGGAGCAGGCGGCGCACGTCGCGGAGCTGTACGGGAAATAGGCAAGGCGGGAGCCGATTCGGTCTTCGCCGCGACCAGCGGGAGCGGTTCCGGTTGGTGTCCCGGCTTCAGCCGGTCTTCGCCGCCCCCCGCCGACCGCCTGAAGGCGGGACACCAGCGAAACCCCCGCTCCCGGAGGTCGCGGCGAAGAGCAGCAACTTCAACGAAAATTCACTTGCAGGCCACCTTCACAAACGCCCCGATCGGATGAAGTGGCAGAATCGGCCCGGCCGATACGTCTTGTGCCGACGCGTCCACACCACGCGGACAAAGGGGAACGGAGTCCATGACCACCGGACACGAGTTGCTGCCGCCCCCCGCCGCGGTGACCGAAGCCGACCTGCTCCGGCAGCAGCTGATCCAGGCCCAGCGGCTGAGCAGCGTGGGCGAGCTGGCGTCCAGCGTGGCGCACGAGTTCAACAACATCCTCACCGCCGTCATCAACTTCGCCAAGATCGGCATGAAGGCCCAGACCCCGGCCTCGCAGCAGCAGGCGTTCGAGAAGATCCTGAAGGGCGGGCAGCGGGCGGCGGCCATCGTCCACACCATGCTCGGGTTCGCCCGCAACAACTCCGTCACCCGCGAGACCACCGAAATCGTCCCGCTGGTGGAAGAGGTGCTGCTGCTGACCGAGAAGGACCTGGGCAAGCACCGCATCCTGGTGGAGAAGAAGTTCCACGGCCGGCCGAAGGCGGTGGTGGTGCCCGGTCAGATCGAGCAGATCCTGGTGAACCTGGTGATTAACGCGCGGCAGGCGATGTCGAACGGCGGGCGGCTGCGGGTGGAGGTGGGCGAGAACCCGGCCGGGGACACGGTGGAGGTGAAGATCACGGACACCGGCACCGGCATCGCCCCGGAACACCTGCGGCAGATCTTCGAGCCGTTCTTCACCACCAAGGCGCCGGACGAGTACGGCCGCGGCGGCACCGGGCTGGGCTTGAGCGTGTGCCGGCAGATCATCGAGGCGCACCACGGCCGCATCCGGGTGGAGAGCGTGGTCGGCAAGGGGTCCACGTTCACGGTGAAGCTGCCGAAGCAGTTGCCGGAGGATCGGTAAGTAGCCCGCACACTCCGTGTGCCGTCGTCTAGGTGAACTGCGGGCGTCAGCCCGTGGGTGGTTCAAAAACCCAGGCGGCTGACGCCGCCGGTTCACCCGAACAAGAACGGCACACGGAGTGTGCCTACTACTTATTCTTCCCGTCCGCCGGCTTGTCGGTGATCTCGAACGACACGAAGAACTTCCGCACCCACCACATCTGCGGTTGCATGTTTGGCCCGTGCGCCACCACCGCGTACACCCGCTTGCCGGCTAGCACGCACCGCACGATGGTGTTCTGGCGGTTGACGGCGAATTTCTGTTCGAAGTCGGTCACGTCGCAGGCCGGGAACCCGTCGTGCATGGTCAGTTCGAGCCGGGACTTCTCCCGCCCGCCCGCCGCCTTCAGTTCCTCCAGCGCCAGTTGCTCGACCGCCTCCTCCGGCGGCAGGCCGCGGTACTTGGCCGGTAGGTCGAAACATTTCACAGTGAACCGTTCCTGCCGTTGCGTGTTGTGCCCCGTCGCGCTCACCAACTCGCCGTCTTTTTCCCCATTCGCGTCTGCGGAGGGGGGGATATCACCCGGGAAGTCGGCCCGGAATTTCCCCTCCTTCGACGTGTACGGATGCATGTCCGGGTTATGCACGATGTATGTAAATCCGGTAACCAGGCCGATGCACCCGCTCAGCACCAGCGTGGTCATCAGCAGCAGCACCCACACCCCACCGTTCGGTTTCCGCCGCGGACGGTCGTAGCCGTCGTCGTCGAGCCGCGGGCGAGGTGGTGAATCGCTCCGCCACGGTGGGGCGTCGGAACGGCGTTCGGGCTGGGGCGGCGGGGTGGCGAACACGTTCTGGCAACTGGCGCACCGTACCGCCCGCCCGCGGTACTCGGCCGGGATGTCCAGGTGCTCGCGGCAGTGCGGGCATACGACGGGGTCGGTCATGGGGGAATTGTAAGCCGATCGGGGACTCACGTCCCCGGCTTCGTTATTCCGCCCCCTTCGGGGGCTTGGATTTCAGCCCGCGGAGCGGGCGACAGAGCGTAGCCCCGGTCGTGAGACCGGGGGGAGTGTGGGCACAAGTCGTCCCCGCGTTCTACACTCCCCCCATGCGGTTCCACATCATCCGGGCGCTGTTCGTCAAGGAGGTGCGGCGGCACCTGGCTAACCGCGGCGGGCTGGCGCTCGCCGGGCTGCTGGTCGTCGCCGCCCTGCTCCTGTCCATCTTCAACCCCACCCAGGTGGACGCCGGGGCGGGCGGGGGCGACCTGGTCGGCGGGGTACACCACTGTTTCGTCGAGTACGCCGCCGAGACGCCGTTCGTGAAGGGGCTGAAGGACCGGGTGCCGCCGGCGCTCAAGGCTCAGGTGGTGTTCCGCGAGGTGCCCCCGCACTTGCTTTCCAGCCCGCTCGCTTACTCCCCCGGCACCGCCGCCATCCGGGTGGTCGAATCCGACCGCGACGGCCGCCGGCTGACGTTCGACGTGTGGCACCCGCCCGGCGACCCCGGCGCCATGGCCCCGTATGAGCAGTGGTTCTTCCGCACCGCCCGCGACATCCTGCGGGGCCGGGTGACGGCCAGCCCGCCGACGGCCGCCACCCGCGACGACGACCTGTGGGCGGTGGAAGAGGTGTTCCGCCGCCTGCACGACGAGGCCCCGGCGGCCGTGCCGGCGGTGGACATCAAGCGGAACGGGCTGGGGGCGAAGCCGCTGGACATCCGCTCGGCCGTCGCCACCGCGCTGGTGGTGTTCGCCCTGTACTTCACCTGCTGCTACCTGCTGCCGACGCTCAATTGCGAGGAGCGGGAACGCGGGGTGCTGCTGGCGCAGGCGCTGTCCCCGGCGTCGCCGGCCGAGATCGTGGCGGCCAAGTTCCTGTTCTACCCGGTGGCCGGGCTGGGGCTGGCGGCGGCGCTGGCGGGCATCTACAACCCGGCGGTGCTGGGGACGCTGTTCTTCTGGCTGGCCCTGCTCGCGCTGGCGTGCGGGTTCCTGGGCGTGGGCATGACCGTCAGCACCCTGGCGAAGACGCAGCGGTCGGCGTTCATGGGGTCGATGTGCTACCTGATGAGCGTGTCGCTGCTGCTGTTCGTGTGCTCGCAGAGCGGGGTGCCGCTGCTGCCGCAACTGGCCATCGAGACGCACGGGCCGAAGATCCTGCACGCGGCCATGACCCGCGGGGTGGAGCCGAAACACTGGCTGAACCTGCTGGCGGCGTTCGGCCTGGGCGCCGGGTGGATGACCCTGGCCGGCTGGCTGTTCCGCCGCCGCGGGTGGCAGTAATTGCTTGACAGCCCCCGTCCCCGACGGTATCTCCCGCCGATTTTCGGGGGGGATGCTTCTACTTTTTCGGGGGGATGTTTATGAGTCGATTGCTGTTGCTCGCCGCCGCCGCGGTCACGCTGGCCGGGGCCGGGTGCCGGTGTACCGAGAAGTGCTTCGGCTGGGGCGGTGGCTCGGATGCGGGCACCACGCTGCCGCCGGCCACGGTGAACGCGGGCGGACCCGGCGGGGTGGTGCAGACCGGGGCGAACAAGCCGGCCACCAACCCGGACGCCGGCATGACCCAGGCCGGGTTCAACATCCAGGGCAGCGCGGACGGGTGTGCGACCGGGAAGTGAAAGCACTGACCGGCGGCCGGTCGGCCGCCAGCCCCGAAGCCCGGACCAGCGGTCCGGGCTTTTGCTTTTGGTAGGCGGACGGGGACTGGCTCATTTTCGCCCCGGCCTACCGCTGTGAGGGGCATCTGTCGAAAATGTGCCTGTCCCCGGTTCGGACGGAGGGAACACGGGGACAGGCACCGTTTCGGCAACCACTCCGGCCGGGCCAGGTGGGTGACGAAACGGAGCCAGTCCCCTCCACCAGCCTGCCGCGTATGCCGACGACCTTGCCTTCTATAATGGGCACGTCGCACCCGGACTCCGTCGCCCGTGTCATGCAATCGATCCTCGTCACCCCGCCGTCGTTGCACCTGCCGCCCGCCCCGGCCGGTGACACCGCCGACCTGCTCCGCCAACTGGTGGACCTACAGCGGCAGCAGGTGGAGCTGTTGAAGGCGCAGCAGGCCACCCCGGAAGAGCGGACGCGGGCGTTCTGCCGGCGGCACGCCGCCGAGTTCGCCGACGTGCCGGCGGCGTGCAAGCGGGCGGTGCCGGCGCTGGAGCGGGCGTACCTGGCCCTGCTCAGTGAACTGACGGACAAACTGGCGGACGACGGGCCGGAGGCGCTGGGGAACGAGTTCGCGGTGGCCGAATTCCTGGACCGCTTCGGCCCGCGGCTGGTGCAGTTGGGCAGCGTGCTCGGGCAGGTGAGCCAGGTGGCGAGCGTCGCCCCGGCGGACGGTGTGTAAAGCGACTTCAGAACCCTCGTAGCGGAGCGCAAAGTAGTCGGCACAATCGGTTGAAATGCTGGTCTGGCAAAGCCAGACCAGCGGGCCGCCACAGAGGGCGGCCCCTACGTGCTGGTTGTCTTGTAGGGGCCGCCCTCTGTGGCGGCCCGCCGACCGCCCCCCCGCGGGCGG
>JALHQU010000127.1:0-11601 GCA_022841795.1 Fimbriiglobus sp.
GTGCTGCGCACCGGACGACCCTCTCCCTCAAGGGGAGAGGGTGTAGAACTCCCCGCCCCGATGCAGAGATTTACGCCGCCTTCGCAGTCAGCCCGAACTCGGCGGTGGCCAGATCGGCGATGCTCCGCCCGATGCTGATGCTGGCGGTGGCCGCCGGCGACGGGGCGTTCAGCACGTGCACCATGCGGCTCTCGCCGCGGATGTGGAAGTCGTCCACCAGTTTGCCGTCCGGCGTCACCGCTTGGGCCCGCACCCCGGCCCCGGCCGGCACAATGTCGCCCGGGCGGATGGCCGGGATGAGCCGCCGCAGCGCGTCCCAGAACGAGTACCGGCTGAGCGACCGCTTCATCTCCCCCAGGCCGGTCTTCCAGAACTTGGCCGCCATCTTCCAGAACCCGGGGTACCGCAGCATCTCGGCCAGGTCGCGGGCGGACACGGCGGAGAACTTGTACCCCTCGCGGCGGAACGCCAGCACCGCGTTCGGCCCGGCCTCCACCCCGCCGCCGACCATGCGGGTGAAGTGGACGCCGAGGAACGGGAACCGCGGGTCGGGCACCGGGTAAATCAGGTTGCGGCACAGGTGCCGGGCGGCCGGCGTGAGTTCGTAATACTCGCCGCGGAACGGCACGATCAGCACCCCGGGATCGACCCCGCAAAGGCGGGCCACGCGATCCGATTGTAGGCCGGCGCAGTTTACCAGATGGCGAGCGCGGACCTCCCCGGCGGTGGTGTCCAGCACCAGCTCGAACCCGTCGCGTTTCACCCCGACCAGCCGGGCGGACGTGCGGACCTCGCCCCCGCCGGCCCGCACCTGCTCGGCGTACTTGGCCGTCACCGCCTTGTAATCGACGATGCCCGTCTCGCGGACGAACAGCCCGGCGACGCCGGCGACGTGCGGCTCGTACTCTGCTAATTCCTCCGCCCGCAACCGCTTCATCCCGACCAGCCCGTTGGCGTGCCCGCGGCGTTCGATCTCGTCCAGCGCCGGCAGTTCGCGGTCGGCGGTGGCGACGATGATCTTGCCGCAGTGGTCGTGCGGGATGCCGTGGTCGTTGCAGAAGCGGTACAGGCGGTCGCGGCCGTCGGCGCAGTTGCGGGCCTTGGCCGACCCCGGCTTGTAGTAGATGCCGGAGTGGATCACCCCGCTGTTGTTCCCGGTCTGGTGGGCGGCCAGCTTGCCCTCGGCCTCGATGACCAGCACCGAGCGGGTGCCCCGCTCGACCAGCGCCTTGGCCGTGGCGATGCCGACGATGCCGCCGCCGACGATAACGATGTCGTGGGTCATTGTGAGTTGTCGTCCCGACAGGGCGAGCCGGGAGAACGGCACACGGCGTGTGCCGACTACTTATTCAGCGCCTCCCAGTGCGCCTGGAACCAGTCGATCGTCTTCGCCAGCCCGTCGCGGAGGGGCGTCCGTCGGCGGTCCGGCAGCAGCCGATCCAGCTTGCCCACCGCCAGCACCTTCGACTTCGCCCCGACGTATTTCGTCGTGTCGAACCGGATGCGGGCGAAGTCGTACCCGACGAGGTCGCAGATGGCCTGGGCGAACTCGCGGATGCTGTGCTCCTGCCCGCTGCCCAGGTTCACCAGGTCGTTGTCCGTGCCGTCGCCCAGCCGCACGCCCCAGTCCACGAAGTCGTCGAGGAACACCAGCTCCCGCTTCTGGTGCCCGTCGCCCCACAACTCCGGCGGCGGGCCGCCGAGCTTCGCCCCGAGGATCTTGCGGATCAGGTCGAAGATGAAGTGCATCTGCCGGCCGTCGGTGTGGTAGCCGGGGCCGTACAAGGTACTCGGGACGAGACACAGGTAGCTCAGCCCGAACTGCTTCCGCAGCGCCAGCAGGCCGACGTACAGCATCCGCTTGGTGTGCGCGTAGGTGAACAGGCTGTCGATCGGCTGCCCTTCGAGGTAGTTCTCCTCGCTCAGCGGGCGGTCGTCGGCGTAGGCGCAGCTGGTGCCCATGGCGATCAGCTTGGCCGTCGGCTGGTGCCGCCGCCAGAAGTCGAGCACCGTGGTGTTGATCTTCTGGTTGTTCACCCACTGCTCGCCGGGGTGCCGCAGGCAGAAGTCGCCGGCCTGGGTCCACGCTGCCAGGTGCCAGATGCGGTCGAACTTGCGGTCGGCGAACTGGTCCAGGCTGCGGGGGTCGAACAGGTCGGCGTCCTTCGACCCGAGGGCGGTGACGGCGTGCCCGTCGGCCGCCAGCCGCGCCGCCAGCGCCGTTCCGAGAAAACCCGTCCCGCCTGTAATCAGGATGTTCACGCCGCCACCTTGTCCGGGTCCACCGGGAAGAAGAACTCCACCCCGCGGTCGAGCAGGGGCTTGTTGTTCGCCAGGATTTCGTTCTTGAAGTTCCAGGCCAGCACGTAGTACACGTCCGGCGGCGACGGCAGTTCGTCCTCGATCAGCACCGGCAGGTGCATGCCCGGCGAGTACAGCCCCTTCCGCAGGGTGTTCTTCTCCACCAGGCAGTCCAGGTACTGCTTGCCCACGCCGAAGTAGTTGAGCATGGTGTTCCCCTTCACCGGGGCGCCCATGCCGAAGATGCGTTTGCCCGCCGCCTTCCGGCCGGCCAGGTACGCCACGTTCTCGTCCTTCATCCGCGCCACCCGGCGGGCGAACTCGTGGTACGTCGCCAGGTCGTTGCTCTTGGCCGTCGCCTCCGCCTGCCGCATCTGCCGCAGCCGGTCGCTCGGCTCCTTCGCCCCTTTGTGCCCGACGAACCCGATGATCGACCCGCCGTGGATGGGCGCCAGGTGGCAGTCGTACATGGCCAGCCCGTGCCGGTTGAGCAGCACCTCGATGTTGGCCAGGTTGTAGTACAGCAGGTGCTCGTGGTAGATCTGGTCGAACGCCAGGTTCTCGACGATCCGCTTCATGTACAGGAACTGCACGCAGAACAGGCCGTCCGGCTCCAGGCACTCGCGGATGGCGTCCGTCACGCTGTGCAGCTCTTCCAGGTGGAAGAACACCCCGGCGGCGTTGATGGCGTCGAACTTGCGGCCGATCTGCCGGGCCGTGTCCAGGTTGAAGAAGGCGTTCACAGTGGGCACGCCGGCATCCATCGCAATCTTCGCCGTGGTCTTACTCGACTCGACGCCCAACACGTCGTACCCGAGCGCCTGGAAGTGCTTCAACTGCGTGCCGTCGTTCGACCCGATGTCCAGCACCGTCTTCGGCCGGCTCCGGGCCGGCAGGCGGCGGTCGATCTCGTCCGCCACCCCCCTGAAGTGGCTGCTCAGCGACTTGGTCACCCCGGACAGGTAGGTGTGGTCGCCGAACATCACCTCCTTCTTCACCGTGTAGTCGAGCTGGGTGGTGGAGCAGTCGTGGCAGTACACCAGCCGCAGCGGGTACGTCGGCTCCTTCCCCACTTCGTCGGGTTTGAGGAAGTGGTTGCACCACGGCTGGAGGCCCAGGTCGAGGGCCGGTTCCAGCCGGGTCGAGTCGCACACGCGGCACATCATGCGTCAGGCTCCTGTGCGGGCCGATTTGTTAGCCCGACGCGCGAGCGAGGGGCCAACCGCCTCCGGCCCTCGCTCGCGCGTCGGGCTAACAAAACACTACCCCCGTGCGGCCGGGAGGAGGCGGTCCGGGTGGGGCGGCGGCTCGTTCGCGCGGGTGAGCACCACGTAGAACGAACCGGCCGCGTTCTGCTGGTCCCGCACCCAGTCGTCGCCGAAGTACGCCACCGCCTCCGGATGATGCTTGAACCCCAGCTCCTCCACCTTCGCGTACCACCACGCCGGCGGCTGCACCGTCTGGTGCAGGTTCACCCCGTTCACCACGTCGTCGAACGGGTTGACCGACGCGACGATCACCCCGCCGGGAGCCAGGTGCCGCTCGAAGTTGGCGAACACCGCCGGTAGGTCGTCCGTGCGGATGTGTTCGAGGAACTCCCAGGCGGTGACGGCCCGGAACTTCACCGGGTCGTCCTGCCCGTCGGCGCGGATGGCGAACGGGGCGGTGGCGTCGGCGGTGAACAGGCGGTGCGGGATGGTGCCCCACTCGGCCCGCCCGCGGAGCTTCGAGTAGTCGCTCCCCTCCACCCCCGCCGCCAGGCAGCCCAGGTCGTGCAGCGTCTTGACGAACCCGCCGCCGGAGCAGCCGACATCCAGCAGGCTCAGGCCGTCCATCCCGAGCCACGCCACCAGCTTGGCGGTGAACTTCAGGTTGGTGTGGTTGTCCTGCTTGGTGCCCCACGGGTTGGTGTGGTCCGGGCTGGTGTACGCCACCGGCTTGTCCGTCTCCATCCGCAGCCGCACCTGCTCCGCCCCGGTACTCTGCCGCCGCCAGTCGGCGAGCAGCCGGTACAGGCGGAGGAAGTCGTCGAACGCGGCGGTGCGGTGGGCGTGTTCGGCCACCACGTTCCGCGTCACCACCGCCTGGAACTCGACCACCTGGGTGAGCTTGTGGAAGCGGTCGTCGAGCGCCTGGCGGGTGGCCTCGGCCTGATGCTCGACCACCGGCCGCAGGTCGCTCACCTTGCCGTGGACGTCGGACACCGGGGTGCGGAGTTCGCCCACCCGGGTGCCCACCTCGGACACCCCGCCCCGCACGTCGGCGATGCGGTTCCGCAGGTCGTCCGCCTGCTCGAACACCACCGTGCGGGTGCCGTCCGCCTGATCCCGGACGACGGTGCGGGTGGACTCGGCCTGGGCGACCGTCTCCACCCGCACCCGCTCGGCGGTCACCTGCACGTCCGCCCCGAGCGCGTCCGCCATCTGGCCGAGCCGGTCCCGCATCACCGGGTCGCCGAACAGCCCGCGGACGCTCCGCCACAGCCCGCGGAGCATGCCGGGGTGTGCGCCGGTCCCGTTCGTGTTCGCCATGACTCCTCCTTGTGTCCGCCCCGGCGGCCGGTTCTGGTCGATCCCGTCGATGACGTTCAGGATCTGCTCGGTCCCGACCGCCCGGCGGAGGGATCGCGCCGCCCGTGTTCGCCAGGTCATGCCCCGCCCTCCGTGACGGCCCCGCCCGCCTACGCCGGCGGGGTACACAGCAGCACGTGCCCCTGTTTCTCCGCCGCGTACCCGGCCCGGGCCACCAGCTCGCGGCACGCCGCCTCGGTGGTGACGCCGGCGGTGAACGGGTCGGAGTGGATGTCGATGGCCAGGTGCGGGCGGGCGGTGGCCAGCAGCCGGCCGGCCCCGCGGAGGACGTGGACCTCGAACCCCTCCACGTCGATCTTCACCGCCCGCACCCGGCCGGCGTCGGCCGGCCGCGGGGCGAAGAACCCGTCCAGGCTGACCACCGGCACGTCGTACCGCTCGGCCACCGACACCGGGTTCAGCCGGTCGTAACTCAGGGTCGAGGTCTCGGGCAGGTACGGCGTCCGCCCGGACTCGTCGTACCTCATCTCGGCGAACGCCACCACCCCGGGGGCGTCGGACACGGCCGCGTCGCACACCTCCACCCGGTCCCCGCACCCGTTCATCGCCAGCGTGTCGGCCAGCAGGCGGCGGGCGGTGCGGCTCGGCTCGAACGCGATCACCTTCACCTGCGGCCGGCCGAGGGCGACCGGCAGGGTCATCGCCCCGGTGGCCGCGCCGACGTCCAGGAACAGGTCGCCCGGCCGCAGGCGGTCCCGCATCCAGTCCAGATGCCCGGTCTCCACCGCCACCAGGAACGGGGCGTCCGGGCGGGCGTGGCAGCAGTGGATCATGGTGCGGAGGGTGTCGCGCGGCAGCATCGCCAGCACCCCGTTGAACTCGCACTCGAAGAACGACCCGGCGGACGACCGCTCGACGGTGCGGCGGAGCAGGGCGTTGAGCGCCGGCCCGACCGGGGCGGGGGCCGGGGTGGGGGGCGGTCGCTCCGCCGACGATCGCGCGGCGTTCGCCTGCATCACACTCAATATTTGCTGGGTGCCCACCGCCCGGCGGACGGACCGCAACACCCACTGTCTGATGGCCACGTCGTCCCCTCCGCTGGGTCACCAGTTGATCCGTTCCACCTCGCCCCACACGTGCCCGTCCGGCGGGACGGGCACGGGGAAGAAGTCGAACAGGCGGGGGTTCACCCCCAGCTCGCCGTCGCCGAGCGTGTTGTTGTGGATGGTGGCGAAGCTGATCGACGGGATGCCGTTCGGCACCTTGCGGACCAGCACGCTCACCTGCCAGTCGTAGCACCGCGCCTGAGCGTCCCGGCAGTCGAACCCGGCCAGGATCAGGTGGTAGATCAGGTGCAGCGGGGTGAACGTGTTGCAGTGCCCGATCAGGAACGGGGACAGGGCGGACGGCACCGAGATGGCCAGCACCCCGCCGTCGGTCAGGTCGTGGTACATCTTCTCCAGGAACCGGCCGATGTTCCGCTGGTGCTCGAGCACGTGGCTGAGCCAGATGCAGTCGAACGTCTGCGGGAACCGGATGTCCAGGTAGTCGCCGCAGTGCTGGCGGGTGTTGTCGGCGCCGAACGTCGGCTGGATCTCGATGGTGTGCACCTCCTTGCCCAGGAACTCGAACACGCGGGCGGAGGTGCCGCCGGCCGACCCCACGTCCAGCACCGATTGGAAGTCGTACTTCGTGATCAGTTCGGCCAGCGCGTGGTGGCTGTAGTGCAGCATCTCCTTGAACTCGCGGCCGCCCTGCTTCACCCGGAAGTAGGTGTGCGGGTACTGCTCGTGCGGGATCACCTCTACCTCCAGGTCGCCCCGCGTGTGCGCCGCCGCCCGCTCGTCCACCCGGTCCTTCGTCTCCACCCGGAACATGTCCAGGTTCAACCGGCTCAGCTTGGCGTCACGGGCGGCCACGTCGGCTTGCAGCCCCCGCACCCAGTGCCCCAGTTCGGTCGCCTGCCGCTCCAACTCGTTCGCCCGCTGCTCGGCCTCCGCCGCGCGCTGCTCGGCCGCGGGCAACTCCTCCAGCCGTGTCTGGAGCGCCCGCACCTCGGCTTCCAACTCGTGGACCCGCGGATCGACCGGCGGCTGCAAGAGGTGAGCCGTGCCGTTCGCCCCGTTCGGGTGCAGCGCGTTCAGGATCTGTTGGGTGCCCACCGCCCGGCGGAGGGACCGCAGCATCCAGGATTTGAGGGTCACGGCGAATCCTCCGTTCCGGGGTCGGGTTCGTGTCGGGTGGGTCGGATCGCCCTCACCCCTCCCCGCCGGGGAGGGGTCGGCGAGTGCGGAGCACGAGCCGGGGGTGGGGCAAGTTTCCAACTTGCCTCGGCTGGCAAGATGGAATCTTGCCCCACACTACCCCACCCCCGCCGTCCTCGCTCCGCTCGGCCACCGACCCCTCCCCGCCGGGGAGGGGTGAACACTCGCCGAATCCACCACATCCGCCTGGAAGGTCTACTACGAACACCGTCACCACAGCCAGTGGTGCTGCTCGTTGATGTTGTCGTTCACGTAGCAGTAGTCGATCTCGGCCGGCAGCCGGCCGAGCCGCTTGTGGTCCGCCAGCGCGGCCAGCACCGCGTCCTTCTGCCCGCGGGCGTGGGCCGTCCACACGTCCGGCCGCACGCCGGGGAACTCGTCCAGCCCGCGGTACGCCGCCGCCACCGCCGCGATGCCGGGGCCGAACGCGGCCAGCACCGGCGAGTCCGGCGCCCGCTCCCGCAGCACCGCCGCCACCGCCTCGGCCAGGGCGAAGTCGGTGCTCATCTTCTGCAGGTACGACTTGCGGTACCACAGGCAGCGGACCAGTTGCCGCTCCAGGTCCTCGACCGGCCGGCCGTCGAACGCGTACCGCACCCCGGCCGGGGTGCGGTGCAGGTACCACGCCCGCCCGTCCTCCAACTCGGCCGTCGGGGATTGGGTGGTCCGCTCCTCCGGGAAGTTGACGTACAGGCCGAGCAGGTCGGGCACGGTGGTCACCGTCAGGCCGGGCAGCACCCGGTTCTTGTACTCGGTGTCGCCGGCCCCGCGGAAGGTGTTGTCGAAGTACCCGACGCGGTCGTGCATGGCCTTGCGGTGCATGGCGCCGACCGGCCCGAGGTAGCACGTCTCCAGGTACACCAGGTCGTTCGCGTACCCGGTCTTGTCGTAGGTCATGATGTCCGACGCCTGGTTGCCGAACTTGTCCGCCTCGGTGGTCAGGATGCTGCCCTGCGCCCAGTCGGTGTGCGGCTCGGCGTCCAGCACCCCGGCCAACCGCTCCAGCGCGCCGGGCACGATCGCCTCGTCCACCCCGAGGAGCGAGATGTACGGCGCGCGGGCGAGCGGGATGGCCCGGTTCCACGCCGTCTGGATCGTCTCCCGGTTCTTGGTGCGGGCGAACAGCGTCGGGATGGGGAACGTCAGGGCCGCCTGTTGGAACGCCGCGTACTCGTCCATCGGCGAGTTGCTGTCCACGATCACCAGTTCCATCTCGCCCCGGCGGTTGAGCGTCTGGAGTTGGAGCGCGGACAGGAAGTGGGCCAGCTTGTTCGCCCCGTTGTACAGGGTCATGAGGACGGACACGCGGGGGCGGGCGTCGCCGCGGCGGTCGTCCCAGATGGCGTACTCGTCCGCCAGGGCGGGCGGTTGGAGCCAGCGGTCGCGGGCGGCTCGCAGAATCCGACCGCACTCGGCGTCACGGTCGGCCGCCGGCCCGTACATGGCCCACGCCGCCTCCGCCTCGGCCGGGAAGCGGTTCGCCTCCAGGGTCGCCCGCACCCACGGCAGGTCGCCCCAGCGGTCCCCGCCGGTCAGCCTCATGCACCGCAACAGGTACAGGGCGGCCTTCGTGTCCCGGCCGATCATCCGTTCCAGCCGGGCCACCTCGCGGTACAGCCGCACCCGGTCGTACCGCACCCCGCCCATCACCTCCCGCAGCCGTGCGAGTTTGGATTCGATGTCCGCCTCGTGCCGCTCGGGCAGGGCGTGGTAGCTCTGGTACAGGTAGTAGGCGTTCGCCGCTTCCGGGTCGATCTGCGGCGGTGGGGGGGGTGAGGGATGGTGCCCCCCGCCCTCGGGTACCGGGGCAGGCGGGGGCGGCGGGGCGGTGAACGCCGGCAGCGGCGGGGGCGACGGGGGCAGGGGCGTGCCGAACCGCTGGCGGAGGGCCGTCCGCAGCCGCCCCCGCTCGGTCGGCTGGAACATCCGCGGCAGGATCATGCGGCCGGGGAAGCGGACGGAGTCGTACACCGCCGGCGGCAGGCAGTAGTAGCCGAACTTGCGGGCGGCCCACGACACCCGGCCGGCCGCCTTCCGCAGCCACCCGAACGGGGTGCCGGTGTTCGCCGCCGAATCGCTCATCAGGTCTAGCCTCACGCTCATGTCGGTCTGCCGCTGGTTCTGTTAGCCCGACGCGCGCGAGGGGAACCACGCACCCCTCGCTCGCGCGTCGGGCTAACAATGGCCCGTCACGCCGGTTGCAGGTACCCGCCGAGCGAGCGGTCGTACCGCTCGGCCTCCGCGCGGGCGGCCGGGTCGGACGCCGCCGCCGTCCGGTAGATGTCCGCCAGCGGCGGGGTCCGCGGGGTCAGGTCCGCCCGGTCCAGGGCGGCGGCCAGCGCGTCCCGGTGCCGGTCGTACCCCCGCAGCAGGTCCTCCACCGCCGGCATCTGGGCGTAGAAGCGTTGCACGTCGAATTCGAGGAACGGCAGGCCGGGGAACCGCTCCCGCAGGTACTGGCACGCCCCGGCCCCGCTGCCGATGACCGTCGGACAGCCGGCGAACAGCGACTCCAGCGCCACCAGGTTCAGGGTGTCGTACTGCGACGGGGTGAGGGTGACGGTGTTCGCCGCGTACAGGGCGGCCAGCTCGGCGTGCGTCTTGGTCGGTTCGATCCGCACCCGGTCGCCGATCAGCCGGGCGGCGGCCATCTCCGTCAGGAAGGCGTCGGACGGCTTGCCGCTCGGGTCGGACGCGGCCGGGCCGACGATCACCGCCTCGCGGAAGCTGTCCGCCGGCAGCCACCACGCCAGCTGCACGAACAGGTGCGGCCCCTTCCGCTTCTCGGTGCGGCCGACGAACACCAGGGCCGGCGGGCCGGGCTGCGGGCGGTACGCCGGGCGGGGCGGCGGGCGGAACACCCACATCGGGTCCAGGTCGTGCGCCGGCAGCGGCGAGTACCCCTTCCACTCGTCCCGGTACCACGGGCTGATGAAGTACCGGCCGTCCGCCGCCGCATACTGCAACTTCTCCAAATGGACGAGGTGGGCCATCGGCACGCCGCTGCCGCCCCAGTTGAGCGCCACCGTCGTCGAGATGGCCCCGTGCATGGACATCACCACCTTGCCCACCGACCCGCCGTGCCGGGCGAACGCCCCCGTGAACAGGTGCCCGAACCGCTCGTAGTCCGGGCTGTCCACCACGTCGAAGCTCATCCCCGCCGCCGCCCGCGCGATGTTGTTCGCGGTCAGGAAGTCGTGCACCTGCCAGCTCGGGGCGTCCGGCTCGGCGTACCCGCCGAGGGACGCCGGGGTGTACACCGTCCGGTACGCGATGGCGTGGGCGTTGGCCGGCCGTTTGGCCTGCTCCGGCTCGCGGTCCCGCAGGTAGTAGAACTCGACGCCCGGGTTCGTCTCGATGGCCCCGCGGTAGAACGTCTGCCCGCCCCCGACGGAGTGGAACAGGTCGAACCCGGCGATCAGAACGCGCATCGTGTGCCCCTCCCAGGGCCAGGCCCCGGCGGGGTCACTCGCAGTAGTACGTCTTGTCCCGGTGCGTGTGCGTGTACCCGAACCCGTCCAGGTACGCCCGCAGCCGGGCGTGGTCGAACACCCCGTTCTTGTCCGGGTGGATCTCGACGCACAGGCACGGGTGCAGGTCGCCGATCAGCTTCTTCGCCCCGTCCAGCACCAGGAACTCGGCCCCCTCCACGTCGATCTTGATCAGCCGCGGCACCACCGGCCCGCCCTGCGACGCCACGAACGAGTCGAGCGACACCGCCGGCACGTTCACCATTCCGGGGGTGTCGGCTACCGCCGCGTCCGGCCCCACCCCGACCAGGTGGCTGGCCTCGCGGTTCACGTTCCCGGTGTCGATGTCGATGAAGCTGAGGGTGCCGGGCTGGTCCGCCACCGCCGCGTGGTGGACGCACACGTTCGCCCCCAGCCCGTTGGCGTGGATCACCCGGCCGAGGTCGCGGGCCACCGTCGGGCTGGCCTCGAACGCGTGCACCACCCCCACCTGCCCGTACTTCACCTGCCGGCCCATCATCACCGCGAACAGGCCGATGTTCGACCCCACGTCCAGCGCCTGGTCGCCGGGGCTGAGCCGTGCCTTACACCACAGGTAGTGCTCGGTCTCGGCGAGCAGCTTCGGCACCGGGTCGTCGGCCGCCGACACGCGGGTGTGGATGACGAACTTGACCAGATCGTCCGGCAGGAACAGCGGGTCGCCGTTGACGAGCAGCTTGGTGGTGCCGGGCGGGGCGGGGGCGGCGGCCGGGTCGGACGGCGGGCCGGCGGCGGCCAGTTTCCGCTCCAGTTGGTCGATCCGCCAGTTCAGGTGCTGAAGTTGTTGCTCGTAGGACGCGGCCACCGCGTCCAGGTGGGACAGGTGGCCGGACAGGTCGGTCACCCGGTTCAGCGTCTGGGCCGTGCCGAGGGCGCTCCGCATGTTGTGTAGGAACCACCGCCTCATGCCCATCGCCCCTCTCCTGGGTGTGGTCGGTCGTCCGTGACCCCGCCGTCGGGAGTGTAGTCCGCACACACCCTGTGCGGGGTTAAATC
>JALHQU010000127.1:11611-20013 GCA_022841795.1 Fimbriiglobus sp.
GATCGCTACGCTCTTCGGATCGACCTCCCCCGCAAGGGGGGAGGTGAAGAGGGCGACCGAGTGTATCACTCCGGGTCGCGCGGGGTATCGCCCACCAACGCTTGCACGAACCGCTCGGGCGTGTGGACGGCCAGCCAGTCCGCCCGCGCCGCTTCCGCCCGCCGCTCGTACCCGTCGTACCCGCGGACCACCCGCCGCACCGCGTCGGCCAGTTCGTCCGGGTGGGTGAACCGTTCGCCGCTGCCGGCCGGCTGCTGGCTCGCCAGCCACGTCTCGGCCGGCACCACCGTCGGCACCCCGGCGGCGATGGCCTCCGTCAGCGTGCCCGAACTCCGCCGCCGGTACGCCGTTTGGTCGAACGGGAACACCAGCACGTCGGCCGATCCCACCAGGGCGAAGTATTCATCCGCCGTCAGCGGGCCGTCCAGCCCGACCAACTCGACGTTCGCCCGCGGCCTGGTTCGCAAGTCCGCCACCGCCGCCACCGCCCGCGGGTTGTTCACCGCATCCGACACACCGGCCTGGAGGACGAACCGCACCGGCTCCCCGGCCACCGCGTCGATCAGCGGCGGCAGGTGGTGGAACCCTTTTTCGTCCCGCGGGTCACCGACGGCCGTGACCCGCAGCGGGCCGCCCGCGCGGCGGTGTGTGGGAAGTTTGCCGTTTCGGAACGGAATCGGCAAGGTGAAGTGCGCAAGCTGGGAAACGGCGGCGTACACCGCACTCAACTCGGCGGTGTCGGTGTACAGGCGGATGCGGGGGTGCGGGCCGAGCGGCCGGTAGCGGTCGAACAGCGCCAAGTGCGTGGCGGTGAACGGGTTAAGAGGGCGGTAGTCCGGCTCGGTGAAGTCCAGGGCGTGGCGGAATTCGAGGTGGAACGTGGGGCACAGTTCGGCCGGCAGGGCATCCGCCACCCGCCGCACGGCGTGCAGTTCGCGGGCGTGAGCCGTGAGGAATACGACGTGATCCGCGGCCGACACCCGGAGCAGCGTGAGGGCGAACGCCAGATCCTTCCGCCACTCGTCGATGAAGTGCCGCTCGTGACCGCACCCGGCCCGGTCGAGGTCGTCCGGCGGCGGGGGAGCCGGCGGGCGGGGGAACAGACGACGAACCGCCCGGTGAACCAACGACGGCTTCGGCGGAATGGGATCAACCGTCGGCGGGGGGAGGGTGAACGGCCCGAGTGTGAGCGCCGGCACCGGCGGGTAGTGCATCTGGTGGTCGAGCCGGCAGACGGGCAGCAGCGGCACGCCGGGCGGGGCCAGGTCCGGCGGGCAGGTGGCGTGGGCCAGGATGTACGGGGTGAGGCCGAGCCGGGGGGCGGCGTCGGCCACCGCCAGGGCGGTCTCCAGGTAGTGCCCGCGGCGGTCTTTCAGCTCGTTCTGGACGATCAGCAGCTTCGCCGGCATCGGGCTAGAGTAGCAGTTCCCCCAGCGACCGCACCCGGCGTGCGACCTCCGGGTGTTTGTCCTTCGGGTCGAGCAGCACCGCGTGCAGCCCGGCGGCGGTCGCCCCTTCGTAGTCGTTCTCCACGTCGTCGCCGACGAACAGGATTTCCCTCGGCTCACATCCCGCCGACGCCACGACCGCGGCGAAGAACCCCGCCCCCGGCTTCCGCACCCCGACGACGGACGAGATCACCAGCCACCCCCGCACCGACACCAGGGCCGCACTCCCCTGCACCACCGACTCCAACCGCCGGTCGTAGTTCGACGCCATCCCCATCCAATACCCCGCCGCGGCGAGTTCGGTCAGGGTGCGGGCCGCGTCGTCCGGCACCACCCACGCCGACGGCCGGGCGAAGTGCTGGAACAGTTCGTCGAACAGCTCGTCGGACGAGCCGGGCAGCACGGCCGACACGATGTTCCGCCAGCGGCGTCGCTCCCGCTCCTCGCTCGTCACCCATCCGAACTGTCGGTCCAAATCATCCTCGATGCGGAACTGCTGCCACAGGAGCGGAGAGATGGCCGCGGGGTCGATCGTCCGCCCGTGCCGGCCGGCGACTTGAGCGTAAACCGCCGACGCCGGCGGGTTGGGGAAGATGAGCGTGCCGACGGCGTCGAAGTAGACGGCGCGGATGGGGGTGGGGAGCATGGGGGAAAGTTCTGCCTGTGGCGAGTCGGGGGCGTCTTGGCGAGCCGGGAGCGTGAGCGACCGGAGTGCCAGTAGCCTCCGGTCGCTCACGCTCCCGGCTCGCCAAGACGCCGGTTCTACCGCCGGTGTCGGCTGTTCCGCCTTCTCCCCAGACTGCCGAATCTGCCGCCAAGTTCCGCCGAACGGGTGGGTTGACCGCCGGGCGATAATGTCTGTGCCTCACGGAGGGTCGGTCATGGCACGGACGTTGGTGTTGCTGACGGCGGTGATCGTTGGGTCCGCCGTGGGCTGCTGCGGCACGAACGGCGTGCGGGACGCCCGCGACAAGCCCCAGCCGGACAACCCGCGGTACACCACCGAGGAGCAGAAGCGGCGGGCGCGGGACAAGTACGCGGTGCCGATCGAGGACTTCCGCACCGGCCCGCGGACGGGCAGCGAACTGCCGGGCGGGATCGGAAGATGATCGGAGTGTAGCCCGCACACTCCGTGTGCGGTCTGCCTGAATCCGCACACGGAGTGTGCGGGCTACACTCCCGATCACTTCAGCAGCTTCTCGAACTGGTCGGTGTCCGGCCACTCGGTCACGGCGTCCACCGCCGCGTGGATCTTCTCGGCCACCCCGGCGGCCGCTTCCGTCTTCGTCCCCTTGATGCGGTCGGTGTTCAGCAGCAGCGCCCACGCGAACCCGTCGTTCCGGCGGACGATCACCGTCGAGGTGCCCGAGATCAGCCCGTAGTGCCAGGCGTTCACCTTCCCGCCGTTGCCGACCGGCCGCACGCTCCACCCGCACCCGTAGTAGGTCTCGGCCGGCCGGCCGCGGGCGGACCCGGCGGTGCCGTCCGGCCGCGCCCACATCTCGTTCACTGACTCCTCGGACAGCAGCGGGCACTTGGCCGGGTCGTCGAACGCGGCGGCGAACTTCACCAGGTCCACCGCCGACGCCACCCACCCGCCGTGCGCCTCGTACCCCTCCACGTTCATGCCGCCGTCCGGCGTCGGCACCACCTGGCCGGCGGTCGGCGGGTACAGGCTGGTACTCGTCTCGCCCTTCGCGTCGTAGTAGCTCACCTCGGTCTTCGGGCGGTTGGGCGGGGTGCCGCGGGCCAGCCGCGGGGCGGTGATTTTCAGCGGGGCGAACACCCGCTTGCGGACGTGGTCCTCGTACTTCGCCGAACTCACCTTCTCGATCGCCCGGCCGAGCAGCAGGTAGCTCTGGTTGGCGTAGCAGTACCGCTCGCCGGGGTCGAAGTCGAGCGGCCGGCCGAGGGCGTACCGGGTCACCTGCTCGGGCGTCAGCGGCGGGGTGGTGCCCAGCACCTTCGCCACCGCCCAGGTGTCGGTACACGGGTCGAGCGAGATGTCGCGGTCCCACCCGCCGGTCTGCTGCAGGCAGTGCCGCACCGTCACCTTCTTCCACCGCGGATCGACCTTCGCCTTCGGCTCCAGGAACGGGCGGATGGTGATGTAGTCGAGGATCGGGGCGTCCAGCTTGAGCAGCTTCTTCTCCACCAGCTGCAGCACGGCGACGGCGGTGAGCGGCTTGGTCACGCTGGCGACGCGGAACAGCGCGGTCGGCTGCACCGGCAGCTTCTTCTCCACGTTGGCGAACCCGAACCCGCGGGCGTACACCAGCTTGCCGTGCCGGGTGAGGGCGACGGCGGCGCCGGGCAAATTGTTCCGGATGATGTAAGTCGAGATCAGGTCGTCGAGCGGCTTCAGCCGGTCGTCGGCCACGCCGGTGATGGGGAACTCGTCCTTCGGCGGCGGCTTCTGGGCGAACGCGGCGGACGCCAGGGGAAGTGCGGCCGCCCACTTCAGCGCGTCGCGGCGGGAGAACTGGCGGGACATGGCCGGCTCGGAACGGTTTCGGCGTACCTGTATGGTAACGGACGGGTCTACGAAAGGGTCGCGGTCTTTGTTGGGGTCCGGCCTTCAGGCCGTCTGGGGTGAACCGGCGGCGTCAGCCGCCCGGGTGTGTTTCACCCGACGGGCTGACGCCCGCGGTTCACCTCAGAAGACCGGCTAAAGCCCGGACCCCAACAAAGTCCACGACCTACGCCCGTTACTTCTTCGCCCCGATGCACCACAGGTGCTTGTCGGTGCGGATGAACACGGCCCCGCCGCTGACCGCCGGCGTGCCCAGCCCCTCCTCCTTCAGCTCGGACGTGGCCAGGATCTCCGCCTCCGTGCCGCCGGCCTTGAACGTGGTCAGGGTGCCCGCCTCGCTCAGCACGTACACCTTCCCGTCGCCGGCCACCGGCGACGCGCTGAACGTCTGCTTGTTCCCCTTCACCCGCTCGGTCCACACGTCCTTGCCGGTCTTGGCGTCCACGCACGCCACCACCCCGCTGCCGGGGTTGGCGGCGTACACGAACCCGTCGTAGTACAGCGGGGACGAGTACCCGGTGCGGAGCTTGGCCGACTTCCACACCTCGTCCAGCTTGCCGCCGGCGGCCGGCTTGTACGCCACCAGCCCGCCGGTCGGCACCATCACCAGCCCGTCGGCCAGCAGGGTCATGGGCACCGCCCCCGGCCACTTCTGCGTCCACTTCGCCTTGCCCGTCTCCAGGTCGTGCGCCACCATCTCCTTCTGGTTCTGGAACAGCACCTCGACTTCGCTGCTGGTGATCTCGCGGACGGTGGGCGTCACCCAGTTGTTCCCGCGGTGCCGCGGCGCCTTCCACACGTTCTTGCCGGTGCCCACGTCGATGGCGGCGACGAACGAGTCGCCGCTGTTGTCCATCGGCACGATCAGCTTGTCCTTGTACAGCACCGGCGACGACGCCATGCCGACGATGTTCGAGATCGTCTTGTAGTCGCCGTTCAGCGAGCGGTACCACAGCAGGTTGCCGTCGTGGTCGAGCGCCGCCAGGTCCGCCGTGGCGAACAGGCAGTACACGGCGTTCGCATCCGCCACCGGGGTGGGGGCGGCCATGCACGTCTTCGGGTGGCCGGCGGTGATGCCGGTGGCGGCGAACTGGCGGTGCCACAGCTGCCCGCCGGTCTTCGCGCTGTACGCCAGCACGTGCAGGCTGTCGTCCCGCTGCCCGCTGCTACCCGTCACGAACACCTTGTCCCCGACCACCACCGGGGAGGACACCCCGCGGGCCGGCAGTTTCGCCTTCCAGCGGACGCCCTCGGTGTCGGTGAACCCGACCGGCAAGCCCTTCTCGTCGCTCACCCCGGACCCGTTCGGCCCGCGGAACTGCGGCCAGTCGGCGGCGGGGGCGACGGAGGTGAGCAGGAGGAACGCACACAGACCCCACCCCCTAACCCCCTCCCCGAAGCGGAGAGGGGGAACAGAGGCCGGTCTTTCTCCCCCTCCCTGTTTCGGGGAGGGGGCCGGGGGATGGGGTCGCTTGTAGTTGCTCATCACTTGCCCTCCTTCTTGTCGGCGTCCGGCTTCTTCGGGTCGGGCGGGGCGAGTTCGCCCACCTCGACCGTCGCCTCTTTCCCGCCCTTCACGATCACCTGCTTCAGCCGGATGGCCTGCCCGGTGCTGTCACTCAACCGGGCGGCGAACCCCCACGGCTTCGCCCACTCCGCCGGGTTGTCGTTCTGGCACACCTTCACCAGGATCTCGTTCTTCCCCTTCACCAGCTTCACCGTGGCGGTGTGCTGGTCGATGAACGACCCGCTGTGGTACTCCTCGCGGACGTACACCTCCCTGCCGTTCACGAACAGCTTCACCCCGTTCTGGCTGGCCGCCCGCACGTCCAGGGTGCCGTCCGCCTCGGCCACCACCGTGGCCGACGCATACGCCACCAGGTTCTTCTTCTCCGCGATCGTCTTGTTCAGGTCCACCATGCCGCCCGGGTCGTTGCTCTGGGCGTACTTCCACCCGGTGCGGTCGGCCGTCGTCTCCGGCCCGTAGGGTTTGGCGAACCCGACCCCGTCCTTGTTGTCGAACGCCGGCGACACCACCCACTCGGTGATATACCCGTAGTGCTTGGTCAGGTTGATCTCGACCCCGTTCTCCTTCAACTGCTTGGTGATCTCCTTCACCTGGTCCTCGTCGCGGGCCGAGTCGAGCAGTTTGGTGTACTCCCGCTTCAGGTTGTCCCGGTTGGCGAGGGGGGCGATCCGCTTCATCTCGGCCGCCACCGCGTCGCGGCGGAGGTCCGGCTGCGGGTCGTTCAGGAAGTTCGGAAGCAGCTTCTCGGCCGCGGCCTTGTCCGCCTTCGCCACCAGCTCGTAGGCGACGCGGCGGGCGGTCGGGTTCTTCTTGGTGTCGGCGACGAACGCGGTGAGCGCCGCCTGGTCCAACACCTGGCCGCCGTTCTCCGCGTTCTCGGCGATGGCGCTGACGGCCGAGCGGAGCCAGTTGGCGGCCGTCGGGGTGGCCCCGTCGAACGCGGTGAGCGTGGGCAGCAGGGCGGCGTTGCCGGACTTCACCAGCGCCTTCCACGCGGCCGACGCGGTGTCGTTGCCGGCGCCTTCGGCGCCGACCGCCTTGAGGGCGGCGAGGGACTGGACGACCGCCGGCGGCGGGTCGGCGGCCGAAGCCGCAGCGAGAATCGCCGGGCCGACCGCGAGGGTGAGCAGGAATCGTCTCATGGCAGCGTGAGACCTCCCGTGTGGGGTGTTGGGCGAAGAGCTAGTTTCGGGGGGAGAAGGTGAGATGTCGAGAGGGTGATGCCCGGTTTGCCGCGAGCTACACAGTGGATTACTCTCCCAAAAGTGACATCGGACGTCGGTCCGGGTGGCCGACTCCCTCCGGGAGTCGGTGCCGACTGTCGGAGACAGTCGGCCACCCGTGCGGTTCAGTTCAGCGGTTGCCGCTCCATCTGCCGCCGCAGGTCGGCGAAGTACGCGGTCAGTTCGTCGGCACTCTTCACGCTACCCTTGCTGCACGACCCGGTGCTGCACCCGCCGCCGGTGCCGCACGACGAACACCCGCCCTCGCCGGTGCCGCAGTCCGGCTTGTCGCACGTCAGCTTCGGCTCCGGCGGGTCTTGCAGCGTCGGCGTGCGGCTCACGTCCAGCAGCCGCACCGCCAGCCCGAACGTGTCCGACAGTTCGGCCAGCACCGGGTCCAGGTCGCACGCCTGCCACGGGACGACGTGCAGCACCGCCCCGCGGCGGTCGAGCGTCACCTCGCAGTCGAGGAACGTGACCGGCCGACCGGAGCGGTCGGCGGTGTCGAGGATTTGCGCCGCGAGTTCGGCCGCTACGCCGACCGCCGCTTCGTCCGCCGGCGTGATCGCTCGCAGCACCGCTCCGCCCGTCTCGTTCACCTGCCCGGCGAACCGCTCGGCCACCGGCCCCAACACGGTGCCGATCTCGACCCCGCGGGGGGATTGCACCACCACCGCCGTACCGCGCGGCGGGGCATCGCCGTCGGCGGTGAACCCGCCGACGAACGCCGACCGACCGTACTGGACGAGCAGGGTAGGCATGTTTGGTATGTAGCAGGCACACTCCGTGTGCCGTCCGCGGACGGCACACGGAGTGTGCCTGCTACTATCTCACTCCTCGAACCCCATGTACCCCCGCATGTGGCGGTCGTACTCGGCCTGCCCGGACTCCGAGCTCAAATCCAGCCGCAGCTCGTTCACCACCTTGATGCTGTAGTCCTTCCACCAGTTCGTCCAGCAGGCGGTGCAGACGGTCTCGAAGATCCGCTGGCCGTCCGGCCCGTCGATCGGCGGCTTGTCCAGCTTCTTCGCCCGCTTGCCCTCCGGGCAGCCGGGGCGGGCACAGCGGAACCCGGTGTCCGGGCCGTCGTCCTCGACCGCGGCCGACTTCGTCGGCACCGGGGCGCCGAGCTTACCCAGCATCATCGCCATCGCGTCGCGGGGCATCTTGTCCCCCCGCTCGTCGGCCACCGTCCAGCCCTTCGTCATCACCTCGACCGCCTTCGCCGGCTCGCCCAGTTTGGTGAAGCAGTCGCCGAGCAACTGGTACACCTTGGAGAACTGCGGGGACAGTTCGAGCGTCCGCTCGAACGCCTTCACCGCCTCGGCCGGCTGGTTGTCGTCCAGGAGCAACTGGCCGAGCCGGAAGTGCCCCAGCTCGTTCTCCGGGTCGTCGGTGGTCATCTTGCGGAACTGGGCGATGCGGTCGGACAGCGAACTCATGGCGGGTCTCAGTCTTTCTCCCCCCTTCCTTTTCAGGGAAGGGGGGCCGGGGGGGGTTAGGTTCTTGGACCCCTCCCCCCAGCCCCCTCCCCCGGAGGGAGAGGGGGAGAAAGAGGCCGACTCCCATCTCAGAGTCTGTTCCAGAAGTGGTCCGGCTCAGCCGGGCCACGGGCCGCCACAGAGGGCGGCCCCTACAAATCCGCCCGTTCTGTAGGGGCCGCCCTCTGT
>JALHQU010000128.1 GCA_022841795.1 Fimbriiglobus sp.
GGCGTCAGCCCGTCGGGTTCTGAACACACCCAGGCGGCTGACGCCGCCGGTTCACCGAAAACCACCGGCGGACTCACGTCGCGCCGTTCGCCAAGAGGTATGCATGTCCGACCTGATCGTGTCTGTGTCCGGCATCCGTGGCATCATCGGCGACAGCCTCACACCAGAGGCGGCGTGCCGGTTCGCGGCGGCGCTGGGCACGCACCTGAACGGCGGGCGGGTGGTGGTGGCCCGCGACAGCCGGCAAAGCGGGGAGATGCTCCGGCACGCGGTGCTGGCCGGCCTGTTCAGCACCGGCTGCACGGCCGACGACATCGGCATCGCCCCGACGCCGACGGTGGGCATCGCCGTCCGCACGCTGACCGCCGCCGGGGCCATCCAGATCACCGCGTCGCACAACCCGTCGCCGTGGAACGGGCTGAAGATGTTCGGCCGGGACGGGGCGGTGCTGCCGGCCGCCGAGGGGCAGCAGGTGCGGATGCTGTTCGACACCGGGGCGTTCCGCCGCGTCGGGTGGGACCGGGTGGGGGCGGTCCGCATCCCTCCGGACGTACTCGACGACCACGCCCGGCTGGTGCTGGATCAGGTGAGCGCGTCGCTCATCGGCAGCCGCGGCATTCGCGTGTTCCTGGACGGCAACGGCGGGGCGGGCGGGCCGCTCGGGGTGCGGCTGCTGGCCGACCTGGGGTGCGAGGTGGTGCAGCACAACTGCGAGGCGAACGGGGTGTTCGTGCATGAACCCGAGCCGACGCCCGCCCACCTCGTCGATGTCGCCCCATGGGTGAAGCAGACGGAATCGGCCGTCGGGTTCGTCCTCGACCCGGATTCGGACCGGCTGGCCCTGATCGACGAGACCGGGGCGTGCGTGAGTGAGGAGCTGACGCTGGCGCTGGCGGTGAAGTACCGGCTGCGGCAGGCGACCGGGCCGGTGGTGGTGAACATGTCCACCAGCCGGGTGATCGAGGATTTGGCGACGGCGGCGGGGTGTTCGTTCCGCCGTAGCGCGGTCGGCGAGGCGAACGTGGTGGGCCTGATGCGGGAGGCGAACGCGGTGATCGGCGGGGAGGGGAACGGCGGGGTGATCGACCCGCGGATCGGCTGGGTCCGCGACCCGTTCATCGGCATGGCCCTGATCCTCAGCCTGATGGCCGAGGACCGCAAGCCGGTGTCGCAACTGGTGGCCGAGTTGCCGCGGTACGCCATGCTCAAGACGAAGTTCACCGTGCCGAACGAGCGGCTGCCGGCGGCGCTGGCGGCCATGCGGGCGAAGTGGCCGGACGCGGCTGAGAGCACGCTCGACGGGCTGCGGCTGGACGGCCCGGACTGGTGGCTGCACGCCCGCGCCAGCAACACCGAGCCGGTGGTGCGGATCATCGCCGAGGCGCCGACCGAGGGGCGGGCGAAGGAGTTGTGCGACGCGGCGGGGAAGCTGCTGGGTTAGACCGGCCGGTCACTATTTGTCCGCTCTAAGCGGTTCGAGGGAGAACTCGTCGAAAGTGACGGTGTGCGATTTGTCGCTGCCGTGCTGGGCGTACAGGGCCACGGTCAGCGCGTCGTCCGGGTTCGTTCCAACATGGCGAATATCTCCCTCCAGCCGTCGATCGCCGTCATAGCAGTCCAGGCTAAGGTCTTTACCGCGGCGGGTGTACTTGAAGGTCAAAACCGACGGGTTGTCCGTCAGGACCGCCGGCACCCCGCAGTGGTCGATCCGGGCCGGGTGCTTGGGGACGACGAAGTGGGGTCCGGCCGTCGGCATTCCGGATCTCAACCGACCGCCGTCGTTCCACCGGCTCAGGCCGTGGGCGAACCACGTCTCTTTGCCCTTGAACAGCACCCCGGCACCAAGGAACGGCATCGCGTCGTCCACGCCGCCCAAACCCGGCGGCAGCCCAGCTTTGTCGCTTAGCGGGATCCGGAACCGGACGGTGAGGATGAAGTCGCCGCTCACCTGTCTCTCGACCCGCGGCGCGGTATCGAATGTACCGGAGAGTCCGCGGACTTCGTTCGCCGGAAGTGTGATGTCGAGTTTATCCCCGTCGAGGGAGAAGGTGCAATCCCCCTTCGGATCGACGATGTTGCCGTACAGTTTCTCGATCCGCTCCCGCGTCTTGTTCTTAGGCACCGGGGCAGCGACGGTGGTCGAGGCGGAGAGCGCGAGCATCGCGACCCAAACGGTTCGGGGCATGATGGACCTCGGGAGAGTTACCCTAGCGACTCGGCCGGCTTCTCCTTCGCCAACCGTTTCAGGAAGTCGGCGAGCGGGTACCGCTTCCCTAACTCAAGCTGGGTGAACCCGTCCGGTTGGTCGGCCAGCACCGCCGACAGGCTGCCGTCGGCGGCCACGATCAGCAGTGCGTGCAGGAAGTACGCCGGCGCTACCAGCAGGCGGACGGTGGCCCGGCCGGACACGTTCTTGTCCACCCAGGTGGCGGCGGCATCGATTTTCGCGGCGATCGGTGTGGCGAACATCTGCTGAACGTCGTGGATGTCGTCGAACCCGCGGGTGGTGGACACGGCGGTGTGCGTGGCCGCCCCGCCGGTGCGGATCTGGTGGTGCCAGAACCCGGACGGGCGGGCCAGCTTCGCCAGGTCCTTCGGCGGCTTCTTCACGTCCGCCGCGTCCAGCCGGCAGACGGCGAACGACTCGCCCACCTCGTCCGGGTCGGCCGTTGCGTCGGCCGCCCCCAGGCCGGCCGGCCCGCGGTCGGCGAACGCCGGCAGTTGGGCGGCGATCGCCTTCAGGGTGGCGTCGGGCAGTCGGTCGGTGGTCGCCACGTTCACACCTCCGCGCGGAAGCGGCCGAAGGAGATCGCCCACCGCCCCTGCCCGTAGGCCAGGAGCAGCGAGTCGTGGGCGACGAACCCGCTGCCGAACCACGGGTCGTGGACGGCGAACAGGCCGGCCGCGTTCAGCCCGTACACGACCGCCACGTGCCCGCCGCCGCCCCACCACAGGTACCCCACCTCGACCGGCCCGTGGTTGGTCAACTCCTTCAGCAGCCCGGTCGCGGGCAGCGGCTTCGGGTCGAACACGCCGAGGATCTTGCGGGTGTTGTACACCGGGATGATCTGCCCGATCGGGCACGGCTGGTTGCACCCGGCCGGGGTCGGGGCGTTGCAGCAGTTGGACTTGCCGAGCAGGGTGTTCGCCAGCTCACACTGCTTCAACTCCGGATCGACCGGGCGGACGAACCGGCCGATCATGGCGGTACACACCGCCCAGCACCACTGGTTCTTCAGCTGCTTGATGTACGGCACCGGGTGCGACACCGGCGCGGCTGCGGCCCGCGCCGCGTCCGCCGGCACCGCCTTCGGGATGGGAATTCCCGTCTTCTTCCGGATGGGCATGGGGCACCCGAGCGAGGTGATTGGAGCATACCAGGTCCGATCAGCGGTCGCAACCGAGCGCTCCTTTGGTGAACACCTCGTCGCGGCGGCGGTCGATCACCGCCCCCACGTCCGCGAGCAGGTCGGCGAGCAACTCGTCCGCCCCGCGGAGCCGCACCCCGCACCGGGCGGCGGTGGTGACGGCCGGGTTCCGCCAGTCGGTGCCGGCCCCCGCCCGCTCCTTCGCCGCCGCGAACTCGGCCGCCAGCTTTGCCTGATGCCGCTGCTGTTCGCCGGCCAGAGTTGCCGGGTCGCCGGCAGTCATGCGGAGGGCGAACCGGCACTCGGCCACGAACCTCTCCTTCCGCCAGTACCCGAGCGTCTGGTGGACGATCCGCCCGTCCGGGGCGCAGAAGTAGCAGCGGATGTTCCCGCCGCCGGCCCCTTCCGGCAGGTCGCGGGTCTGCTCCGGGGCGTACCGCGGCGGGGCGGCGTTCGGGTCGGCGCGGCCGAACAGCTCCGGCATCAGGTTCTCCCACGCCAGCGTGAAGTGTTCGCCCAGGAAGCCGATGACCTCGGCGTCGGCGAGCGTCTCCGCCCGCATCACGTGCCCGGCCAGTCAGCAGTGGCGGTTCCAGTCGCCGAGCACCAGGAACACGCACAGCGGCTTGCCGGTGCGGGCGGCGGCCGCTCTCGCGTCGGCCAGGGAGGTGTGGAAAGTGAGGGCAGAGGGCGACGGAACGACCGGGACGACCACGACCGGGGCGGGTGGGGGCTGGCACCCGACCGCGAGCAGGGCGACCGACAGCGGCAGCAGGGAACGACGCACGCACACCTTCGGTTCGTGTTTTACCACGGGCGGCCCCGACCGGGGCCGTCAGGTCACCCTCACTTCACCATGCCGAACGCCCGTCCCTGCAACGCCCGCAGTTGGGTGTCGAGCGCGACGATCTTACCGTTCTCCGGGTCGGCGAGCGACTGCTCCAGCAGCCCGAGGGCGGCGTCCTGCTTCCGCACGTCGGACGCGCGGACCGGCTTGGCGAACTCGGCCGGGTGCGTGCTCGCCAGTTCGGCCCGTTCGGCTGCGACCAGCTTCCGCCGCTCGGTCAGCGCCTCCGTCACCACCTTCGTCGCCGCATCCGCCTCGTCGTCCTTCATCGCCGCGGACAGGTCGCGGGCGAACTTCAACTCCTTCAGGTACCGCTCGCCCCGCCAGAAGCCGGTCAGCTTGTACACCACCCGCCCGTTCGGGTCGCTCACATAGGTGAGCACGTTCGTGCCGCCGGCCCCTTCCGGGTACGCCTTGATCTGCTCGGCCGTCGGCGGGGTCTGTTCGCCCTTCTCGGTCAGCCCGGGGTGCTGGTCGTGCCACAACAGAACGTAGTGCTTCTGGAGGTCGCGGATCACCTGACGGTCGCCGAACGTGGCCGTTCGCATCAGGTTCGACCCCATTCAGGAGAACCCGTCCGCCCCGCCGATGGTTGAGAACGTGAGCAGCGGCTTGCCGGCCTTTTTGGCGGCGGCGACCGCCGCAACGGGGTCGGAGTGCCAGTCGAGTTTGGTGATGCCGGCGATGACCCGCCGCAGGCGGTCGGCCGCCTCCGGGTTGGACACCGAAGCGAGTTCCGTGTTCAGCCGATCGACCGCGTCCCACCCCTTCGCCGCCAGCGCCTTGGTCGCCTTCTCGCGGGTGGAGTAGTCCCGGTCGCCGAGTTGAGCAACCAGAAGGGTGATCTCGTCCGACTTGGCCGGCGGGTCGCCGCGGCCGACGCCGAACGCGATCAGGGCGAGCAACGGGGTGGTGAGCCAGCGGCGCATGGCGGGTCTCGTGGACGAAGTCATTCATCCATTAGTACCACGCGCCGCCGGTCGGCACGAGCCGGAATGTCAGGTCCGTTACACACCCAAGACAATGCGGGTCATTGCGGGGTGGTGTCTTTCGGCGTACCTTTGGTGGGCGTGCCGGCCCCGCTGCCGGCGAGTTGCTTCTTCGCCGCCTGGTACACGGCGTCGGCGGTGAACCCGAAGAACTTGAGCAGGTCTTTGAGCGGGGCGGACGCGCCGAACGTGGTCATGCCGACGATCGCGCCGCCCGCCCCGGCGTACCGCTCCCAGCCGAACGTGCTGCCCATCTCCACACACACCCGCTTCGTCACAACCGGCGGCAGCACCGAGTCGCGGTACGCCTGGTCCTGCTTCTCGAACAGTTCCCAGCAGGGCAGGCTGACCACCCGCACCTTCACCCCCTCGCCGGCCAGTTTTTCGCCCGCTTCCACGCACAGCGGCACCTCGGACCCGGTGCCGATGAGGATCAGATCAGGACCTCCGGTCGCTGACGCTCCCGGCTCGCCGAAATCTTTCAGCACATACCCGCCCTTCGCCAGCCCGCTCGCCGGGCCGAACTTGGTGCGGTCGAGCGTCGGCAGCGCCTGGCGGGTGAGCGCGAGGATGACCGGGTGTTCGGTCTCGGTCAGGGCCACGCGGTACGCCTCGCTCACCTCGCTCGCGTCCGCCGGGCGGATGACGATCAGGCCGGGGATGGCCCGCAGGCTGGCGATCTGCTCGATCGGCTGGTGCGTCGGGCCGTCCTCGCCCACGCCGATGCTGTCGTGGGTGAACAGGTACAGCGGCGACACTTCGATGATCGACCCGAGGCGGATGGCCGCCCGCCCGTAGTCGGAGAAGATGAGGAACCCGGCGGCGTAGCTGCGGAGGCCGCTCAGGGCCATGCCGTTGACGATCGCGCCCATCGCGTGCTCCCGCACGCCGAAGTGGACGTTCCGCCCGCCGTAACTGCCGGCCTGGAAGTCGCCGGCCCCGTCGAACGTCAGCCGGCTCTTGTTCGACTTCGCCAGGTCGGCCGACCCGCCGACCACCCACGGGATGGCCTTCGCCACCGCGTTCAGCACCTTCCCGCTGCTGTCCCGCGTGGCCATCCCCTTGGCGTCGGCCGGGAACGTCGGCAAACTTTTTTCCCACCCGTCGGGCAGGGTGCCGTCGAAGATGTGTTTGACCTGGGCGGCGGCGTCCGGGTGGGCCGTCGCGTACTCGGCGAACTTCTTGTCCCACGCGTCGTGTGCGGCCTTGCCGCGGGCGCCGATGCCGGCCTTGAACTGCTCGTACACCTCCGGCGGGACGACGAATTTGTCGTAGGTCCAGCCGTAATTCTTCTTCGCCCCGGCGATCTCGTCCTCGCCGAGCGGCTCGCCGTGTGCGTGGTCGGTGTCCTGCTTGTGCGGGGCGCCGTACCCGATGAGCGTCTTCAGGCAGATGATGGTCGGCCTGCCGGTGGTCGCCTTCGCATTCTCGATGGCGGCGGCGATGGCCGGCAGGTCGTTCCCGTCCGCCACCTTCAGCACGTTCCACCCGTAGGCGGCGAACCGGGCGGGCACGTCCTCGGTGAACGCCAGGCTGGTGCGGCCGTCAATGGTGATGCTGTTGTCGTCGTAGATCAGGGTCAGGTTGTCGAGCTTCAGATGCCCGGCCAGGCTGCACGCCTCGGACGCCACCCCCTCCATCAGGCAGCCGTCGCCGCACACGGCGTACACCCGGTGGGCGAACACGTCCTCGAACCCCGGCTTGCTGTACGTCGCCGCAATCCACTTCTGGGCGATAGCCATGCCGACGGCGTTGCCGATGCCCTGGCCGAGCGGGCCGGTGGTGGTCTCGACCCCGCTCGTCAGGTGGTGTTCCGGGTGCCCCGGCGTCACGCTATTCAACTGGCGGAACTTCTTGATCTCGTCCAGCGTCACCGGCTTCCGCTTGCCGTCCCCTTGCACCCCGGTCAGGTGCAGCAGGCTGTACAGCAGCATCGAGGCGTGTCCGTTGCTCAGCACGAACCGATCGCGGTTCGGCCACAGCGGGGCGGCCGGGTCGTAGTTCAGGACGCGGTTGAACAGCACGCACCCGACCGGGGCCAGGCCCATCGGCGCCCCCGGGTGCCCGGAGTTGGCTTGCTGAACGGCGTCCATCGCCAGGGTGCGGACAGCGTTCACGCACAGGGTATCGACGGGGGAAAAAGCCGGACCGGACATTACGGTGCGCTCGGGGGGACGGAACCTGAGAAGAGGATACGGGCGGGGCAGGGGTGGGCAACGGGCGGTGGTGCGGCCGGACGTGGCACCGTCGGAGCATCCGGCACGACCGCACCACGGTGGCGTGCGGCGCGGCCGAATCGCTAAACGGACGGTCCGAATCTGCCGGGTGCGCTGTGGTCATCCCCTTGAAATTCTTGGCATTTCTGTCTCCCACCCGCTGTTTTTCTCTGGAAATCGTGGATATTGACCACTAAACTCCCGCGGTGTGGTTCGTCCGGGCTGAAATTGCAGGGATTTTAGCACCCGCCGGCCGACCACCCGCCCCCTCAACTCGGAGACGACCATGGCGAAAGCGGCGAAACCGGCGGCCAAAGGTGGCAAGTCGAAGAAGATGTCCAAGTCGGCCTTCCTGGCCCACCTGACCGACGGCACCGAGCACAAGAAGTCGGACGTGGCGGCCCTGTACGACAAGATCGTAGACACCATCACCGACCAGCTGAAGAAGAGCGGCGAGTTCGTCCTGCCGGGGGTGGCCAAGTTCAAGCTGAAGAAGATCCCGGCCACCAAGGGCGGGGAGAAGAAGGTCATGCCGGCCACCGGCCAGGAGTACGTGACCAAGCCGAAGCCGGCGTCGAACAAGGTGCGGGCGTCGTTCGTCAAGGGGTTCAAGGACTCCCTGAACTAACGGGTGTGGTTTGTGAACGGGCGACGCGGTCAGGCCGCGTCGCCCGTTTTCGTTCCGCCCGGCGTCGCGAGGATCGCGGCTTCCGCCCGTGCCACGTCCTCCTCCTTCACCCATAGTTCGATCGACGCCGGCATGGCCGAACCCAGGCCGGCGGACAGGTCGTCGCCCACCACCCGCGATTCGACGCCGGCTTCCGTCAGCGCCGCCTGCCACAACTCTACCTCGACCAGCGATCCGGACGCGACCCGGACGACGTCGTGCGATTCCATGATGCGACCTCCCGGTTGCGGGCACCTGGATGCTAGCAGACGGCGGGCCAAGTCGGCACACTACAACGTCCCATCCGTCTATCTGTTTGGCAGCCGGTGTGCTAATCTGACACCGCCTGCGACGCACCGGCCGAGAGGTGAGATGACCGAGACGACCGCTGCCCCGATTCGACTGGCCGAGGCGAACGGCACCCCCGACCCGACCCCCGAGGAGCGGTTGCGGCGGATCGAGGTGGCGCTCACCGTGCTTGCCGCCCAGTCCGCCGCCGGCCCGCCGCCGGAGGGGTACGCCTCTGGTCGTGCGGCCGGTCCGGCGTCGCTGGTCCCGCTGTCGCTGGCCGTGCAGGCCGCCCAGCAGGCCGGGTATCTGCCGGGGGCCGAGCCGGAGAAGAAGCGGCGGTGGTACGACCTGCCGGTCCTCCGCGAACTGTACCTGGCGTTCCGGCTGTACGTCGATCCGCGGTACAGCCCGACGCGGTGGGTGACGATCCTGGTGCCGGGGTTGCTCGCAGTCCTCGTCGTCAACTACCTGTTCTGGCGGGGCTGGCTGGACTGGACGGTGATCTCGCCGGTGTTCGAGCGGCTCGGGGTGCTGGTCGTCGGCATGGCCCTGTACCGCATCTTCACGTTCGAGATCGCTCGGTACGCCGCCGTCCTCGATTACCTCGACCGCACCAACCGCCCGATCCCGACCCCCCCCACCTGACCGCCCCCATGATCCGCCTCGGCGTGAACATCGACCATGTGGCCACCGTCCGGCAGGCCCGGCGGACCTACGAACCCGACCCGGTGGCGGCGGCGGTGCTGGCCACCCTCGGCGGGGCGGACGGCATCACCGTTCACCTGCGGGAGGACCGCCGGCACATCCAGGACCGGGACGTGGAGTTGCTCCGCCAGACCGTGAACACCCGGCTCAACCTGGAACTGAGCGTGGCCGACGAGATCGTCACGTTCGCCGTGCGGGTGAAGCCGGACGAGGCGACGCTGGTGCCGGAGAAGCGACAGGAGTTGACCACCGAGGGCGGGCTGGACGTGGCGGCGAACGCCGACGCGGTGCGGGCGGCGACGGGCCGGCTCAAGGCGGCGGGCATCGTGGTGTCGCTGTTCATCGACGCCGACATCGAGCAGGTGGACATGGCGAAGGCGGTGGGGGCGGACGCCATCGAGTTCCACACCGGCACCTACGCCGACGCGAAGGGGGCGGATGTGGCGGAAGAGTTGGCGAAGCTGCGGACGGCCACCGCCCACGCGGTGCAGCGGGGGTTGCACGTCCACATGGGGCACGGGCTGAACTACCACAACGTACCCCCGGTCGTCCGCATCCCCGGCGTGGAGGAGCTGAACATCGGCCACGCCGTCGTCAGCCGGGCGGTGCTGGTCGGCCTGGAGCGGGCGGTGCGGGACATGAAGCAGGTGATGAGCGAGCACTTTCCGAACCCGAAGAAGTGATCCAGTCTTCGCCGCGACCTTCGGGAGCGGGTGTACGAACCCGCTCCCGAAGGTCGCGGCGAAGATGGATTCCGCGACACTTTCCGCCGCCCGCCGAGTTCCATCTTCCTGTAGACTGATGGCACCCACCCCGCACCACTTTCCCGCGGAGTACCGGCGATGACCCGGCGATTGGCGTTCGTGTTGTTCCTCATTCCCACCCTCGCAACGGCCCAGGACAAGAAGCCGATCAGCTTTATCAACGATGTGGCCCCGATCCTGAAGGAGAACTGCTTCGCCTGCCACGACGCCAAGAAGCGGAGCGGCAAGTACGACATGACCACGTTCGAGAAGATGACGAACGGCGGGAGCGGCGGGGAGGCGGTGGTGGCAGGCAAGCTGGACGAGAGCGACCTGCACGGGCTGATGGTGACGAAGGACGAGCGGCGGATGCCGCCGCGGGACAAGGGCGAGGCGGTGCCGGCGGACAAGGCGGCGATGGTGGCCGAGTGGATCAAGCAGGGGGCGAAGCTGGATGCCGGCATCGACCCGAAGGCGGACCTGCTGAAGGAACTGCGGGTGCGGTGGAAGCCGCCCACTCCGCCGGCCAAGTTCGACAAGCCGGTGGTCATCAACGCACTTGTCTTCACCCCGGACGGCAAGTCGCTCGTGGTCGGCGGGCACCACGAGCTGACGGTGTGGAACGCGGCCGACGGCAAACTCCAGAAGCGGTTGCACACCCGCGCCGAGCGGGCGATGGCGCTGGCGTTCCTGCCCGACGGCAAACTGGTGGTCGCCGGCAGCCGGCCGGGGCAGGAGGGCGACGTGCGGGTGTACGACCTGTCGGCGAAGCCGGCCAAGAGTGACGGCGGGGTGGACTTCCTCGACGGGGTGAACGACCAGAAGGTGCTGGTGAAGCACCTGCTCGACGCGGACGACTCGGTGCTGTGCCTGGCGGTGTCGCCGGACGGCAAGACGCTGGCCGCCGGCGGGTGTGACCGGACGATTCGGGTGTGGGACATCGCCGGCGGGGTGGGGTCGGCCAAGCTCGCGCAGTCGATCGAGAACCACGCCGACTGGGTGCTCGGCATCTCCATCTCGGCCGACGGCAAGCACCTGGTGAGCGGGTCGCGGGACAAGACGGCGAAGGTGTGGGACCTGAAGGCGAAGGAGTCGGTGATGACGTTCCCGGACCACCAGAACACGGTGTTCGCCGTCGGGCTGAAGGCGGACGGGTCGCTCGGGTACTCGGTCGGGGCGGACCGGCAGGTGCGGACGTGGAAGCCGGGCGGGGACGGCAAGCAGGTGAAGAACTCCGGGGCGCACGGGGACGAGGTGTTCCGCATCGTGCTCAGCCCGAAGGAGCCGCTGTTCGCCACCTGCTCGGCGGACAAGACGGTGCGGGTGTGGGACGCGGAGAAGTTGGCCCAGACGAAGGCGCTGGCGGGGCTGACGGATCATGTATACGCGGTGGCGTTCAGCCCGGACGGGACGCAGGTGGCCGGCGGGTCGTTCCTGGGCGAGGTGGCGGTGTGGAACGCGAAGGACAAGAACGACAAGCCTGTGGTGCAGTGGAACGCGACGCCGGGGCTGAAGAAGTGACTCTTGTTGGTGAACCCGGCCCGCAGGTGCCGCTCTTCCTCGTACTTGTGCAGCTTGTTGTACAGCGTCTTCAGGCTGATCCCGAGTTCGTCCGCCGTCCGCTGCTTGTTGAACTTGTTCTTCGCGTAGGTCTGGAGGATGTACTCCATCTCGATGTCGGCCAGCGTCTTCGTCGGACCGTCGGCGGACGGCATCGCGAAGGTCGGCTCCGGGGCGAGCGCGATCGGCGGTGCCGGCTGCGAGTACATTTGCGGAACCGCCGTCCGCCCGGCTCGCACGTCGTGCGGCAGGTGCATGGACGTGATCGGCTGCCCGCCGGACACGATCCAGGCGTACTCCATCGCGTTCGCCAGCTCCCGCACGTTCCCCGGCCAGTCGTAGGCGAGCAGGGTGTGGGTGGCGTCCGGCGTCAGCCGGTCGGCGATCTGGTCGGCCGGCCGCTTGGCCGCTCGCGTGAGCAGGTGGATGGCGAGGCTGGGGATGTCCTGCTTGCGGTCCCGCAGCGGCGGCAGGTGGATCGGGAACTGGTTCAGCCGGAACAGCAGGTCCTCGCGGAACCGCCGCTCCTGCACCATCTGCTTCAGGTTCTTGTTGGTGGCGCAGATCACCCGCACGTCCACCACAATCGGCTGGTTGTCGCCCAGCCGTTGGATCTCCCCGGCCTCCAGGAACCGCAGCAGCTTGGCCTGCACGTTGATGTCCAGCTCGCCGAGTTCGTCCAGGAACAGGGTGCCGCCGTTGGCCACCTCGAAGAACCCCTTGTGGTCGCGGTCGGCGCCGGTGAACGCCCCGCGGCGGTGGCCGAACAGTTGGCTCTCCACCAGGGTGCTGGACAGCGCCCCGCAGTTCACCGGGATGAACGGCTGGTCCGCCCGCCGGCTGTTCTGGTACAGGGCGCGGGCGACCACCTCCTTGCCGGTGCCGGTCTCGCCGGTGATGAGGATGCGGGCGTCGGTCGGGGCGAACCGCTCGACGAACTGGATGACCGGGTGCATGGCCGGGCTGCCGCCGATCAGCCCGCCCGGCCCCTCCGCCGCCTGCACCCGCGCCTCCAGCGCCGCCGCCTTCGTCTTCAGCCGCTTCTTGTCCGCCGCCCGCAGCAGCACCGCCTCGATCTCCGACATCTTGCACGGCTTCTTCAGGTAGTCCGACGCGCCCAGCCGCATGGCCTGCACCATGCTCTCCTCGCTGGCGTACCCGGTCATCATCACCGCGTCCGTGTCCGGCGACACCGCCTTCAGCCGCTGCAGCACGTCGATGCCGGTCATGTCCGGCATGCGGATGTCCAGAATGGCCACGTCGAACGGCTGGCTGGCAATCGCCTGGAGCGCGGTGGTGCCGTTCGGGCACACGACCACGTCGTGCCCGAGCCGCGGCAGCTCGGACCGCATGAACTCCTGCAACGACCGCTCGTCGTCGACGAACAGGATGCGGAGGCGGTTGGGGGCAATCGTCGTCGTATTCGTCAAGTTCGGTCTCCCGATTCGTCTGTCGTCGCAACCGCGAAGCCGCAAGCGGCTCCGCTTAACCGTGAAGCCGCTTGCGGCTTCGCCACTGTCATGCAGCCCGCCCTGCCAGCGCCGGTTCCGGGTGCGGTGCGACCGCCCGCGGCTCGCGGCCGGCGGGCGCCCGCAGCGGGATTCGCACCACGAACGTACTCCCCTTGCCCGGCCCGCCGCTGGCGGCGTGAATCGTCCCGCCGTGCTGGTCCACGATCTGGTGGCTGATGCTCAGCCCCAGCCCGGTGCCGGTGCCGGTGCGGTTGCGGGTGAAGAACGGCTCGAAGATGTTCTCCAGCACGTCCGCGGCCATCCCGCAGCCGGTGTCGGCGAACGTCATCTCGGCCGCCTCCCCGCGGACGGTCAGGGCGGCGGTCAGGCTGCCGCCGTCGGCCATGCTGTCCAGCGCGTTCACCACCAGGTTGAGTACCACGCTCTTGATGTCCGGCCCGCTCACCAGGGCGGTGGCCTGCGCCGTCGGCTGGAACACCAGCTGCTTGCCGCGGGCGTTCGGCAGGTGGTGGGCCACCTCGAACACGTCGGCGATCAGCCCGCTCAGCTCGACCGGCTCCCGCTTCCCGCCTGTGCGGCTGAAGTCCAGCAGCTTCTGGGTGATCAGCTTGCAGCGGAACGCCTCCTGCTGGATCATCTTCAGGTACTTGGTGATCGTCTCGGCGTCGTCCGGGTTGCGGGCGAGCAGGTCGTGCAACCGCCGTTCCAGCGCCTCCGAGCAGAAGGCGATGGACGCCAGCGGGTTGTTGATCTCGTGCGCCACCCCGGCGGCCAGGAACCCGACGCTCACCAGCCGCTCCGACCGCACCAGCTGCCGCGTCCGCTCGTTCACCTGCTGGGCCAGGCTCTTGTAGATGTCCCGCAGCCGGGCGGTCATGGCGTTGAACTCGTTGGCGAGTTCTTCCAGTTCGTCCTTCGAGTCGAGGCGGATTGGCTGGTCGAAGTTGCCGATGTGGACGCGGTGGACCCCGGCCTGGAGTGCCTTAATCGGCTGGAACACCCACACGCGGAAGTAGTACAGCAGGGTGACGACGATGATTAGCGCCAGCCCGGTGGCGGTGCCGGTGATGTACCGCGTCCGCTGGTGGTACGCCTTGGCCGTCTCGGACGACCGCTTCACGTCCTCCCGCAACTCGGCGTACAGGTCGCGGGACAGTTGCAGCAGGCGGGCGTGCGCCCGGCGGAAGTCGTCGTGCTGGAACACGGACAGGCGGGCGCTGTCCAGCACCCCGGCGCGGGTGGCCCGGCGGAACGCCGCCTCGGTGTCCGCGTAGCACTTCTCGATCGCGTCCAGTTGGCCCCGCTCGTACTCCCCGCCGTCCGGGTCCAGTCGCTCGCCGTTCAAGAACAGGTATGTCTCCCGGCAGGCATCGAGCAACCCCCGCACTTCCTTCAACTGCTTCTCGACGTGCTCCACCTCCCGCTGGCTCTGCGACCGCCCATCGTTCTCCGTGCCGTCTGCCACAGGCGGCTGCATCACCTTCCAGATCTCGTCCTTGAGCAGCACCAGCAGCTGCATCTCGTCGTTCTTGCGGCCGATCGTCTCCATCGTGTCGGACGACGCGGTCAGGCCGAGCAGCGACCCGCCGAGCAGCAGCCCGACGCTCACCACCACCAGGGCCAGCCCGAACGCCAGCTTGTGCCGCAGCCGCCACGGTCGAGACACGCGAGCCTCCTTGCCCGCTGGCCCGCCGGCGGGGGGTCCGCCGAACGGTGCGGGACTCTACCAGAGGAGCTTTTACAACGGGAGGGCAATTTTTACCGGCCGGCCGGAGGGGTGCCGGCGGGGCGGAACTCGGGGTTGCTTTTTCCCGGCTTGCTGGAGTTTGTTCGCCCGACGCGCGAGCGAGGGTCGGGTGGCTCGCCCTCGCTGGCGCGTCGGGCTAACGAAGACACGCCCGGCTCGGTGGCTGATATGCTAACCCGAGTGCGTCGGAGGGCACGGATGCGAACGAACGTCGTCGAGGTCGGGCCGCACCGGGCGGGCGGGGGCAACCCGCTGCTGTGGATCGCCGGGCCGTGCGTGATCGAGTCGCGGGACCACTGCCTCATGGTGGCCGAGCGGCTGAAGCAGATCGCCGAGCAGTTCGCCCTGCCGCTGGTGTTCAAGTCGTCCTTCGACAAGGCGAACCGCAGCTCCGGGAAGTCGTTCCGCGGGGTCGGGCTGGACGCCGGGCTGAAGATCCTCGCCGACATCAAGGCCGCGACCGGCCTGCCGGTGACGACCGACGTTCACCTGCCCGAGCAGTGCGAGCCGGTGGCGGCGGTGTGCGACCTGCTTCAAATCCCCGCATTCCTCGCCCGCCAGACCGACCTGATCGAGGCCGCCGCCCGCACCGGCCGGGCGGTGAACGTGAAGAAGGGGCAGTTCATGGCCCCGTGGGACATGAAGAACGTGGTGGCCAAGATGCACGAGGCGGGCAACCCGCGGGTGCTGCTGTGCGAGCGGGGGACGACGTTCGGGTACGGCACCCTGGTGAACGACCTGCGGGCGGTGCCGTGGATGCAGGAAATCGGCCCGCCGGTGATCTTTGATGCCACCCACAGCGTACAGTCTCCGGGGGCGCTGGGCGACCGCACCGGCGGGGACCGCCGGATGGTGCCGGTGCTCGCCAGAGCGGCGGTGGCGGCCGGGGCGGACGGGCTGTTCGTCGAGACCCACCCGGACCCGGACCACGCCCCCAGCGACGGCCCGAACATGATCCCGTTGGACCGCCTGCCGGACCTCGTCCGCGTTTGCCTGCGGGTGCGGGCGGCGGTGGCCGACACCCCCTGACCCCGAGTTTTCACCCGATGCCTCCCGCCAACCGCTCCGGGCCGATCTGGGTCGCTTCGGTCACGCTGTTCACCCTCGTGGTGGTGTCCGTGGTCGCGCTGAGCGGGTGCGGCGGACGACCCACGGAGGTGTCGGGCGGTGGCCGCGAAGAGCGGGCGAAGGAAGACCCGTGGCAGAAGTTCGTGGGCGGGTTCCGCGGGGAGGTGGACTGGCAGAAGGTGCGGCAACTGCTGACCGACCTAAACTCCGGACTGTCGGACAGCACGACGACGGCCACACGGCCGCGGGCGGCGGAGCCGGGGGAACTCGACAAACTGAAGGCCGACCTGCGGCTGACGGACCGGGAGGCGAAGTTCCTCGCCCAGTCCGACTACACCCAACTCGACGCCCACTACCTCGCCGAGTGTCTGTACCTCCGCGACGCGGCGGCCGGGTTGGGCGTGCAGGACGCCGACCCGGTGCCGGTGCGGGCGGGGGCGGCGTTCGATTGGGTGCGGCGGCAGGTGGTGAACGTCCCGTCGGTATTCCAGACGCCGGAGGGGGTGTTCACCCAGCCGCCGGTGCCGCCCGCCTACGTCCTCCGCCGCGGGTCCGGGACCGGCACGGAGCGGGCGTTCGTGTTCCTCGCCCTGTGCCGCCAGCTCGGGCTGGACGCCTGCCTGGTGGGCGCCGCTGCCGCCGACCGCGACTGGACGTACACCCGCAACAAGACGAGCAACATGCCGGACGGGCCGTTCTGGGCGGTCGGGGTGAAGTCCGGCGACGACCTGCTGCTGTACAGCCCGTGGCGGGGGGAGGCGTTCCCCGGTAAGACCGCCGACCGCCCGGCCACCCTCGCCGAACTCAAAGCCGACCCGACGCTCGTCGCCAAGTGGAGGGACGACAAGACCGCACCGTGGGATGTTCCGGACGCCGACGTGAAGGCGGCGGAGCTGTACCTGTCGGTGCCGCTGTCCGCCGTCGCCCCGCGGACGGCCACCCTGCACGACAAGCTGACCGGCACGGTCGGCGGGTCGTACCGGGTGAACTGGGCCGAACTGGCCACCCGGTTGGCAACGGGTGGCCACAAGGTGAGCGGGTGGAACCCGCCGGCCGACGTGTTCACCCCGGTCCGCGGCCTCGGCTCGTTCCTGCCCGCACAACAGGGCGGGCTGGAGATGCCGCCGGACGTGAAGCAGATCTACGTGTACTACCAGCGGGCGCAGACCTCACAGCCGACCCTCACCCTGAACCTGCCCGACCTGAAGCACCCGGCCGTGTCCCAGAAGCTGCTGGACGTCGCCCGCGGGATCCTCATCCAGTCGTACCACCCGCAGCTCGCGCAGCCGGACAGCGTGGTGTGGCCGCCGCTGGAGAAGATCCACCGCGGCCGGCACAACGACGCCACCAAGGAGCTGATCGACCTCCGCGATCGGTTCACGGAGGCGGTGAAGAACCGGGCCGGTGCGGCCCTTGCCAAGGGCGACGACACCGCGACGTGGGTGGCCAAGGCGAACGAGCTGTACGACAACCTGAGCCGGGCGAGGGTGTCGGAATACAAGGCCGTCGAGGTGCCGGCTGTGGAACGGCAGATCGAGGAGTTCTGGAAGGCCGGCCAACAGAAGGCGGGGCTGCTGCTGATGGAGATCGTCGGCACGCCGGGGGCGGCGGAGGCCACGTTCCTGCTGGCCAAGTCGTTCCACGAGCGGGCGGAGAAGGCCGAGTTGGAGGTGAAGCGGGCCGCCGGCGGGGACTCGTCCGCTGCCCGCGAGAAGGCGAAGGCGGCGTGGGCGACCGCGGCCAGTTGGTGGGGGTACTACGACCTCTATCGAGAGTTGCAGAGCCAGAGCTACCCCGGCCGCGGCGACCTGGCGAAGCAGCTGGCCGAGCGGGCCGTCAAGCTGGCGAAATGAGGATGTCTTTCGTGGCACCGGCGGCCCGCCGGTGTTTCCACATCCCGGAGCCACCCCATGCGCGCCCGACTGGTGCCCGACGACGGCGGGCCGGAGGTGGACCTGGACAAGGAACTCGTCCTGGTCGGCCGCGGTGCGGACAGCGACCTGCGGATCGACCACAAGAGCATCTCGAAGCTGCACTGCGTGCTGGTGAAGACGGACGGGCTGATCCTGCTCCGCGACCTGGGCAGCACCAACGGCACGCGGGTGAACGGCCAGCGGGTGCGGCGGGCGGCGCTGCTGCCGAACGACACCCTGGCGTTCGCCAACTTCAAGTACGTGGTGAGGTTCGGAACGGGCGGAACGGCCGAGCAGCCGACGCGGAAGGACGTGTGAATTGATCCGTTCTGAGCCGCGGAGCGGCGGCTGATGGTAGCCTGGGGTGCCGCGAGCGGAGCGAGCAAACCCCAGGAATCGGGCCAGTCATAACACAAGCCCCGGAGGGGCGCTTGACCACCACGTCAGGCGCCCCTCCGGGGCTTGTCTCGTCTATGTTTCTTCCAGGGGTTCCGTCGCTGCGCTCCGTCACCCCTGGCTACGGGCAATCACCCCTCCGGGGTGAAGAGACATCAACCGAACAGGGCCGTCACCGGCTCGCCCTTCACCAGCTCCCGCGGCTGGTTCAGGTGGTTGTACACGATGGTGTCCGGCTTGATGCCGACCGCGTGGTACACCGTCGCCAGCAGTTCGGTCGGGTGGACCGGGTTCTCCAGCGGGGCGGACGCCGTCTTGTCGCTCTTCCCGTGGACGTACCCCTTGCGGATGCCGCCGCCGGCGATCAGCCCGGTGTAGCAGTACGGCCAGTGGTCGCGGCCGTCGTCGCTGTTCTGGTTGCCGCTGGTGCTGACGCCCCGCCGCGGGCTGCGGCCGAACTCGCCCACCACCACCACCAGGGTGTCGTCTAATAACCCCCGGTCGGCCAGGTCCTCGATGAGCGCCGACACCCCGCCGTCGAACATCGGGGCGGCCTGATCCTTCATCCTCTTGCTCAGCCCGACGTGGACGTCCCACGAGTGGTTGTCGCTGTTCGCCACCTTCGGCCAGTTCACCTCCACGAACCGGGTGCCGGCCTCCACCAGCCGGCGGGCGAGCAGGCAGCACTGGCCGAACGTGTTCTTCCCGTACTTCTCCCGCAGGGCCGGCTTCTCCTTGGTCAGGTCGAACGCGTCCTTCGCCCGGCCGGACACCACCAGCCCGAGCGCCTTGCCGTAGTACGAGTCGAGTTCGTACTTGCTGACGGCCTGCTCGATCTCCGGCATCCCCTTCGCCACCGTCTCGCGGAGGGTGGCCCGGCGCTCCATGCGGGCGGTGCTGAGTTCGTCCCGCAGCTTCAGATCGTCCACCTTGATGCGGTCCATCTTCGCCAGGTCCATGTCGTCGCCGGCCGGGTACAGGGTGTACGGGTCGTAGGCCTTGCCGAGGAACCCGGCCCCTCCGCCCTTGCCCACCACGTTGCTCTCTTGCAGCGGGCGGGGCATCATGACGAACGGCAGCATCGGCACTTCGGGCGGCTTGAACTTGATGATGTTCGACCCGAGGTGCGGGAAGTCCTTGGCGTTCGGCGGTTCGAGCTGGCCGGACGGGGACACCTTGTCGGTGGTGTACCCGGTGTGCATCTGGTAGATGGCGGCGGTGTGGTTGAACAGCCCGTTCGGCGTGTAGCTGACGGTGCGGAGCAGGGTGGTCTTGTCGATCACCTGGGACAGCTTCGGCAGCAACTCGGTGAACTGCGTGCCGGGCAGCTTGGTGGCGATGTTCTTGAACACGCTCTTGTTCGCACTCGGCACGTCCTCCTTCGGGTCCCACAGGTCGAGGTGGCTCGGCCCGCCCTGCAGGTAGATCAGGATGACGTTCTTCGCCTTGCCGAACCCCTTCCCGCCGGACTCGGTGGACCCCTTCGGCACCGGCGCCTTCTCGTTCGCCCGCGCCCCCTGGACGGCGAGCAGTTGCGGCAGGGTGAGGCCGAGGACGGCCGACCCGCCGATCCGCATCAGGTCGCGGCGGGTGACGCCGTCGCAGGTGTCTTTCGACTCGAAACCGGGGATCGCCAGCATGAGGCGCTCCAGTTCGGGAGAAGGGCAGGGGGGTGGGAGTCCGACACCACAAAGGTAGCGTAACCGGATGACCGCCGCAACCTTTTTCACGGCGGCTGGCGAACGGCGGGTGGGCGTCACGAATGTCGGTGGCTTTTTGGTCGCCTGGACGGGAGGATGAGGGTGAGTCCGAAATCCCTCCGGCAGGAGCCGTCCGATGGCCCGACGCACGCCACCACCCGCAC
>JALHQU010000129.1 GCA_022841795.1 Fimbriiglobus sp.
TGGGGCCCCCCATCTGTGGCGGCCCGCCGATCGCCACCGGCGATCGGCTTTTGGAACCGTCTCTGAGATGTGCTAAAACCCCTGAATTTCAGCAAGGGTGCCAAGAGTGCCACTTTTTGACACACCCTGGGGGCAAACGAAGTGCGGGCGAACTCAGAATCCCGCTCACGACTTCTTGAACACCCGAGCGGGGGCAAACCCTTTGCCCAGCACCGCCGCCGCGTCCACCCCGAGCCACTCGTTCAACACCGCCGCGTACACGGTGCGGAAGTCGGTCGCGTGCTTCAGGTTCCCGTCTTCCAGTTTGGTCAGGCTGGGGTGATCCCCGACGATGCCGGCGTTCACCCGCCCGCCGACCAGGAACATCGGCGCCCCGCTGCCGTGGTCGGTGCCCTGGCTGCCGTTCTCCTTCGCCCGCCGGCCGAACTCGCTGAACGTCATCACGCACACCCGCTCGCCGTGCCCCCGCGCCGCCACGTCCCGGTAGAACGCGGCCACGGCATCCGACACGGTTTGCAGCAGGGTGGCGTGCGCGCCGGTGGCCCCGCCCTGCCCGGCGTGCGTGTCGAACCCGTCCAGGGACACGTAGAACAGCCGCGCCCCGACCCCGCCGTCGATCAGCTGCGCCGCCAGCTTCAGCCGGCTGCCCAGCGGGGTGTTCGGGTACGTCGCCTTCGGGGTGTACGTCTTGCCGAGCGCCGCCAGCTTGTCCGTGCTGGCGTAGGTGGTGACGGCGGTGCGGCGGACGAAGTCCAACAAATCCGGCGAGCCGGGAGCGTGAGCGACCGGAGGTTTTGAATCCTCCGGTCGCTCACGCTCCCGGCTCGCCACTTCCTCGATCAACTTTTTCTGCTTCGCCTTGTCGGCGGCATCGGCGGCGGTGGTCTTCAGTTGGAAGTCTTCGAGCGAGGTGATGCTCGGCACGCGGGCCGGGGCGCCGGTCAGCGCCAGCGGGGCGACCTCCTTCGCGCTGTCGGCCAGGTGGAACCCCGGCACCGCCTTCTGCTTGAACGCCTTGCCGATCCACCCCTCGGTCAGCGCCTTGTCGGTGCTGGCGGCGTGCCAGATGTCCATGCTGCGGAAGTGCGACTGGTCCGGGTTCGGGTACCCCACCCCCTGCACCACGCACAGCGCCTTGTCCTCGTACAGCTTGGCGAACTCGCCCATCGCCGGGTGCAGGCCGAGCGAGTTGGTCAGCTTCTTCACCTCGTCCTTCTTGACGCCGATGGTCGGCCGCAGCTTGGTGTACTCGGCGTCGGCGAACGGGACGACGGTGTTCAGCCCGTCGTTCCCGCCGGTCAGTTGCACCACCACCAGGATGGTGTCCTTCGCCCCCGGCTTGCCGGACTGCGGGGCGGCGAACGCCGTCCGGCCCAGGAACGTCGGCACGGTCGCCCCGAACCCGAGCAGGGCGGACGTCTTGATGAAGTCGCGGCGGCTGGACATGAGATCGCTCCGGGGGGCTGGCTGGTGGCTCTGTAAGTCGTACCCGGAGTGGCGAGAGATGGTTTCAGAACGGTTTGCCACAGCCGCCGGACCGAGGTTGACCCCGGTTAACCGTCGCCGGGGAGCGGGATGAGTTCGGAGGCCGCCCCGTCGAACAGGCCGATCACGGCGACCACCGTCCCGCCGATGGCCCCGGGCTGGGTGTTGTACGCCACCAACACCTTGTCCTGCCCCTTCGACCACACCCACACCCGGCCCTCCATGGTGGCTTTGTGCCACCGCTCGGCCAGTTGCGGGGTGCCACCGCGGATGGCCGCCATCGCCTCATCGGTGATGAACTTGTTGCCCGACTTCCCCGTCCCGCCGAGCGTGGCGTCCACCTGCGTTTGAGTCATCCCCGGCTTCACTTGCTTCGCCGACTGCCGCGACACCTCGCCGGTCGCCGCTTTCTGGGGCGGCTCCTCGGACCGCTTTTTCATCGCTTCCAAGAGTTCCGCCTCCTTGCGGTCGAGCATCGCCCGCTCCGACCGCTCCCGCTCGGCCGCCGGTTTGAGGTAGCCGAAGTACACCCCGGCTACGCCGCCGCCGCACAGCAGCAGCGCCCCGGCGAGGATGCCGAGGATCAGCGGCAGGGAACTCTTCTTCGCCTTCCCCCCACCGCCTCGGCGGGACCGGCGGTCGTCGTCCTCGTCCTCATCTCGGGGCCGCTTCTTGGACCGCGGAGCGTCTTCGTCGTCCGCCACCCGCTTCTTCTGAGGCTTCTCCTCCGGCTCGTCGTCCGCCGGCGGCAGAGTTGTCGGTTTGGCTGGTTTCGGGGCGGCCGGCGGGTACGGCATCCGCACCGTGTCCGCGATATCTTTGGTGGGGATGGCCAGCGGCCCGCCGCACTTCGGGCACTTGGTCCGCTTGCCGGCGTACTCGTCCTTCACGTTGAACGAGGCGGAGCAACTCGGGCACCGAACGGCGATGGGCATGACCGACCTCGGGCGTGGGGAGCGGTGTCACGTTGGCCGGTATTTTCTACCCGGAGCCATCCGGGTCGCAAGGAAATTGCGGGCGGGTTCGCCGTGTCGTGATCCTTGGGGGTGTTTTCGACACGCGCCAGTCACTGCTCCAGGTACGGCCCCATCTTGCGGAACTTCTCGTACCGCCTCTGCAACAGGTCCGGCACGGGTACGTCGGCCAACTCCCGCAGCTGCCGCACCAGGTGCGCCCGCAGGGTGTTCGCCATCTCCTTCGGCTGGCGGTGCGCCCCGCCGAGCGGCTCGGGGATGATGTCGTCGATCACCCCGTGCCGCAGCAGGTGGTCGGCGGTCAGCTTGAGCGCCTCCGCCGCCCGCGGCTTGGTCTTGTCGTCCGCCACCTTCCACAGGATGCCGGCGCACCCCTCCGGGCTGATGACCGAGTAGTACGCGTGCTGCAACATGCTCACCCGATCGCCCACCCCGATGCCCAGCGCCCCGCCCGACCCGCCCTCGCCGATCACCACGCACACCACTGGGGTGGGCAGTTGGCTCATCTCCAGGATGCTGGTGGCGATGAGCTGGCTCTGCCCCCGCTCCTCGGCGCCGATGCCGGGGTACGCGCCGGGGGTGTCGATCAGGCACACCACCGGCACCCGGAACTTGGCCGCCAGCTTCATCTTGGACAGCGCCTTGCGGTACCCCTCCGGGTGGGCGCACCCGTAGAAGCACTGCTGCCGCTCGGCCAGCGTCTTCCCCTTCTGGTGGCCGACCAGCATCACCTTGATGCCGTCCAGCCGGGCGAACCCGGTGCGGATGGCCCGGTCGTCGCCGAACGCCCGGTCGCCGTGCAGCTCGACGAACTCGTCGAACAGGGTGTCGATGTAGTCACACGTCTGCGGGCGGTTCGGGTGGCGGGCGACCAGCACCGTGTCCCACGGGGACAGCCGGGCGTAGGTGGCCTTCTTGAGCGCGTTCAGCTCGTACCGCACCCGCTTCAGCTCGTCCGCGTCGCCGTGCGCGGCCTCCAGGCGGGCGAGCGAGTGCTCCATCTCGTGCAGGTCGGTCTCGAACGGCAGCGGGGTCGGGATCATAGTTCCGTCGGTGTCGGGATGAGCCGCGACCGCCAGGGAGCGGGGGTTTTCAACCACCCCGCTCCCTGGCGGTCGCGGCTCTCGAATTTGGTTCAACCCATCATGCCCATGCCCATCACCTGCTCCTCGTCGTCGTCCTTGAGGGATTTGAAGATCTTCACCTTCCGCAGCTCGATGAGCACCTCGTGGAACGACTTGAACCTGTCCTCCCGCTTCTTCGCCAGCATCTTCAGCACCAGGGTGCCGAACTCGTCGGTCACGTCCGGGTTGTGGTTGGACGGCAGGGCCGGCTTCTCGCCGAAGTGCTTGCGGTACAGGTCGGCCACGCTGTTCCCGCGGAACGGCGGGCGGCCGGTGACCACTTCGTACCAGGTGACGCCCAGGCTGTACACGTCGCTCCGCCCGTCCACCAGCTCGGTGCGGATCTGCTCCGGCGACATGTACGTCGGGGTGCCCTCCGGCAGCCCCTTCTTGCGGAACAGCTTGGCCAGGAACCCCTTCTTGATCGGCTTGCTGATGGCGAAGTCGATGATCTTGGTCTGCCCGCTGGCGTTCGCCACGATGTTGTCCGGCTTCACGTCCAGGTGGACGAACCCGCTGGCGTTCATGTACGCCAGCCCGGTAGCCGTCTGCTTGAAGATCTTCTTGGCGTTCGTTTTCAGGTACTCCTTGTCCCGCGGGTCGCGGGACTGCAGCCGCCGCCGCAGGCTGCCGGCCTGGAAGTACTCCATGATGAAGTTCGGCTGGGTCGGGCTACGGTTCACCTTCTGCACGTACACCACGTTCTCGTGCCGCAGCTGCTTGCCGATGTCCGCGTCGTTGAACAGCTTCGCCCGCTCGGCCTTGCTCTGGGCGAACTCGGGCAGCAGCAGCTTCATCGCCAGGTGGCGGTTGCTGGCCAGCTCCACCACCTCCCACACCTGCGACTCGCGGCCGGTGTGCAGCAGCCCGCGGAGCTTGTACCCGGCGATGACCTGACCTGTGTCCGCCATGAGTGGGCCTTATGGGTTACCAGTACTTCTCGAAGTGGACGTTCCCGTGGACGCGGGTGGTCGGGTTGTCGGCGGTGAACCCCCGCCGCTCCAGCACCTCGATCACCCCGAGCGGTTCGGGGTGCTTCCAGGTGCCCGACTCCTTCTCTTTGTACGGGATACCGATCATCTTCGGGTTGCCGCACAGGAACACGTGGCACGCCGACGGGTCCAGCTTCGCCCCGAGGAACTGCTCCAGTTCCCCGCTGGCGATCAGGTCCTGGATGTACTTCTTGCTCCCGCCGGCCAGGTTCTCGCGGGTGGTGAGCGGCAGGTACTTGTAGTTCGGGAACAGTTTTTCCAGCCGGCGGTGGGTGTCCATGTAGCCCAGGTCGCGGGCGAACCGCACGCAGCAGGCGTTCACGATCGGCCCGGTGTGCCCGGTGCGGAGCAGGTCGGCGGCCATGCTGTTGTGCGGGGCCTCGCCGGTGCCGGTGCTGAGCAGCAGAATCGTGTCGATCTTCCGCGTCACCGGCTCCAGGGTGAAGTGGCCGACGATCTTCTCACCGACTTGCAGGCGGTCGCCCTCTTTCAGGCCGAACAGCCGCGGGGTGAGGGCCGGCACCCGCCCGTCCGGGTTGTCCCGCACCAGCACGATGTAGAACTCCAGCCAGTCGTCGTCGGCCGGGCACCGCACCTCGTCGGTGCCGTCTTGCAGGATGCTGCTGCTGATCGAGTACGACCGGCGGACCAACTTCGGCAACTCGTCCGGCTTGAGCGACTCGGCCTGACACCCCCCCACCCGCGGCTCGAAGTACGCCAGCCCGAGGGTGCAGTACTGCCCGGCCAGGTAGTTCTGGCGGGGGAAGTCCGGCTTCACCCGCAGCACCATCAGGTCGTCGTGCCGCTTGTGCAGGTGCGTGACGGTGGCGTTGTACCGGGCCGCCCGCACCTCCGCGATCTGTTCGGGCGTGATCATCCGACTGGCTCGGAAGGGGCAACGGTCACCACTGACATGATACGACACGGATTTTGCTTTACCGGGTTTGTTAGCCCGACGCGCGAGCGAGGGGCGAGCCACCTGACCCTCGCTCGCGCGTCGGGCTAACACAGACACCACCCGGCCTCACCCCGCCTTCTTCACCGCCTCCTTGAAGTACGCCAGGCACGCCTTCACGTCCGCCGTCGGGTCGTTCTCGTTCGCCTCGTACTCGATGGCGATGTACCCCTTGAACTTCACCGCTTTCAGCGCCTTCAGCACCGCCGGCACGTCCAGCACCCCGGTCTTGTCGCCGAACACCACGTCCGTCTTCCGCTTGTTGTCGTGGTCCTTCAGGTGCATGCCGAAGTTGCGGCCGCCCATCGTCGTCACCTCCTTCGCCGGGTCCAGGGTCACGCCCAGTTGGGCCGAGCGGATGATGTGCCCGGTGTCCAGGCAGGTGCCGATCAGTTCGTGGTGGTCCTTCACCACGCCCAGGATGTACTCGGCCGACTTCCAGCGGTGCATCTCCTTGCCCACCGGCCCGTGCGGGTGGATGGCGATGCTGATCTTGTACTCCTCGCACAACTTGTCCAGGCTGTCGAAGCTGCCGGGGTTCGGGTCGGCGGACAGGTGCTTCACCCCCAACGCGGCGGCGAACTCGAACAGCTTCTTGTTGTGGTCGTGCTCCTTGGTGAACTGTTCCACCCCGAACGCCACCGGGGTGACGCCGTAGTCGCTGAGCAGCTTCTTCACCGCCGTCATCTTCTCCCCGGCGGTGTCGGTGGGGATGTGCCCGCGGTAGAACTCGCCGTGCTTCACCCCCAGGTCCTGCATCGCCTTCAGGGCGCGCTCCAGGGTGAACTTGCGGAACGTGTACGTCTGCATGCCGACGGTGAACCCGCCGAACGGGTCTTTGTCGTCAGCCCGAGCAAGAGCAGACGCGGCGACGGCGGCGGAGCCGGCCAGGAAGGTGCGGCGGTCGATCACGGGAGGGGGCCTCGGGGAAAGTAGGCGGCCCACGCCGTGGGCCGCCGGTTTGGTGAACCGCGGGCGTCAGCCCGCCGGGTGTATTCGGAACCCACGGGCTGACGCCCGCGGTTCACCACCGGGCGGCTCACGCCGCCGGTTCACCCAGAACGGCACACGGAGTGTGCCTACCACTCAAAGACGGGTCACTTCTTCTCGTCCTTCTTGCTGAAGTCGCCGGCCTGGATGATCGCCAGCTTCTTCTGGTCCACCAGCTTGTCGAACGCCTTCTTCACGTCGCCCGGCTGGGTCTTCTCCACCCGGCTCTCCAGGTCGGCGTAGTACTGCATGGTCCGCTTGGCGTGCAGCGCCCCGGCCAGTTGGCCGGCCAGCGTCTCGTCGTCCGCCCGCCGCTGCTTCTGGGCGGCGATCCACGCCTTCTTCGCCTCCTCCAGCTCGCTCGCGCTCACCCCCTCTTTGAGGAACTTGGTCACCTCCTCGCCGATGGCCGCGTCCACCTTGTCGATGTTCTTCGGGTTGGTGATGGCGAAGATCATGAACAACCCCTGCTTGTCCAGGGGCGACGCCGCCACCTGCGACCCGGCCCCGTAGCTCAGCCCGTCCTTCCCCCGCACCCGGTTGCTGATGCGGCTGGACAGCGGGGCCACCCCGAGCAGGTAGTTGCCCACCGCCAGCGGGGCGTACTCCGGGTCGGCGTCGGACAGTTCCATCGCCAGCCCGGCCACCCACAGGGCGTTCGCCTTGTCCGGGGTGTTGATCTTCTCCACCCCGCCGGCCGTCGGCATCGCCTTCCGCTCGATGCGGGTGTACGCCGTGGCCGCCTTCCACCCCTTCAAGACGCCGTCCAGTTGGGCCACCGCCGCGGTGGCGTCGAAGTCGCCGACGATCGCCAGTTCGCCGGCCCCGCTGCCCACCTGCTCGGCGTACAGCTTCCGCACGTCCTCGACGGTGCAGGCCTTCAGCCGCTCGGTCGCCTCGTCCAGCGTCGGCACGTACCGCACGTCCCCCTTCGGGTACCCGCCCAGCTTCCGCTGCATGGCGTTACTCGCCAGCAGGGTCGGCTCGGTCTTCCCCTTCTCCAACTCGTCGATCGCCTCCCGCTTGAGCAGGTCGAACTCAACCTCCGGGAAGACGGGTTCGCGGAGTACCTCGCCGAGCAGCGTCAGCACCGCCGGCAGGTTCTCCCGCTTGGTCTGCACGCTCACCGCGATCACCCCGATCGCCCGGTCGCCGTCCGTCTTCACGTCCACCGTCGCCTTCAACTTGTCGAACTCGTCCTTGATCTGCTGGCGGGTCTTGGTCTTGGTGCCCCGCAGCATGAGCGGGCCGAGGAAGTCGAACGCCGCGTTCTTCCCGTTCAGGCTGGTCTCGTTCCCCACCCGCAGGTTGAGCACCACCTGCACCGTCTCCCCGCGGGTCTTCTTCGGCAGCACGGCGTACTGCACCCCCTCGCCGACGGTGCCCCGCTTCACCCGCTGCTCCACGTTCTCCGGGGTGGGGTCGAACGCCTCCCCGCCGGCCATCGCCGTTTTCCCCTTGTACCCCTCCATCAGCTTGGCCACGCTCGGCGCGGCCGGCACGTCCGCCCGCTCCGCCTTGTCCGTCGGGATGTACACGCCCACCGTGCGGTTCGACCGCACCAGGTACTTGGCCGCCGCCGCGTTCACCTCGTCGGCCGTCACCTTCTCCAGCCGGTCGCGGCTGAGGAAGAACAGCCGCCAGTCGCCGTAGGCCGCCCACCCGCTCAGGGCGATGGCGAACTGCTGGCTGTTCGCCAGCGTCTGCTCGCGGTCCTTGAGCAGTGTCCGCTTCGCCCGCTCCACCTCGTCGGCGGTGATCGGCGTTTTGGTCAGGTTCTCCAGCGTCTCGACCAGCGCGGCGCGGGCCTTCTCGGTGTTCGCCGGCTCGGTCTGGGCGAGCGTCACCAGGAACCCGGGGTCGTGCGCCGGGAAGGCGATGCCCATCACCTTGCTCGCCAGCTTGGCCTCCACCACCGCCTTGTACAGCCGGCCGGTCGGCTCCTCGGTCAGGCACGCGCCCAGGATTTCGACCGCGGCGAAGTCCGGGTGCGCCGCCGCCGGGATGTGGTACACCGCCCCGGTCGCGCCCACTTTGCCCACCCGCCGCAGCGTCACCAGCCGCTCGCCGTCCTGGGCCGGCTCTTCGGTGTATGTGACCGGCACCGGGTCGGCCGGGTTCCGCAGCGGGGCGAAGTGCTTGTCGATCAGGGCGAGCGCCTTGGCCGGGTCGAACGCCCCGGCCACGATGAGCATGGCGTTGTCCGGCCGGTAGTACTTCTTGTAGAAGGCGCGGAGGCTGTCCACCGGCACCCGCTCGATGTCCGTGCGGTTGCCGATCGGGCTTTTGCCGTAGTTGTGCCACTCGAACGCGGCGGCCATCATCCGCTGGAACAGGATGCTCTCCGGGTTGTTCTCCCCGGACTCGAACTCGTTCCGCACCACGGTGAACTCCTTCAGCAGCTCCTCGCGGGCGATGAAGCTGTTCACCAGCCGGTCGGCCTCCAGTTCAATGCCGAACTCCAGGTTGTCGTCGTTCGCCGGCATCGTCTCGTAGTAGTTGGTGCGGTCCCACGAGGTGGTGCCGTTGAAGTTCGCCCCGTGGTCCCGCAGGGCTTTCGGCACGTCCGGGTACTTCGGGCACCCCTTGAACACCATGTGTTCGAGCAGGTGGGCCATGCCCGTCTCGCCGTACCCCTCGTGCCGGCTGCCGACGAAGATGGTGCAGTTCACCGTCACCTTCGGCTGGCTCGGGTCGGGCAGCAGCAGCACCCGCAGCCCGTTCTTCAGCCTGTACTCGGTCAGCCCCTCGACGGTGGCCCCGGCGGTGAACCCGGCCGGCACTTTCACGTCGGCCTTCTTGTCGTCGGCGACGGCCCCGCCCACCAGGGCGACGACGGCCAACAACGCGAACACGGTTCGCATGACGGTACTCCTGACGCCCGGTTGGATGGCAGCGTGGGCGGTAGGGGTATGGTCCGGCGCGGACCGGGGAACGGCAACCACCCGGCCAAGCCCAGGGGCGGCCGTCCCTGGGCTTTCACCGCTTCGTGTGATCCCGTAACCTACACTTGCGAATTCCGCACTCACCCACCGGGCCAGCGATGAGCGAGTTCTTTCAGCAGGTGTGGGAGGTCATCAAGACGATCGTGGTCAACCTCCGCGACCCGCAGCAGTGGCAGAACGTGCTGGACAAGCCGGGCGTGTTCTGGCCGGCGGTGGCGGCGCTGGCGTTCATCATCTTCGCCGAGACAGGGCTGTTCGTCGGCTTCTTCCTGCCCGGCGACTCGCTGCTGGTGACGGTCGGCATCGTCGCCCGCATGCTGGAGGACGGGGCGGCGGCCAGCGGCACGCCGAGCAGTTGGAACATCTGGACGCTCATGGCCGTGCTCATCGTCGCCGCCATCGCCGGGGACAACACCGGCTACCTGTTCGGGTCGAAGGCCGGCCCGGCCCTGTTCAACCGGCCGAAGTCGCGGTGGTTCAAGCGGGAGTACCTGCTGAAGGCGCAAGCGTTCTTCGAGACACACGGCGGCAAGGCGGTGGTGATGGCCCGGTTCATGCCGTTCGCCCGCACGTTCGTGCCCATCGTGGCGGGGGCGGCGAAGATGAACTACCGCTGGTTCCTGACGTACAGCGTCACCGGCGGCATCCTGTGGATCAGCAGCATGCTGCTGTTCGGGTACTACGCCGTCGATTTCCTGGAGCCGGCGCTGAAGCGGGTGTTCGGCCCGGACTTCGAGCTGCGGAAGAAGATCGACATCCTGGCGCTGGTCATCGTCGCCCTGTCGCTCACCCCGATGGGCATCCAGTACCTGCTGAGCCGGCGGAAGAAGAAGCAGGCCGCGGCCGAGCCGGTCGCCGCGGGCAAAACGGGTGACTGATCTTCGCCGCGACCTCCGGGAGCGGCAAAGCTGACTCCGCTCCCGGAGGTCGCGGCGAAGAGTTGAGTACACATGGACCTCCCCCAACTTCAGTCCGGTCTCGCCGCCGCGTGGGCGGACGTGAAGCAGTTCCTGGTGGCCGTGCGGTTCGCCCGGCCGGGGTTCCTGTGGCTGTCGCTGCTGCCGATCGGACTGGCGGTCCTCGGGTACATCGCCGCCCGGCGGAAGCGGAAGCAGGTGGCCGAGTTCGGCCGCCCCGCCGCCGTCGCCGGACTGCTGACGGTGCGGTTCGGGAAGGAGCGGCTGTCGCGGTTCCTGCTCGGGCTGGGGTGGACCGCCCTCGTGCTGGCGGTGGCCGGCCCGCGGTGGGGGAAGACCACGTCGGACGGGGTGGCCGTCGGCCGGGACGTGGTGGTCGTGCTCGACTTCAGCCGCAGCATGTGGGCGACCGACCTGCGGACCACCGACGCCCGCTGGCAGGCGGCGGTGAACGGGGTGCGGGACCTGATCGCCACCGCCCGCACCCGCGGCGGGCACCGCATCGCCATCGTGGTGTTCGCCGCCCGCCCGAAGCTGTGGGTGCCGCTGACGACGGATTCCAACCACCTTGAAACGAAACTCGGCGACCTGGACGCCACCCAGCCGCCGAACGACATCCGCCCGCTCGACGACGCGGCCCGGTCCGGCACCCGCATCGGGGCGGCGCTGACGCTAGCGGTGGAGGCGCACGACTCGCGGTTCACCGGCTCGCAGGACATCATCCTGCTGACCGACGCCGACGACCCGGAAGCGGACCGCGAGTGGGCGGCCGGGGTGACGGCGGCGCGGGCGGCGGGCATCCCGGTTCACGTCGTCGGCATCGGCAACCCGAATCCGGACGAGGAGTTCCCGCTGGTCATCAAGCCCCGCGGCGACGACCTGGTGATGACCGGGCTGCGGGAGGACATCGCCCGGCAGATCGCCACCGAGGGCCGCGGGCAGTACCTGCCGGCCCGCACCGGGGCGGTGGAGCTGGGCGAGTTCTTCCGCACCAAGATCGAGCCGTACCCGTCCCGACTGATCGAGGACGACGCCACCACCCGCCTGCGGGACCGCAGCGGCTGGTTCTTCGCCATCGCCGCCGGCCTGTTCCTGCTCGGCTGGCTGCGGGAGCGGTGAGCCGCATCCGTTGGTGTCCCGGCTTTAGCCGGTCTTCACGGCGATCGCAGACCGCCTGAAGGCGGGACACCAACGAAGAGAGCGCCCCATGTCCGCCTTCGTCGGCACGTCCCCGAACCTGGCCGCCGTCCGCCGGGCGGTCGCGCGGGTGGCCCCGACCGACGCCACCGTCCTGCTGCTCGGCGAGACCGGCACCGGCAAGGAACTGGTCGCCCGGTCGCTGCACGACCAGAGCCGGCGGGCGGGTCGGGCGTTCGTGCCGGTCAGTTGCGTGGCCCTCGCCCCCGGCCTCATCACCAGCGAGCTGTTCGGGCACGAGGCCGGGGCGTTCACCGGGGCCGGCAAGCGGCGGGTCGGGCGGTTCGAGCAGGCGGACGGCGGCACCCTGTTCCTGGACGAGATCGGCGAGATGCCGAACGACGCGCAGGCGATCCTGTTGCGGGCGCTGCAAGAGCGGGTGATCGAGCGGGTGGGCGGGGAAGCGGTGCCGACCGACGTGCGGGTGATCGCCGCCACCAACCGCGATCTGGTCGCCGAGGTGAAGGCCGGGCGGTTCCGGGCCGACCTGTTCTTCCGCCTGAACGTGTTCCCGATCACCCTCCCGCCGCTCCGCGACCGCCGGTCGGACATCCCGGAACTGGTGACACATTTCGTCCGGCTGCTGTCGGACCGGCACGGCCGGAGCGTGAGTCACGTTCGGCCAGACACGCTGCGGGTGCTGGCGGCGCACGACTGGCCGGGGAACGTCCGCGAGCTGCGGAACGTGATCGAGCGGGCGGTGATCGTGAGCGAGGGGGAGGAACTGGAACTCGACCCCGGCTGGCTGGTCGGGGCGACGGTGGCGGAGACGGCGAGGACGTGGGCGGAGCAGGAGAAGCAGCGGATCATGGACGCGCTGCGGGCGGCCGGCGGGCGGGTGTACGGGCCGGGCGGGGCGGCCCACCGCCTCGGGCTGAACCCGACCACCCTGTACGGCAAGATGCGGAAGCACGGCATCGACAAGCGCCAGGCGAACGGCGCGACGTGAGTCCGCCGGTGCTGTGGGGCAAGTTTTCAACTTGCCACCCGCGGCAAGATGGAATCTTGCCCCACTTCGGCGGACTCACGTCGCGCCGCTCGCCCGATGACGCCCAGTCGTCACCCGACCACAATTCGTCATCACTTCACGCCGACACTCCACGATTTCAGCCCGATTTTACCGGCACGCCGCGTGCGTTGGGGCCGTCGTTCGTTCCCCAACAGCGGAGGTGCCCGATGGCCCACGTCGTGACCGAGCCGTGCGTCGGCTGCAAGTACACGGACTGCGTGGTGGTGTGCCCGATGGAGTGCTTCTACGGCGACGACCGGCAACTGTACATCGACCCGGACGACTGCATCGACTGCGGGGCGTGCGTGCCCGAGTGCCCGGTGCAGGCCATCTTCCAGGACACCGACGTGCCACCGCCGTGGACCGGCTACATCCAACTGAACGCCGACCGCGTACAAGTGCTGAAGCCGGCCGGGGCACGGGTGACGGAGAAGCTCTGAAAGATACCCTCCCCGGTCTCACGACCGGGGCTACGGTATGCCGCCCCCTTCGGGGGCTTTGGTCGGGAGTCCCCGGAGGGGACGACATACCGAAGCCCTGGACGTGAGTCCGGGGCCGCAGGTTGGCTTTCGGGTTGCACCCCGGCCGGGCCGTCGGTCTATGATGGAGAGTCTCCCGCCGAGGGTCCGCCGTGTTGCGTCTTCCCGTCTGCCTGTCCCTTTTCGTTGCGCTTCCGCTGACCGCCGCCGAGCCGACCTCGGCCGAACGGGGGAAGAAGGCGCTGGAGTCCACCGCGTTCATCAAGGCGTTCTGGCCGAAGCCGGTGTACGACGCCGTGTGGAAGCAGTGGGGGGTGAAGGAGAAGCCGAAGGAGTACGCGGCGGCGGTGGGCGAGCGGTACGGGTTGCACCCGGCCCCGTATGAGAACGGCGGGTTCCCGATGGGCCTGCGGAAAGCGGACCTGCTCATCGGCAGCGGGGTGGGCATCGACTGCATGACCTGCCACGGCGGGAGCATCCTGGGCAAGAGCTACGTCGGCCTGGGGAACAGCTCGCTCGACGTCCACGCTCTGTTCGAGGAACTGGGCGACGCCAGCGGCACCGGGGTGAAGCCGCCGTTCGCGTTCAGCCAGGCCCGCGGCACCAGCGAGGCCGGGGCGTTCGCCGTGTACCTGCTCGGGCTGCGGAAGCCGGACCTGAGCCTGAAGCCGGCGATCACCGACCTGGGGCTGAAGGACGACGCCTGCGAGGACGTGCCGGCGTGGTGGCTGCTGAAGAAGAAGGCCACCATGTACCACGTCGGGGCGACCGACGCCCGCAGCGTGCGGAGCATCATGCAGTTCATGATGCACCCGCTGACCGTGCCGACCGAGTTCCACAAGGCCGAGCCGGTGTTCCGCGACATCCTGGAGTACATCCTGAGCATTGAGCCGCCGAAGTACCCGTTCGCGGTGGACGCGAAGACGGCGGAGAAGGGCCGGGCGGTGTTCGAGAAGAACTGTGCGAGCTGTCACGGCACCTACGGGGACAGGCCGACGTACCCGAACAAGGTGATCCCGCTGGGCGAGATCGGCACCGACCCGAAGCGGCACGCGAACATCGGGGCGAAGTTCGGCGAGGCGTACAACGCGAGCTGGTTCGCCCAGGAGACGCCGGCGAAGCCGGTGAAGGCGACGAAGGGGTATCAGGCCCCGCCGCTGGACGGCGTGTGGGCGACCGCCCCGTACTTCCACAACGGCAGCGTGCCCACCCTGGCCGGGGTGCTGAACAGCAAGGCCCGGCCGAAGGTGTTCACCCGGTCGTTCAAGACCGACGAGGCGGACTACGACAAGGACAACGTCGGCTGGAAGGTGACGGCGTGCGACCCGCCGCCGAAGTCGGCGAGCGGGTTCGAGCGGCGGAAGGTGTACGACACCACCCAGCCCGGCCGCGGGAACGGCGGGCACACGTTCGGCGACGACCTGACGGCGGAGGAGCGGGCGGCGGTCATCGAGTACCTGAAGACGCTGTGAGAGGTCATGTTCGCCCCCGCCCACCTCGTCGTCCTCACGCTGGCTTTGTTCGCCGACCGCGACCAGTCGGCCGAACTGCCGGACCTGTTGCGGCGGATCGAGACGCTACCGGAGCGACAGAGCGGCGAGGTGCGGATCGTCCACCCCGGCGACACGCCCGACGGCAAGCCGGAGGAGTACCTGTACCATTACACCCGTGACGGCAAGCATTTCGTCTGGCACTACACAAACCTTTCGGTACCCGAGACCGAATTACATCAGGCGGGGGTGTCTGCGGAGAACGAGCGGTACGGGTTCGAACTCGGCCGGCGGGACGACCAGTGGGTGCAGAACTGGATCGTACCGGCGCGGTGGCGGAAACAGCCTCTCGACAAACTGCACGACCGCGACGGCCGCTTGTACATCACGCACGCTGCGTTTTCCCCGAGCTACCTTCTTTTGGACGCGAACCAGCCGCTGAGCGAATTGATGTCTGCCGCGGACTCGCCGTTCGCGGTGACGGTCTCGCGGGGCGAGCGGCAAGCGTACCGGGTGACGGGTCGCCGGCGGGAACCGACGGCGGACGGGGTGCAGGAGTTCGATGCGACGGTCCGGGTGTCGGCGAGCGGCCGGTATGCGTACATCGCGGCGGGGAAATCGGTCACGGTTCATCAACCGGCACACAGGTACGAATCGGAGTGGACGCACACCACCCGTGAGGAGGACGACCGGCCGGACCTGACCCGCCGCGAGTGGGTGAGCCGGGACACAAGTCCGGGCGTCGAGCGGACCACCCGCGGGCATTCCACCTACACGTCCCGGCCGGTGACGGACGACGACCGCCGGCGGCTGTACCTGCCGCACTACGGCCTGACCGTGCCGGACATCGACAACTGGCCGGAGCCGGAGCAGTTCGACCCGCGGGCAGTCAAGCCTGCCAGTAGCGCCCACCCCGGGTGGTGGGCGCTGCTGGCGGTGCCGGCGGCGTACCTGGTCATCCTGGGGCGAATCCTGTGGCGGGCGTTCCGCCGCCCACTAAAAGCCGCCCCGTAGCTACGGGGCGGCTTTCGGCGGCTCACTTCTTCACCTCCACCACCTTCCACAGCTGCTTCTTGTTCTTCTCGTCCGCCTTCTTCTGCACCACGTGCCCGTCGCTTTCCGCGTCCAGCACCAGCCCGCTGTTCTTCGCCTTCAGCCGCCGCTCGTCGCCCTTCCCGTCCCACTGGAACCGCTGGTTGTCGATCCCGTCGGTGCCCTTGTCGTCCCAGATGATCAGGTGCGCGCCCTCGTCGCTCGACACGTTGTGTACGTCCAGCACCCGGCCGCTCTTCGCGTGGACCAGCTTCACCCACTCGCCGTCCTTCACCGCCTTCCACCGGCGGGTGTCTTTGTCCTCGTCCTTCGCCAGCACGCAGTGCGCCTCGTTCTCCTCCGAGTCGCCCTCCACCGCCAGCACCTTGCCGCTGTCCACGTGGACGATCTTCACCAGCACGTCGGCCTTCTCGTCCTTCTTGTCGTCGGCCCGGGATACCCCGACCGCCACCGCACACGCCGCCACCGCCAGGAGCCACTTCGACATGATCCGCCTCCGGGAAAGGAACGGGCAACGGGGATTGTAGTCCCCGGTCTCACGACCGGGGCTTCGTTATGCCGCCCCCTTCGGGGGCTGGGGCTTGGAGTCCCGGAGGGACGACGTAACGTAGCCCCGGACGTGAGTCCTGGGCCACTACCGGAGTTCCTCATGCGACGTTTCCTCTCGCTGTTCGTCCTCCTCCCCGTCGCCGCCCTCGCCGCCGAGCCGGACAAGAAGGGGTACAAGGTGCTGGCCGCCGACCGCTCCACCGGCAAGGTGGCGATCATCAACGAGAAGGGCGAGGTGGAGTGGGAGTTCGCCAACAAGCACGACGTTCACGACCTGCACCTGCTGCCGAACGGCAACATCCTGACGCACACCTCGCACACCACCGTCGTCGAGATCACGCCGAAGAAGGAGATCGCCTGGAAGTACGAGGCGAAGCCGAAGGACGGGTACAAGGGGAAGGTGGAGGTGCACGCCTTCCAGCGGCTGGATGACGGGAACACGATGGTGGCCGAGAGCGGGAACACCCGCATCGTCGAGGTGAACCCGAAGGGCGAGATCGTGAAGACGGTCCCGCTGGCGGTGGCGAAGCCGGACGCCCACCGGGACACGCGGATGGTGCGGAAGTTGGCGAACGGGCACTACCTGGTGTGCCACGAGGGGGAGGGGGCGGTGAAGGAGTACGACGCCGACGGCAAGGTGGTGTGGGAGTACAAGCTGGACCTGAACGGCCGCAAGCGGAGCGGCGGGCACGGGCCGGAGGGCCACGGGGTGGAGGTGTACGGGGCGGTGCGGCTGGAGAGCGGGAACACGCTCATCGCCGGCGGGAACAACAACCGCGTGCTGGAGGTGAACCCGAAGGGCGAGGTCGTGTGGCAGATCGACCAGAAGGATCTGCCGGGCATCACCCTGGCGTGGGTGACGACGCTCCAGGTGCTGCCGAACGGGAACATGGTCATCGGCAACTGCCACGCGACGGACAAGAACCCGCAACTGATCGAGGTCACCCGCGACAAGAAGGTGGTGTGGACCTTCAAGGACTTCAAGAACTTCGGCGACAACCTGGCGTCGGCCCAGGTACTCGGTGTGAAGGGCAAGGTGATCCGGTAGGGTGGGCCGCACTCTCCGAGAGCGGCATCGGCACCGACTCTCGGAGAGAGTCGGCCACCCTAAAAAAAAGGAACCACCCGGGTCGTCAGCGGCCTCTCCCCTCCGCTGACGTGCCCGGGTGGTTCTCACGAGAGCCAGGGCGAATTCCCTCCCGTACCGCCTCTCCCAACGGTCCGGTTTTGAATTCGTTGTCACTCTCGCGAAGGAGGTAAAAGCATCGGCCGTGCCAATCGCTGAGCGGGTTCTGGTTCCCGTTCATCACACGCCGCGATTCGCCTGCAATTCCAGCCTGTCGAGCCGCGTCCAGGCTGCTCTCATCGTTTCTCGGTTTCCTCACACTTCACTCAAAATTGCCGCCGCCGCGGGCACCGGTTGCATACCCCGCACGCACCCGCCTCCGGCCACAGCATCGATTTCTTGTCTGGTCTTCGTTAGCCCGACGCGCGAGCGAGGGGCGGGGGCCTGACCCTCGCTCGCGCGTCGGGCTAACAAACCAGTGCAATCTGGGGCACCACCCGATTTCCTGCACCGCCCGAGTCAGACTTGCCGACCGGAACGGTAGAATCGTCCATCAGACCGCCGGTCGAACCATGACCCGATTCCCCCGCCGCCCGGCCATCCGCATGCCCGCCGACCACCACCTGAAAGAGTCCGAACTGGCGGCGGTCACCGGCCAGCTCGTGCGGTCGTACTCCGACTGCGGGCTGCTGCACCACCTGGCCCACGAGCCGCTGCCCAGCCGCGACGCCGTCGCCGACATCCTGGCCGACCTGTGCGAGGTGGTGTTCCCCGGCTACGGCCGCCGCCAGGACCTGACCCAGGCGAACATCCACTTCTACATCGGCGGGCTGATCGACGCCCTGCACGGCAAGTTGACCGAGCAGATCGTCCGCGCCCTGCGGCACGACCGCTGCCAGGAGGACGCCGAGTTCGACTGCCGGGCCGACGCCCGCGCCAAAGCCCTGGACCTGCTCCGCCGCCTGCCGCACGTCCGCGGCACCCTGGAGCGGGACGTGGAGGCGGCGTACCGCGGCGACCCGGCGGCCAAGAGCCACCACGAGATCATCTTCTGCTACCCCGGCCTGGAGGCCATCGCCGTGTACCGGCTGGCGCACGAGCTGCACCGGCTGGGGGTGCCGTACATCCCGCGGATGATGACCGAGCAGGCGCACAGCAAGACGGGCATCGACATCCACCCCGGCGCCACCATCGGCCCCGGCTTCTTCATCGACCACGGCACCGGGGTGGTGATCGGCGAGACGTGTCACATCGGCGAGGGGGTGAAGCTGTACCAGGGCGTCACGCTCGGGGCGCTCAGCTTCGACCGGGACGACGGCGGGGAGCTGGTTCACGGGTCGTACAAGCGGCACCCGACGCTGCAAGACAACGTGGTGGTGTACGCCAACGCCACCATCCTGGGCGGGGCGACCACCGTCGGCGAGGGGGCGGTGATCGGGTCGAACGTGTGGCTCACCAAGAGCGTGGAGCCGTACGCGGTGGTGGTGCTGGACAACCCGCAGCACAAGGTGAAGGGCGGGAAGACCCCCCGCGCCCAGCAGGAAGCCATCATGTACCACATCTGAGTGGCCCGGCACCGCCGGGCCACTTGGTTTGTAGGGGCCGCCCTCTGTGGCGGCCCGCCGACCGCGGAACGCGGTCGGCTTCTGCCGGAGGATTTCGACGGAGCAGGAAGTGGTCCGGCAACGCCGGACCACGGGCCGCCACAGAGGGCGGCCCCTACGAACCAACCCTGTAGGGCCGCCCTCTGTGGCGGCCCGCCGACCGCCCCGGCGGTCGGCTGCTATATGCCACGACACCGACCGGAGCGATCCGTGTCACCCCTTGACCACCCATCGCGCAAACCGCATCGCTTACCGGCCACGTCCTACTGCCTCACGCGGAACTCGTACTTCTTCACCGTCTGTGCGCGCCAACACGGGGCGCCGTTCCAACGGCCGGAACTTGCCCGGGCGGTTCTCGATTCGTTGCTGTGGACGCGACGACGATACGGGTGGATGCTCTACGCCTACTGCCTGATGCCGGATCACCTGCACTTCGTCTGCCGCCCGACGGTCGAGGGGCCGATGAGCGACCACGGCGCCCGTGGCATTCTGCCCGAGAGCACCCTCGATCACATCGCCCGGTTCAAGAGCTACACCACGACCGAGAGTTGGAAGTGCGGTTTGACCGGCCCGCTCTGGCAGCGGAGCAGCTACGACATGATCGTGGACGAGTTCGGTCCCATTGACGAGGTGTGCCGGTATTCGCTCGACAACCCGGTGCGGAAGGGGCTGGTTCAGGTTTGGACCGATTGGCCGTATGCCGGGGTCGTGGATGCGTGGTGAGCGGTCGAGGAACGCCGACCGCGGGCACGGCTTGTAGGGGCCGCGCTCCGTGGCGGCCCGCCGATCGCATGCGTGATCGGTGTACGGGTTGCCACCCGGCGTGCCTTCCGCCCTCCGGTCGGCTGACGCCGCCCGTGGGCCGCCACGGAGGGCGGCCCCTACAAGAGGGCTGTATTTGTAGGGGCCGCCCTCCG
>JALHQU010000130.1:0-557 GCA_022841795.1 Fimbriiglobus sp.
TGTCTGGGATACCTCGTCCTCTTCCTGGCGCGATGGGTGCGGATGCGATGACCCGACCCCGCTCCCGAGTTGCCTGGACCGCGTTCGGGCTGGCGCTCGGCACGGCGGCGATCTTGCTCGGCTTCATAGTGGCCCCGCGGCTCGGCTGGTCGCTCGCCGTGGTCCCGCTCTTCGGCTTGCCGGTGATCTGGGCGGCGGGCGCCGTCTGGTGGTATCGGCCGCAGCCACACATTCGATACGGCAGCGGCAGGCCGATCCTGCTTGGGTCCATTGGGTCTGCCTACGCCGTCACTGTTCTGTTGGTTCTCGCGCAGGTGGCGGAAGTGATGCCGCGGCCGTCGGGTCAACCGCCAGGTTGGGCGAACCCGCTACTCATCCCCTGGACGGTTGTGTTCTTCCCCTGCGTGGGTCTGCCCGCCGGACTGATCTGCTTGCTATACCTCGTCGGCTCCGGGCTGCTGTCGTTCTGGTTGGGCACCAGAGACGACAAGCCGGGTGATGAAAGCTGAATCACATATCGAGAAGACCGGCCGTGTTGGTGTTGACGCTTCAGCGTG
>JALHQU010000130.1:567-19638 GCA_022841795.1 Fimbriiglobus sp.
CGTGAGCCAGCCTTCCTCACGCTGAAGCGTGAACTCCAACCCGGCGCTCGGATCACCTCACCGCGCGGGCGCCGAACCAGCCGAAGAACAGCCCCACGCGGTACTGCGACCACGAGACGGTCAGTTCCTTCCCGCCGGTGATGTCCACCCCGAACTGCGACCGCAGCTTGTCCTCCTCACCGAGCATCATGCCGAACACCTGCGCGCCCTCGGCGGGGAGCACGTCGGCCGTCAGCTTCTTCACCTTCGCCGGGTTGATAAGCACGTCGAACCCCTTCGCCTCCGCCGCCTTCAGCCCGGCCGCTCGCTTGATCTGCTCCAACCCGCCCGGCCCGGCGGCCACGAACGCCGCCCCGCCGCCGAACGCCACGCGGATTTCCGCTTTCTGGCCGATCAACTTCTGCACCTCCGCCGGCACCTCCGGCAGGGTGACGATGTGGACGTTCAGGTCGCCGGCCTTCTCCGCGTCCAGCTTCACCATCCCCTGAGCCTCCTTCGGCAGCCCCTTCACCGTGTCCTTCACCACCTTCTCCAGCGCCGCCGCGTCGCTCACCCCGATCGCCACCACGCCGGTGTACAGGCTGTCTTTATCCGGGCCGAATACCGCCAGCCCGCCGTCGATCTGGCCCTTCGCCAGTACCCCTTCCACCTGCTTCGCCAGTTCCGCCAGCACCGGCTGGGCCGTTTCCCCGGCGTCCTTCGCCGCCAGGTTGATCCAGTCGGACAGGAACTTGCCGCCCTTCTCGCCGATCCCTTTCGGCAGCGTCGGCGGGCCGACCCACGCCCCGCCGACTGCGTCCTTCGTGGTCAGTTGGTGGAACCGCCCGCTCCCCTTTTTCACCGCCGCGATGTCCGTCGCCAGCTTCGACCCGGCCTTCGGTGCCAGACTCAGCGACGTGTCGAACGCCCCGCTCTTGTGCTCGGCGTTCAGGCGGAGGGTGAGCGTCTCGCCGTCGGAGATCATCGCCGCCCAGTTCCGCTCGGCCCAGTCCAGGCACTCCTTGCCGAACGGCGGGAAGCCCTGCGGCATGTCCCGCGGCGCCCGCTGCTCCAGTTGGGCCATCTCCCGCCGCCCCTCGGCCAGCAGCCCGCCGGCCATGTCGATCAGCTCTTTCGGCACCCGGCTGACGTACACGGTGGCGGCGACCGGCGCCTTCTCCTTGTCGTCCACCAGTGCCTTGATCGGGATGAGCTTCACCACGTCCAGTTCGTCCGGGTCGGCGTTCACCGCCAGGTAGGCGTGGCCGTCGTGGAACTTCACCCGCACCGGCACCTCCTCATCGACGAACCCCCGCTTCCGCAGCCGGTACAGCCCCTTCTGCCCCTTCTCCTCCTCGACGTTGAACTTCAGCCGGTCGAGCAGGTCGAGCGCCTCCTTCTCGGACGTGGTCGGCACGGCGAACACGACGTAGGAGTGCTCCAGCTTCGGCTTGATGTACGCGAACATGCCGACCGGCTTCTTCAGGTCGAGGCCGGCGAATCCTTTCTCGCCCAGTTCGTCCGCGATCCCCTTGTCGAACTCGTCGCCGAATTGTGGGTTCAGAGCCAGGGCGAACCCCTTGATCTCGTCCAGCAGCCGCTGGCCGGACACCAGTTGGCCGACGGCGGTGGGCGGGTCGTACTTGGCGCCGGCCTGCGGCACCGGGGCTGCAACGGCCGGCGCGGCCGCCAGCACGAGTAGTCCGAGTGCGAGCGAGCGGAGACGGAACGACATGGCGACCTCCGAGGTGTGAAGCGAGGGGCACGCGACCGTATGTTATCACTGCGCGCGCGGCCGCGGGCGGGACACGGGAATTTCGCGGAGACCGTCATGACATTTCACCAGCGGGCCGTCGAGTACCTGCGGGGGCTGCACGACCGGCTGTGCGGCGGCATTGAGGCGGCCGACGGCACGGCCCGGTTCCGCGACGACGCCTGGGAGCGAACGGGCGGGGGCGGCGGGCGGAGCCGGGTGATGGAGAACGGGGCGGTGTTCGAGAAGGCCGGCGTCAACTTCTCCGAGGTGTTCGGCGAGTTCAGCCCGGAGTTCGCCAAACAGATGCCGGGCGACGGGCTGGCGTTCTCCGCCACCGGCGTGAGTTGGGTGCTGCACCCGCGGAACCCGTTCGTGCCCACCGTCCACGGCAACTTCCGCTTCCTCACCCACGGGTCGAAGGCGTGGTTCGGCGGCGGGGCGGACCTCACCCCGTACTACCCGGTCAAGGAGGACGTGGTCCACTTCCACAAGGTGTGGAAGGCGGTGTGCGAGCGGCACGCCCCGGCGGTGGACTACCGCAAGATGAAGGCCGACTGCGACACCTACTTTCACCTCGCCCACCGGAACGAGGCCCGCGGGGTGGGCGGCATCTTCTTCGACCACTTCGACGCCGGCGGGGATCTGGACCGGGCGTTCGTGTTCGTGCAGGACGCGGCCGACTCGTTTCTCGACGCCTACATCCCGATCGTCGGGCGGCGGAAGGACGTGCCGTACACCCCGGAGCAGCGGGCGTTCCAGGAGTACCGCCGCGGGCGGTACGTCGAGTTCAACCTGATCTACGACCGCGGCACCCTGTTCGGGCTGAAGACGAACGGCCGCACCGAGAGCATCCTGATGAGCCTGCCGCCGGTGCTGCGGTACGTGTACGACTGGAAGCCGGAGCCGGGGTCGCCGGAGGCCGAACTGACCGACTACTGGCTCCAACCGCGGATGTGGGCCGAAGAAAAGTCGGATTAACCACAGAGGCACCGGGACACAGAGAAGACCGGAGACGGAGTTCAAAGAACTCTTCCTCCTCTTCTCTGTGTCCCGGTGCCTCTGTGGTTAATCCGACATTCGAGACCGCCGCAGCGCCCACAAGCACCCGACGGCGGCCACCAGCCCGGCCCAGAACAGGCTGCCGTAGGCCATCGGCCACACGTTCCCGGCTGCCGCCGCCCCGGACAGTGCGAACAGCACCAGCACCCCCACCACCACGTCCCAGGCGACGTTTCGTTTCGTCAACTCCCCCCGCCCGCTCAGCCCGTGGTGGACGACCACCGTGAGCGGGTACACCAGCCACACGAAGTAGTAGCTGAACGCATACGGGGTGCCGACCACCATCAGCACGACCAGGATGCCGAACTCGGCCGCGTCGGTGCCGCGGGTGCGGTCCGCCCGCCGCGGCATCACGGCCACGAACCCCAACCCAAGTAGTGCGGCTACCCCGAGCGTCGCCAGCATCGCCCCGCGGTAGCCCAGATCGACCACGTTCACATACGCCGGCGGCGTGCCCGCCAGCGACTCGCGGGCCATCACGTTGCCCGGCCGCAGCAGCCGGTTGCCCAGCCCGAACAGCGACTGGTTCCCCCACCCGACGCTCTGCTCCGGCCGCTGCCCGTGCCCCTGCTCACCCTGGCGGAACAGCATGCCGTCCGCCCACACCTTCAGCTCCCGCAGGTTCCGCTCGAACCCGCGGACCGGGGCCGGCACCAGCACCAGGAACGCGGCCGTGAACACCACCATCGACGCGGCCGCCGCCCAGTACCGCCGCCACACCAGGTACACGATCACCACCGCCGGGAACGCCTTGATCGCCGCTGCCGCCGCGAACAGGGTTCCGCCGACCCACCCGTACCCCGAGCGGGTGAGCATCAGCCCGCCGAGGATCAGGCACAGCAGCCCGAGGTTCGGCTGGCCGAGCAGGAACATGTCGTTGACGAAAAAGACGCACACCGCCGTCGGGATGATCCGCAGCCAGATGGACACGTTCGACGTGCCGGCGGCCAGCCGCACGCTCAGCTCGATCACCCCGACCAAGCTGAGTACGTTCAGCAGGACGAGCGCGACCAGCATCCCGGTCGGCCCGAGCAGGCTCAGCCCGCCGAGCAGCACGGCGGCGAACGGCGGGTACATGAACGGGAACACGGCGTCCGGGTCGGTCGGGTACAGCGGGAACCCGTCCGGGTGCTCGGCCGACGTGGGGTTCTCGACGACGATCCGCCCGTAGCAGTACCAGAGCGGGTAGTCCTTGTTCCCGCCGGTGCTGCCGGCGAGCGTCTTCGACGGGTTGGCCGGGTCATCGAACAGCGGCCACGCCTGATACCCCTTGCCGCGGACGTGGTTGATCAGCGGCGGGGCGGCCATCACCCCGCCGGTGACGAGCAGGAGCACCGCTTGCAGCAGACGGGAACGGGAGGCGGTCACGGCGGTCGGCGGTCCGGGGTGCGAGAATGCGGCCCAGGGTACCGCGGGGGAAGAGATTCCGAAAGGTGAACCCCGACCGCAAGGTCGGCGGGTGCGAGCCAGCCATGCCCACCCGCCGACCTTGCGGTCGGGGTTCATAATTTCAGATCGTGGTGCCGTCCGGGATGACCCCACCCCGCGGGATGCAGATGATGCCCTCGCGGATGTGCCACTGGCCGTCCGGGTCGTCCGCCTCCTGCACCTTCTTCTCGTTCAGCAGCCGCACCTTCCGCCCGATCCGGCACCCCTTGTCCAGGATGGCGCGGGTGATGGCCGACCCGTCCCCCACCCCCCACGCCGGGCGGTTCAGCCGCACGTTCTCCGCCTGCTCCTCGGCCGACTCGAACCCGTCCGACCCGATCACCACCGTCTCGCTCAGCCGGCAGTCGCTGCCGACGCGGGACCGCACCCCGACCAGGCAGCGGTCGAGGACGCTGCCCGCCCCGATGCGGCAGCCGTCGCTCACCAGGCTGTGGATGAGGGTGGCCCCGTCGAACTTGCTGGCCGGCAGGTTCCGCATGCGGGTGTAGATGGCCTCGTCCGGGGTGAAGAAGTCGAACGGCGGGGCGGCGTCGCCCAGCGCGATGCAGATCTCGTGGTAGCTGCTGATGGTGCCCAGGTCCTCCCAGAACCCGTCGAACAGGTGCGCCTGGATGTGCGCCTGCTTGACGTAGTTCGGGAACAGGTTGCTGCCGAAGTCGTGCGGCGGCCGCATCTGGTTGTGCAGGGTGTCCAGCACCGGGGTGTTCAGCATCTCCACCAGCTTGGGCGTGTTGAACAGGTAGATGCCCATGTTCGCCAGGTAGTGCCGGCCGTTCGGCTCGATCCCCCGCCCCTTGATCCACTCGGCCGGGATGTGGCACGGCTTGCGGGCGTCGGCCGTCTTCGGCTTCTCCACGAAGCTCTTCACCCGCCCGGCGTCGTCCACCACCATCAGCCCGAACCCGGGCGTCTGGGACTCCAGCACCGGGATGCACGCGATGGTCACGTCCGCCCCGCTCTTGCGGTGCGTGTCGATCATGTGCCGGTAGTCCATGCGGTACAACTGGTCGCCGGACAGGATGAGCACCTCGTCCGGCTCCTCCCGCTCGATGTACGCCAGGTTCTGCCGCACCGCGTCGGCCGTCCCCTGGTACCAGCCGATGTGTTCCTCATAGGCTTGTTGGGCGGCCAGGATTTCGACGAACCCCTTGCTGAACATGTCGAACTTGTACGTGTTGGCGATGTGCCGGTGCAGGCTGACGCTCAGGAACTGCGTCAGCACGTACACGTTCCGCAGCCCGCTGTTGATGCAGTTGGAAATCGGGATGTCGATCAGCCGGTACTTGCCGGCCACCGGCACCGCCGGCTTGGCCCGCGCTTTGGTGAGCGGAAACAGCCGGGTGCCGCGGCCGCCGCCGAGAATCAAGCTGAGGATGGACCGCTCTGGGGGCATATCGGCCTCGCCGGGCGAGGCCCGGGAAGAGTGGAGGTCTGGACAAGGTTGTTATCTCACGCCGGCTACGGCCGGGCAACGGAAATTGAGCGACTGGGATGCCAAGGGAAAGCGGGAAGCGCCGGGAAGCGTGACCCGACCGATTCGGCGGGAGATCGGTTCGCGGGTGGGTCATTTTTTCCGGTCGGAATGTACGCAATCCCTCAAGTGCAATTCTTGCAACGGTATCGGCGGGGCGTCGGAGACGGCGGAATAATTCAAGTTCCCCGTTTCGGCCACAAAATCCAGCCTGCTGTGACCCCGGACGACGCGAAAAACGGTTTCGACCCGGATTGGCCCGGTGCGTGCATTACCCCCTTCCGTTCCGACAACCCCCCCAACGGTGCGAACATGACCCGGACCATCAATAACATCCGCTCCAACCGCGTGTCGAAGACCGTGACTGACGTTCAGACCATGCTGTACGACATCGCCACCGTGCTGCGGCTGTCGGCCATGGTGAAGGACGAAATCCTCCGCGACGCCGCTGATGAGGATTGCCGCGAGTTGCTAGCCCGGCGGGAAGCCCGCTCCCGCGAGCTGACGCCGGCCCTGGCGTAACCCGTCAAGCATGATTGCGACCTCGGGCGCGCAATCCGGATATCCGGACTGTGCGCCCGAACTGTTTCATTGGAACAGTTGCTGTTGTTGATGCAACCTGTATGGAATCAAGTACGATGTGAAAATGGGGTGGCGGTAGCACCGCCGCCGGTCACACATCGGACGAACTTCCATACGGGGGACGCACCATGGCGAAGGCGAAGGCGGGCGACACCGGGGAGAAGGTGAACAAGACGCGGCTGGTGGAGGAGGCGCTCGACACCCTGGGCGGCGATCCGGGGCCGAAGGACATCCAGGACTACATCAAGCAGAAGCACAACCTGGACCTGAAGTACGCGCTGGTGGCGTCGTACAAGTCCACCATCAAGAACCGCCGCCTGAAAGCGTCCGGCGGCGGCCGCCGCAGTTCGGGCGGGTCGGTGGACATGAACGACCTGACCACGGTGAAGGACCTGCTCGACCGCGTCGGCGAGGGCCGCATTCACGACATGATCCAGACGATCAAGGCGCTACGGAAGTGACGGCGACGGGGGCGGGTTCCGACCCGCCCCGTTCACTTCTTGGTATCACCACCCGGAATACGGTCGATTCTCCTCGCCGGAACCATTCGACCTGCGCACCGTGCGCGTCCGCAGCCTGTTTCGCCACCGCCAGCCCGAGGCCGACCCCCTGCTCTTTCCCGGTGACGAACGGGGCGAACAACTTGTCCGAGATGTCCGCCAGCGGGCCGGGGCCAGAGTCGATCACGTCCACCACCGCTCGTTCTGATTCCAAATGACACGCCACCTCGACCCGCCCGCCCGGCCCGGCCGCGTCCAGCGCGTTGCCGAGCAGGTTGCCGAACAGGTGCCCGAGTAGCATTCGATCGCCGTGCGACATCCAACTCCCGTTCGGATGCCACCCGAGTGTGATCCCCGCGTGGCGGCTCTGCGGGCGGTGCAACTCGATCACGGAGGATATCAGTTCGATCAGGTCATACGGTTCGAACACGGGCGTCGCCGGCCGGCCGAGCGACAGGAACTGTTGGAGAGTGGATTCGATGCGGGCGAGTTGTCGCAGCGCCACGTCGAGCGGTTCGCCGTCCGCCGTTGTGTGTTCGCTCCGATACAGTTGCACGGCCAGTTTCGCGCCGGTCGCCGCGTTCCGTAACTGGTGCGCCAGCCCGCCGCTGAACTGCCCGAGCACACGCAGCCGTTCGGTGTGTTTCAACTCCAGTTCATACGCCGACAGCTTCGCGCACAACTCGTTCACCGACACCGTCAGGTCGCGGAGTTCGTCGTTCGCATCCGGCACCGCCGCCGGCTCGTACACCCCGTCGGCGATGGCGCGGGTGTGCCGCCGCACCTGGCGGACGCGGTTCGCCACCCGCGACCCGAGGGCGGCGATGAGCGCGGCCGTCACCGCCACCGCCCCGCCCAGCACCAGCGGCGGGCGGACGGCGGACCACACGGCCGTCTGTCGGAGCGACTCCGGGTAACACACCGACAGCACGTCGCCGGCGTTCGGGTGGCCGTCCGGCAGGGTCAGCCACGTCACCCGGTGCGGCTGACCATGCACCGTCACTTCAACCGCCGGTTGGAACCCCGACACCGGCGGGTCGAACGTCGATTCCGCCTCCCCGTTCCGTCGCGTCAGCACGAACTCCGCTCCGGACAGTTCCTTCATCTTGTGCATCACCGGCAGCGTGAGCGGGTACGTCGGCGGCTCGGTCAGTTGGCGGACGACCGACCGCAGTTGGCCATCGATCCGCCCCTCCGCCCGCCCGGCCGCGGCCCACGCCGCCCACCCGGTGACGGCCGCGTCGGCGATCAGCAGCAGCAGCAGCGGGCCGAGCAGGCGGAAGCGGAGGCTGACGTACACGGGGCGGCTCGGGGTGGCGGTGTGGCCGATTGTACCGGGCGGGCGGGCGGCGGCGGGCGGGGCGTTTTTCACCCCCGGCCGGAATCGTGTGCTACGGTTGAAATGGTTCCGCCAACCGTCACACCCGGATCGGCCATGCTCCGCAGAGTCCTCGCCGGCATCGCGTTCGTCGCCATCGTCGGCGGGGCGCTGGCCGCCAGCCGCAAGAGCGACGCCGAGGTGCTCACGCGGGTCGGCCGCACCACCGCCGCGAAGGTGATGGCGGCCATGCCCGAGCGGGAGCAGGTGGCCGGCCCGCTGGCGAAGGTGCAGTTCGGCACGCTCACCGGGGTGGACGAGCGGGTGCGGGTGCGGCTCCGCACCGACGCCGCGCTGGACGGCGCCCGCATCACCGTGGCGGCCGAGGGCGGGGTGGTGAAGCTGGGCGGCAAGACGGACACGGCGGCCCAGCGGGAGCGGGCGGTGCAGCTGGCGCAGACCACGACCGGGGTGACGAAGGTGGATCAGGAGATCGCCGTGCCGGTCGGCAAGTAGCGTCACCGCCGTTCCAACACCCGTGTCGATTGCTCCTCGCTCAGCGGCTTGGTCAGGTGGTCGGCCGACACCTCCGCCCGCACCCGCGCGTCGCCCGCCTTCGCCCCTTCGACTTCCACCTGCATCACCACCGTGCCGTTCGCCGGCAGTTCCCGCACCGCCGGGAAGATGAGCTTGCTGCCCTCCGGCTTCACCGCCTCGCGGTTCGGGCCGACGCCGCGGGCGTTGCCGTACTCGTCCGGCACGACCACCACCACTTTCACGTTCTTCGCCGGCCCGCTGCCCTGGTTCTTCAGGATCACCCGGTAGCCGGCCCGCCGGCCGACCGGCACCGGCTCGCTCGGGTCGGCCAGTTCGAGCATGAGCGCCGGCTGGCCCTGCACCGTCACCGTCGTGTCCGCCTTCACGCTCAGCCCGCCGCCGTTCACCTTCGCCTCCCCGCTGGCGGCGGTGGCCGTGACCGTGCCCTTCTCCATCGTCCGGTCCGCTGAAACGGACACCCGCAGCACCCGCCGGTCGCCCGGCGCCAGATCGCCCACCCGCCACACCGCGGCGGTGGTGCCGTCGGCAGCCCCGCCGTCGCTGGTTTGTTTCACGCTCAGGCCGGCGGGCAGCGCGGCCTTCACCGTCACGTTCGGCACGGCCACATCGCCCTGGTTGGTCACGCCGATCTCGAACGTGCCCTCGGAGCCGGGGGAAATCCGCGGCGGACCTTGCACGGCCAGCCGCAGGTCCGGCTTCCGCACTTCGACCGTGGTTTCCTGGCTGTCGGTCAGCCCGTCCGCCCGCACCGTCACCCGCACCTTGTGTTTGCCCGTCTGCCGGGCGATGAGCGGGATCGTCACCGTGCGGGTGTCGCCCGGCGGCACCACGCCGACGGTGGTTTCCGCCTGCCCGTCGCCGCTGTCGTGTTCCAGCCCGGTGCCGAACGCGGCCGTGGCCGTCGCCACCTCCAGCGGCACCGCCCCGGTGTTCGACACCATCACCTTCACCGGCACCCGCTCGCCGACGCCGGCCACCACCGTCGGGTCCAGGCTCAGTTTCAGCCCGGCGGCGCCGACCTCCGTGCCGCCCTTCGCCACCGCCGTCAGCCCGTCGTCGCTGTACGCCCGCGCCTCGACGGCCGCCGGGCCGTCGCGGGCCGGCTTCACCCGCACCCGGATTTCCTTCTTCTGCCCGGCGGCCAGGGCCGGGATGGTCCACGCCATCTCGTTCGCCCCGCGGCGGTCGGACGGCGGGTCCTCGGGCATCACCTCGTACCCGCTGAACCGGGCGGCGATGGTGGACGGCGACCCGTCCACCTTGCCGGTGTTGGTGGCGACGATGGTGAGCGGGGCGTCTTTGTCCGGGGCGAGCGCCTTCGGCGCCAGCACGTCCAGCTTCAGCCCCGGCGCCGACCACTCGACGGCCGTGCTCGACCGCCCGACCACCTTGCCGTTGATCCCGTCCGCGTCCGGCTTCACCACCTCGATGCCGATGTCCGTGCGGCCGGGCTTCGGGGTCATCTGCTTCACCTTCACCGGCGCCCGCCCGTCACTCGTCGCGGTGATGTCCAGCGAATCCACCCCGGCGCTCGAACTCGACACCCCCGGCGGGGGCACCAGTTCGGCCGGCACCCCGCCCGTCACGCGGTACCGCACCCGCAGGTCGGCCGGGTTCACCCCCTCCTTTTCCGCCACCTTCTTGATGAGCGTGTTCAGCCCGGCCTCCCCGCCGATCCGCCCGGCGGCGGTGCCCGGAAACGTGAACTCGCTGCCGTCCCCGCCCCAGCTCACCCGCGCCACCACCCGGCCCTTCTCCCAGTTGAACACCCCGGGCGCGTACACCGTCATCACCGACTCGCCCGGCACCGGCGACGACACCGCGCACCACGTCTGCCCGGCGGCGACGGTGAAGTCGTCCCGCGGGTCGGTGTTCCCGCGGGTGATGGTGTGTTCGAAATAATCCGTGTAGCTGACCGCGTACTTGTCGCTCACCTTGTACCCGCGGCCGGCGGTGAACCCGCTCTCGTCCACCTCCACGATGTGCCCCGGCCCCTCCAGCATCCACTCCACCCGCCGGCTGCGGCGGGGCTGGCCGTCCTTGTCGTACACGGTGGCGATCAGCACCTGCTGGCTGCCCGGCTTGCACGACGATTGGCCCGGCGTGACTTCCAGCCGCACCGCCTTCGGGTCGAAGTCGCGGAAGTACGCCCCGCCGGGCGGCTTGGCGTGCGTCTGGATGATGTCGCCGGGCGGGATGATGTTCGGCAAGTAGCCGGGGTTGTGCGCGCCGCCGAAGCAGCCGACGGCGGCCGCCAGGGCGACCACCAGCAGCGGTGCGGCGAACCGACGGGCCAAACCGGGCATGACGGCGCACTCCGATCGCACAACAGCGACCGGCGGCTATAGGGGAGGTGAACCGCCGGAGCAACCCCGACCGCGGGGCGAGTCCGCCGAGAAATGATTCCTCACGGGAGGTAGACACCCCACGCGTGAGGAAAAGAACGGGATCGGAAGAAATAATGTGCGAATGGCGGAGCGGCCTGCCGGCGAACGGGTTGCGGCATCTTCTTGTAGCCGCGACCCAACGGGAAGCGCGTTCCATCCGTCGCGGCGGCCGGCTTTCGTTGGTGTCCCGGCTTCAGCCGGTCTTCTCGGCACCGAAGACCGCCTGAAGGCGAGACACCAGCAAACACCTCGGCCTCGCCGGCCGGGTTCGCCCCAACCCGCTCCGCCGGCCGCACTTGCGTTTTCTCGCACAATTTTGTCCTCTTCCGACGCGGCATTGCAACTACACGGGTGCCCCCGTTGCGCATGTCGCGCCCGCCGGGGTACACTTTCCATCAGGAGGAACAGCATGTTCGGCCTGTTCAACTGGCTGTGGTCGGACGGCGGAGACGCACCGCCGCCCCGACCCGGCGGCTCCAAGCTGCGGTTGGAGGTGCTGGAGCGCCGGGAGAACCCGGCGAACAACTACTGGCTGGGTGTGAACGACGACTTCACCCGCCCAGAGAACTGGAGTGAGGGGTTGCCGGAGGAGGGGCACGACCTGTACTTCGTCGGCAACCTGGGCGGGCCGGGTGGGCCGGGCATCCCGCTCCCGCCGGGGGCGAACGGGAACACCAGCACCACGTTCGTGGAGGGCATCTATTTCCTGCCCCCGCCGTACGGCCTTCCGTCGCACAACTTCCCCAGCAAGTACGCCAGCATCCACATCGTGGAGAACTACGCTGGCACCCTCACCATGCCGTTCGATATCGAATTCGGCGGGTACACACAAACCTGCGGGAGCACCTCCAACCCCGGCACGAACCTGACCGTCACCGGCACGTTCTCCTGGGCCGGCGGGAGCATCAACACCTCGGCCACCGCCGGCGAACTCAGGCTGGAAGGGGTGCCCAGCGGTCACATCGGCTTCGCGACCGAACCCATCGACTCGGGGTCGAAGATCGTGCTGAAGGGGAACGCGGCGAACATCGGCACCGGCGCCAGCATCCGGGGCACCCTCACCCTGCGCAACGGCGTCGGGATCGACGTGCTGACCGGGTGCGTCCTGGAACTCGGCGACATCTTCGGTACCAGATCGGAGACGATTAGCACCACCGGCACGGCGTCGGTGTTGGTCAGCACGAGTGCGGCGCTGATCTCCTACGGCGGCGTCCTGACCGGCCTGGGCGTGCTGGTGGACGGCGGGTACCTGGGGGTCCAGCAGGGCGGGCTGAAGGCGACGGGCGAGGCGTCCGGCAGCGTGTACTCGGTCAAGATGACGAGTGGCGCCATCAGTATTCTGAACGAGGAAACGCTGGAGGCCACCAACGGGGTGAAGATGGAGGACGGCGAACTCCGCACGGTGGGGTTGAACAACGCCGTGGTCATCCAGTCCGCGCACATTAAGGGGGCGTTCACGATGTGGGGCGGCGCGGTCAAACTCGGCACCGGCGCCTACCCGAGGTACACCGCCCTGAAGGTGACCAAAGACGTCAAGCTGTACGGCGGCGTGTTCTACACGACCGTCCATGGCAACCACAACAACCGTTTCGACAGCATCGTGACCCTAGAGACGATCGAGTGTACCTCGTCGTTCAAGCTCGACATCACGGCGGCCGACGGCCCCGTTGACCCGGACGACACGTGGTGGGGCGTCCTGTACGCCGAGGGAGAGTTCGTGGACGACGAAGTTCCGGGGGTCACCGACCCGAACACCTGGAAGACGCCGCGGCTCAGCTCGGACAGGAAGTCGCTAGCTGTGGTGAAGAAGTGAGGTCGATCGCCGCAGCAGTCGAGCCGGAGTGGAACGGGGGCGGACCGCGGTCCGCCCCCATATACTCTCTCATACTGGAGTCAATCGACATGAAGCGCAGCACCCCACTCGCTGTCGTCCTCGCTCTCCTGCTATTCGGGCTGGCGTCCCAGGCGGAGCCGCCGACCGGCGGGCTGAAGCCGCCGAACAAGCTGACCCGCGAGGAGATCAAGAAGCTGCGGGGGGATTTCCCGCCGTGGACCACAGACGGGCCGGACTCGATCGCCCTCGTCCGCAAGTCGGGCACGGTGATGGCGGTGGGCAAGGATTTCATCGAGGTGCGGGCGGTCGGGGAGACGGAGGCGGTGCGGTACCTGGCGCACGAGATCCTGTCGTCCGGCCGCATCATCTACTGGGAGCCGGACGGTTATTGTTACCTGCTGGGGGATGTGAAGGTGGGGGACGAGGTGGGGATGGGCACCGGCACCCTGCGGGACACCAACTTCGCCCTGTTCGTGTGCATCACCAGACGGCCGGGCGGGAAGATTCCTCCCTCCCGCAACCCGGACGAGAGCCGTCCGTACCACGAGTACCGACAAGCCCGCATCGACTACAAAGAAAAGGGCATCCCCATCCCCGAGCATCTACGGGACAAACACGCCAACGAACCGAAGCCGGTCAAGGCACCGCCGACCGAGAAGAAGGACGACAAGAAGTAGCCCCACTTGGCGGTCCGGGGGCGGGGGCGACCGGAGGTTCTGATACCGCCGGTCTCCCCCGCCCCCGGACCGCCGATTGTGCCGCACGGCATGCGGCACCTACTTCACCTGCTGGCCTGCTGGTTCGTCGGCAGGCGGGTGAAGTCCACCGTCAGCACGTCGCCGGGGCGGAAGTCCACCACCTGCTCCTGGCTCTCCGGCAGCCCGTTCCGCGTCTGCTCCGTCTTCATCGTGTACTGGTACGTCTTGCCCGCCGCCAGCTTCGGGGTGACGAACTCCCGCACCAGCTCCTTCCGCTCGTTCTTCGCCCCGTTCACGAACAGCGTCGCCCCCGGCGGCAGGTGGACGGTCAGCTTCGCCCGGTCCTGCGGGAACGGCGGCTGCACCGTCGGCACCTCGCCGGCCGGCTGGCCGCCGGTGGTGCGGGCGTTGGACGCGACCGCCGGCCGGTCGATGCTCGGAACGGTCGGCACGTCCGGGGTGATCCGCACCGCCTTGTCGGTCGTCCGCGGGTCGGCGAACTCGACCGTCTGCGTCATCCCGGCCCGCACCCGCACCGTCTTCGTCACCGCGTGCGTGTCGCCGTGGTGCGGGTACTCCATCTTGAAGGCGTACAGGGCGTCGCGGTCGGCCGGCAGCGGCGGGGTGACGAACGCCCGCGTGCCGTTGGTCACGCTCAGCGGCCGGCCCTCCACGAACAGCCGGGCGTCGGCCGGCAGCTTCACCAGTACGTTCGCGCGGGTGGTGTCCTCCGGCTGGGTCAGCGGCTCCTTGAACCGCCGCTCCACCTCGATGCCCGGCATGGCGCGGGGGACGGGCAGGTTCGGCGAGGTGATGGGCGGGTACACCGTGTCCCCGCCGGTCGTGCCCAACATCGGCGTGCCGACCGTGGGCATACCGGCCACGGTGTCACAGTTGCACCCGACGGCCGGCGTCACCATCGCGCCGTAGTCCACCACCTGCGGCTGGGCGTACCCGCCGGGCATCATCGGTGTGCCGGAGTTGAACCCGCCGCCCAGCGGCATCGACCCGATGCACTGGCCGTAGCTGACGTTGCCGAAGCACGACGCCGGAGCCATCGCGTATCCGCCGCACCCGCCGCCGTAACAGCCGGTGCAGCCGGAGGCGTACCCGCGATCGTAACCCCGATCGTATTCACGGCCGCGGCCACTTCCGCCGTTGCACCCGTGGCAGGTGCCGGACCCGCTCCCGTTTCCGTGGCAGGTGCCCATGCACGACCCGCGGCAGCCGAGCGACTGGAAGTAGTCGCGAATGCCGAAGATGCCGCCGTGGCAACTGGCGTGGCAGCCGTTGCCGCGGCACCCGCCGCCGAACAGGTCGCGGAAGAACCCGTTGAACTGCGGGGCGTCCGGGGCGGAGGTCAACGCGGACATCAACACCAGGGTGTACATCTCGACGGTCCTCGACGGGCGGCGGGCGGGGTGGCAAGTTCGCCCGGTTGGGCAAACTGCGCCGCGGTTCAGGGAAAGTACCCGCGCCGCCCGACCGGGCCAACCGGCTTGATGTAAAATTGACAACCCGCCCGCCGCCGCCGGCTTCGGCTCCCGCGTTTCGCGCGCGACGGGTACAATCCGCACATCCGGCCGCCGCCGGGCTGTGAACCTGTGCCGGTTATTCCGGCCTCTTGATCGGGAGTCGGCATGTCGCAGCGGAACCTGGCCTGGCTGATCGCGGTCCCCGCGCTGGTGGTGTTCGTCGCCGTGCTGGCGGCCACCGCCCCCCCGCCGGAGCCGCAGTACAAGCAGGTCCGCACCATCGTGGACGTGCTGGCCGACGTGGAGAAGAACTTCTACCGCGAGCTGACCCAGAAGGAGAAGCAGCAGTTGGTGGAGGACATGATCAACGGCGGGCTGCAGAAACTCGACCCGTACTCCGAGTACTTCAACGAGGAGCGGCTGAAGCAGTTCGCCGCCGACAACAAGGGGGTGTTCGCCGGCATCGGCGCGTACCTCGGGGTGGACCCGAAGACCGGGGTGCTGAAGGTGGATTCGCCCATGCCGGACAGCCCGGCGCTGGAGGCCGGCCTGCAGGCGGACGACCTGATCCTGAAGATCGACGGCAAAGAAACGGACAACATGCGGTACGACGAGGCCCGCACGCACATCAAGGGCGAGCCGGGCACGACGGTGAAACTCACCATCCTCCGCCCGAGCGCCGGCACCACGTTCGACGTGGACATCAAGCGGGCCATCATCCAGATCCACCCGGTGAAGGGGTTCGCCCGCCGCCCGGACGACCCGACCAAGTGGAGCTACTTGGCGGACGAGGCGAACAAGATCGCGTACATCCGCCTGTCCGAGTTCAGCGAGACGGCCGGCCAGGAGGTGAAGGCGGCGTTGAAGGAGGCCGAAGCGGCCGGGGCGAAGGCGGTCATCCTGGACATGCGGGGGAACCCGGGCGGGCTGCTGCGGCTGTCCATCGAGATCAGCGACCTGTTCCTGGGCGGCGGGTACATCGTCCGCACCCGCGACCGGCACGAGACCGGGCGGGACGAGCAGGCGGGGAACGACGGCACGGCGTGGGAGTCGGCGGACAAGATGCCGATGGTGGTGCTGGTGAACCGGGCGAGCGCGAGCGCGGCCGAGATCGTGGCGGCGGCGCTGCAGGACAACGGGCGGGCGGCGATCGTCGGCGAGCGGAGCTACGGCAAGGGGAGCGTGCAGAAGTCGTTCACCGCCCCGGACGAGAAGTCGGCGCTCAAGCTGACCACCGAGCGGTGGCTCACCCCGAACGGCAAGAACATCCACCGCTGGCCGGAGTCGAAGGAGACGGACGAGTGGGGGGTGCGGCCGGACGCCGGGTTCGAGGTGAAGATGACCCCGGAGCAGATCATCCAGACCATCCTGCACCAGCGGGAGGCCGAGCGGATCAAGCCGAAGGCGAACGGCGGGACGAAGCCGCCGGACAAGCCGGTGGTGGACGCGCCCGCGCCGAAGAAGAAGGTCGATCCGGACCAGCCGGAGCCGATCAAGCTGGACCCGAACTTCAAGGACCCGGTGATGGAGAAGGCGCTGGAGCACCTGCGGAAGAAGGTGGCGGGGTGACCGGCGGCGGGTCGCGCTCGGGTGGCCGACCGTCTCCGACGGTCGGCGCCGACTCGCTCCGGGAGTCGGCCACCCGGTCGGCTCGCGGCAGAAACAGCACCAGCCCGAACAGGGCGAGGTTGGCGTAGGTCAGCCACGACACCCCGGTGAACAGCTCGCCCGCCGCGTACAGCGGATAGTCGCCGACCCGCCGCAGGTCCTTCTGGATCAGCAGTTTGTTCCGCTCGGCGAAGAACACCGCCGGGTAGATGGTGTCCTTCACCGCCATCATCAACCCGATCAGCCCGAGCAGCACGCGGGCCGGAACCGCCCGCCACCGGGCCGCCGCCACCGCGAACGGGATCACCAGCATCACCGCGTAGTGCCCCCAGGCGATCGGCGACGCCAGGGTCAGGGCGGCGATGCCCACCGCCCACCCGCGGTCCGGGTCGTTCTCCTTCCGGCTCCGCCACCCGGCCCACCCCACCACCGCCGCCACCGCCAAGAGCGACACCCCTAGCCCGGCGGTGGCGACCGCCGGCCGCTCGCCGAACGGCGGCACCATGTAGGGCGTGTAGGCAGTCCAGCCGGCTACCGCCGCCACCGGCAGTTGCGACTTCCCCAATCCGTGGGCGATGGACGGCGGTGCCAGGTCCGGAGCGTAGGCGAACCGATTCCAGAACCCGTGCAGCGAGGCGTTCAGCATCGACGACTGGAAGAAGTTCACCGCCGGCAGCACCTCCCGGGTGTACGTCTCGAACGCCGAAACGCCGAGCACCGCCACCGCCACCGCGTTCAGCCCGACCGCTGCCACCACCATCGCCCCGGCCGCCTTCCACTTGCGGGCGCACACGAAGTACACCAGCAGCAGGCCGGGGAACAGCTTCAGCCCGGCCGCCAACCCGGCGGCGAACCCGGCCACGAGCGGGTACCCCCGCCGGTCGGCGACCCACCCGATGGCGAACAGCAGCCCGAGGACGAAGCTGATCTGCCCGTAGATCAGGTTCGCCCGCACCGGCTCGACCCACAGGCACAGGGCGAGCAGCGGGACCGCGTGCCACCACCGCACCGCCCCGGCCAGTTCGCGGACGACCAACAATATGCCGGCGGCGAACGCGGCGAACGTGAGCAAGTTCCAGGCGGTGTGGGCGGTGTGGTAGTCGGTCAGGCCGGACGGCAGGGCGGCCAGCACCGACGCCGGCGGGTGGGCGTTGTACGTCAGAAACATCTGCCGATCGACGCTCAGGTCCGGCCGGTGGCGGGCGAGCGCCTGGAACTGGTCCTCGTACACCGACGCGCCGGCGAAGTGGTTCTTGGCCGACAGCCACTCCTGCACGTAGTCGCCGAACGTCTCCTTCCCGTTCACCACCGGCGGGCGGAACCAGCCGGGCACCGCCCGCCCCCACAGCAGCAGCCCGAGTACAAGCAGAACACCCCAGATGACGGTCGCGACGACCGGAACCCGGGGCGTGGCGGCGGGCGTCATCGGCGGCTCACTCGAAGTCGATCAGGTGGGCGTCTTTCTTATCCCCCGCCGCCCCGTCGATCAACACCGACGGCGTGCTTCCGCGCCCGCCGCCGCACGGCCGCCCACTCCGCTTCGGGCACCGGCTCGACCAGCGTTTGCGCCTCGTCCAGCCACTCCCACGGGGTGGTGAGGATGTCGGCCAGGGCCGCCGCCGGAATCTCGATCAACTCCCCGCGGTTCGCCGCCACGACCGCGATCCGGTCCACATACGGCAGCAGGTACCGCACCCCCGGCCCGAACGCCGTGCAGGTGAACTCCTTCCCCTTCTTCGGCTTCACCGTCATCACGTTAGCGAAGAAGTACTCCTCGCCCACGTTCTGCACCGCCAGCATCCTCGCCGTCAGCCGGTCGAGGAACTCGTCGGCCGGGCCGGCCGCGTCCAGTTCGCCCATCAGCCGCGGGCCGATGCAGAACGGGCGGTACGGCCCCCACAGCTGAAGGACGTCGTGCTGGCCTTCGGCCAACATACCGCGGATCGCCCCGGCCCCGTGCTCGTTCGTCGCCCGCACCCACCCGGCCGGATACCGCTGCCGCAGCTCCCGCCACGGGAACGGCTTGCCGTCCTCCGGGCTGATCGGGTTCCGCGTTTGGCGGGCGATCACCTCCACGAACCGCATGGCCAGGTCGTAGTCGTCCGGCGACGCCAGGGTGTTGATGCGGGCGGCGAACCGGCTGTCTTCGTAGCTCACCTCCACCCCGCGGGCGGACAGTTCGGGCCGGTAGAAGTGCAGCACCCCGACCGGCCACGGCCCGCCGTCCGGGTGTTCCTCGTTCGGCTCGGGCAGCACGTCGTCCAGCCCGACGGCGGCCAGCGTGCCGCGGTAGTCGGGCGGGTCGGGGCAACGAACGGAGAAGATGAAGCTCACGGCGGGTCCGCCTCAGAAAGCCGACCGCCCGTGGCGGTCGGCGGGCCGCCACGGAGGGCGGCC
>JALHQU010000131.1 GCA_022841795.1 Fimbriiglobus sp.
GTTGGCAAGATGGAATCTCGCCCCGCACGGACGGCAGCGACATGCACCTCGGACGGCACACATCTGCCTACCCTCCCACTCGCTTTCCCATAATCCCGACAGGGTTCGGCACCCGACGTGCAGAGCGGACCGGAGGCGACACTCCTCTCGCCACACCATCACACAACGGAGTGAACCATGCCAATCCTGAGCCATCCGGCGTTCGGCCCGCGGGCCTCCCTGATCTACATCACCGTCGGCACCCTGCTCGACGTGTGGGTGGCCGTGTGGTACTTCGCGTTCGCCCGCACCGGCAGCGAACCGCTCTCCAGCACCACCCAGTTCTGGCTGCTCGGCCTGTTCCTCACCGGCCTGACGCTACTCGTCATCGGGCTGTTGCTCGGCCAGATCGGGCGGGCGGCCCGCAAGGCCGAACTGCCGCCGACCGAAGCGCTGGCCGCCGAGGCCCGCATCCAGCAGACCGCCGCCGCTAACCCGGCGGCCGTCGTTCCGACGGCTCCGGTCGCGCCGGGTGTAGCTCCCGCAGTCGCAGCTGGTGTTCCCGCGGCGGTAGCCCCCGCGAGTCTGCCCGCTCAGCCGGCCCCGCCGCCGGGCATGGCCCCGGTTGTGGTTCGCTAAAACCGGGGACGAACACGAGCCGGCGGGGGTCATCCGGGATGACCCCCGCCGGCTCGTTGACGTCCCTGACTCACACGCCGGACAATACCCGCCGGTCGCGGACGGCCACGTTGAACAGGCGGAACGTCGCCCCGCGGCCGACCATCGCCCCGGCCACCGCCGCGGCAATGCCCAGCAGGGTGCCGCCGAACGCCGACCACGCAGCGATCATCCCGCCCTCCCGCACCTTCTCCTGGTTGGCCGGGTTGTTCAGCTCCGCCCGCACCCGGCTCGGGTCGGCCGACGTCCTCGCCGCGTCGATCCGCTCCTGCGGGATCCCGGCGTCGCGGGCCAGGTCTTCCCAGCCCCGCTGCTGCACGGCCGGGCTGGTCTGCGCCACCAGCGTGCCGCCGAGCAGCGCGGTGTATCCGGCCCGCACCCCCACCCCGACCAGGAACAGGGTGAACGCCGTCACCACCGCCCAGGTGAGTACCCCGTAGATGGCCGCCTCCATCCGGTTCTCGCCGACCGACAACTGGGTGGTGACGTACCCGCCGAAGAACAGCGCCCCGGCCATGGTGATGACGGCAGCCACGATCGCGCCGACGCCCACCGCGTTCGCCCGCACCCCGGCGTCCGTCAGGGACAGGCCGAGGGCGGCGAAGAAGAAGGTGAGGACCAGGTAGCAGGCGATGGTCATGACCGAGCCGGCCAGGATGGCGGCCCACGAGATGCGGCTGCGAACGCCGGCGACGTCCTCGAACTCGACGGGGCGATCGATGACGGATCGTTCGGTAACTGGTGCTGCCATTAGTGTGCTCCGGTGCGTGGGGTTGGGCGAGACGGGCGGGTAGAGACGGGCAAAGCGTGTGCCGGGGGGATGGGCATCCCGTCAGGATCGTGGGACATCGGCGGCGGGGCCGCCACTTATCAACTCGCGGTCAGTGCTCGGGCGGGTGATCCGGAGCAGCCGAATGGGCGGCGACGGGGGTGCCGTCGGCCGCCCGGTGCCGCCACACGCCGAGCAGGGCGGCGGTCACCGCCAGCACGCACGGGCCGAGGATCATGCCGGACACGCCGAACACCGCCAGCCCGCCGACGAACGCCAGCAGGGTGGGCACCGGGTGCATCCGCATGCGGTCGCCGGCGGCGGCGGCGTACAGGTAGTTGCACACCGGGCCGGCCATCACCAGCCCCCACGCCACCACCGCCGCCACCGCCCCCCACCGCTCGACCGACGCCAGGTACACCGCCGCCGGCACCCACACCAGGAACGCGCCGACGAACGGCAGCACCCCGAGCACCACCATCACCACCCCCCACAGCACCGGGGCCGGCAGCCCGACCGCCCAGAACAGCAGCCCGCCGGTGACGCCCTGTACGACGGCCGCCACCAGCGTGCCGTACACGGTGGCGTGGACGGCGTCCTCCGCCCGGCCGATCACCCGGTCGGCCGCGGCCGGTGCCAGCGGCATCAGCTTCCGCACCTCGTCCAACAGGTGGTGCCGGTCGCGGAGGCAGAAGAACAGCACGAACACCGCCGCCAGTGCCTGGAACACCCCGCCGGCCAAGCCCTCCACCACCCCGAACGACCGCCCGACCAGCCCGGACAGGTTGTCCCGCACCTGCCCCTCCACCTCAGCCGTGTCCAGCCGGGCGATCTCGTCCCCCACATATGGGATGCGGGCGGCATACTTGTGCCAGGCGGACGCCTGGTCCCGCACCTGCTCCGTCGCCCGCTTGGTCTCGGACGCCAGTTGGGCGAACACCAGCGCTACCGGCACGCCGATCAGCAGCACCACCGCGGTGGTACTCAACCCGGCCGCCCAGTTGGGGTTGGGCACCACCCGCGACACCCGCCGGTGCAGCGGCAGGGCGATGATCGCCAGGGCTACGGCCCACGCCAGGGCCGGCAGGAACGGGGCGGCCAGGCGGTAGCACAGGTACACGCCGATGACGGTCAGCGCGGCCAGGGCGGCCACCTTCGGCCAGTCGCGGCGGGTCCGGTCGTCGGGTTCAGTGTTGGTCATGCGCGGCTCCGGAGAGGACATTGCGCAAGCCGCAACTCCCGTACCCGACGCGGCACGCCGGTTGCACCGTTCCGCCGGCGGCTCGACCATCGATCACTTCCGAGGAACACCCATGAAGGCACTGTGCTGGCACGGCAAGGGCGACGTCCGCATCGACACCGTCCCGGACCCGAAGATCGAGAACCCGCGGGACTGCATCGTCCGCGTCACCCGCACCGCCATCTGCGGCAGCGACCTGCACCTGCTGAACGGGTACATGCCGACGATGGAGTCCGGTGACATCCTCGGGCACGAGTTCATGGGCGAGGTGGTCGAGGTCGGCCCGGGGGCGGCGGGGAAGCTGAAGAAGGGCGACCGGGTGGTGGTGCCGTTCACCATGGCGTGCGGCAACTGCTTCTTCTGCCAGAAGCAGTTCTACTCCAGCTGCGACAACTCGAACCCGAACGCCAAGCTGGCCGAGGCGGCGATGGGCCACGCCCCGTCCGGCCTTTTCGGGTTCTCGCACCTGCTCGGCGGGTTCGCCGGCGGGCAGGCCGAGTACGTGCGGGTGCCGTTCGCCGACGTCGGCCCGCTGCACGTGCCGGACGACCTGCCGGACGACAAGGTGCTGTTCCTGTCGGACATCTTCCCGACCGGGTACATGGCGGCCGAGAACTGCGGCATCGAGCCGGGCGACACGGTGGCCGTGTGGGGGTGCGGGCCGGTCGGCCAGTTCGCTATCAAGAGCGCGTGGCTGCTCGGGGCCGAGCGGGTGATCGGCATCGACCGGGTGCCCGAGCGGCTGAAGCTGGCCGAGACGTACGGGCAGGCCGAGACCATCGACTTCTCGAAGAAGGACGTGTACGCCACCCTTCAGGAGATGACCAAGGGCCGCGGGCCGGACAGGTGCGTCGACGCGGTCGGGGCGGAGTCGCACGGGGGGGACAGCTTCGGGGCGGTGGTGGACCGGGTGAAGGCGTTCCTGTACATGGGCACCGACCGCCCGCAGGCCCTCCGCGAGGCGATCATGTGCTGCCGCAAGGCCGGCACCGTGTCCATCCCGGGCGCGTACGTCGGCCTGCTCGACCACCTCCCGATGGGGGCGGCGATGAACAAGGGGCTGACGTTCCGGATGGGCCAGACGCACATGCAGAAGTACATGCCCCGGCTGCTGGAGCGGATCCGCAAGGGGGAGATCGACCCGAGCGGGATCATCACCCACCGGGCGAACCTGGCCGACGCGCCGGAGCTGTACAAGACGTTCCGGGACAAGAAGGACGGGTGTATCAAGGTGGTGATGACCCCGTGACCCGGCCCGCCGCCGTTCGGACGCCGACCGGCGGTCGGTCGGCATGGTCGCGCTGACGGACCGGCGACGGGGAGGTGCTGGCGGCCAGCACCCTGCGGGCGATCTCGGCACCGAGTTGATTCGGCCGGAACAAAGTCTCCCAACTTTACGACCGCAGGGCCGGCCTGCTTGCGGCCGAACATCTTTCGTCGCACGTCGAATCTGGGCACTGGAATTGCACCCGCCCACCCCCACCGCAGATGATGGGAGTCGAAAATGCCCGGTGGGACGCCGTCGGAGTTCCAGCTTCACCAACACGTCCAAACCCTTGCTGCCGAAGGAGTTTCCGCCCGCCCGCCGGCCCGCGTGCCGCTCATGCGGCGGCTGGCCGAGAACGCCCGCCGCATCCGGCTGGCGTACCGCACCCTCACCCGCATGGCCGCCCGGCACGAGCCGCTGCCGGCCGCGGCCGAGTGGCTGCTCGACAACTACTACGTCATCGACGAGGTGATGCGACAGGTGCGGAAGCACCTGCCGGCGTCGTTCTACCGCGAGTTGCCGGCCCACCGCAGCGGGTCGAAAGCCGGCTGGCCGCGGGTGTACCTGCTGGCGTCCGCCGTGCTAGAGAACGCCGACGGGGCGGTGACGGAGAACGACCTGCTCGCCGCCGTGCGCGCGTATGAACAGGTGTCGGCGCTCACCACCGGCGAACTGTGGGCGCTGCCGGCCGTGCTGCGGCTGGCGACCGTCGAGACGCTGCGGCAACTGGCCGACCAGTTGCTCGACACCGTGGCCGCCCGCCGGGCGGCGATCACCGCCGTTGCCACCGCCCGCCGTCATTCAAAACTGCCGGCCGAGCCGTCCGACGCCTACGCCGCCGCCGTGTGGGATGCCCTCCGCGACGCCCCCACCCCGGACGACGGGTTCGCCGAGTGGGTCGCCGACCACCTGGCCGACCCGCACGCCGTTGTCCACCGCGAGTTCGTCCGCCAGGCAGGCACCCAGGTGGCGTTCGGCAACGCCGTCACCACCCTGCGGCTGCTCGGGGTGATCGACTGGCGGCGGTTCTTCGAGGCGGTGAGCGTCGTCGAGGCCACCCTGCGGACCGACCCCGGCGGGGTGTACCCCACCCAGGACTTCCCCACCCGCGACGTGTGCCGGCGGGCGGTGGAGCGGCTGGCCCGCGGCAGCGAGCAGGCCGAGGCGGACGTGGCGGCGGCTGCGGTGGTGGCCGCCAAGCGGCACGCCGGCGACCCGGTCCGCGGGCAGGTGTCGTGGTTCCTGATCGGCGACGGGGAAGACGAATTCGCCGAAACCCTCGGCTACCGCCCCACGTTCCGCCGGCGGGTGCGGGCGTGGGTCCACGGCCACCCCGGACTGGTGTACGCCGGGTTGCTCGGCGGATTCACCGTCCTCGGGCTGGCGGTGGCGGCGGTGCTGCTGGTGTCGGCCCCGTGGCCGCTCGCCGTCCTCGCGCTGCTACTCGCCGTGTTCCCGGCGTCCGAACTGGCGGTCGGGCTGACCAACTTCGTCGTCAGCAAGCTGATCCCCCCGCGGGTGCTGCCGAAGCGGGAGTTCGCGGACGGCATCCCGGAGGAGTTCGCCACGTTCGTGGTGGTGCCGACGCTCATCGCCCGGCCGGAGCAGGCGGCCGAGCTGATCGAGCGGCTGGAGCGGCACCACCTGTCCAACCCCGAGCCGGCGCTGCGGTACGCCCTGCTGACCGACTTCACCGACGCGGCGAGCGAAACCCTGCCGGCCGACGGGGCATGCGTGGTCGCGTTGCGGGCCGGCGTCAAGCGGCTGAACAAGCGGTACGCGGCCGACGGGCCGCCGCGGTTCTTCTTCTTCCACCGCCCGCGGCGGTGGAATCCCCGCGAGGGGGTGTGGATGGGGTGGGAGCGGAAGCGGGGGAAGCTGCACGAGTTCAACCGGCTGCTCCGCGGGGCGACGGACACCGACTTCACCGCCACCTCGCACCCGCCGGCCGACCTGCCGCGGGTGCGGTTCGTCCTCACCCTGGACACCGACACGGTGCTGCCGCGGGACGCGGCCAAGCAGATGATCGCGGCCATGGCCCACCCGCTCAACCGCCCGCGGCTGTCGGCCGACGGGCGGCGGGTGGAGGCCGGGTACGCCGTCCTCCAGCCGCGGGTGAGCTTCCTGTACCGGGTCGGGTTCCGGTCGTGGTTCGCCCGCGCGTTCGCCGGCAGCGCCGGGGTGGACCCGTACTCGTCGGCCGCGTCCGACACGTACATGGACCTGTTCGCCCGCGGCACGTTCACCGGCAAGGGGCTGTACGACGTGGACGCGTTCGCCGCCACCGCCGGCGCCGCCTTCCCGGACGATACCGTCCTCAGCCACGACCTGATCGAGTCGAACTTCGCCCGGTGCGCGCTGGCGTCGGACGTGGAGGTGTTCGACGACTTCCCCACCCGGTACCACGCCTACGCCCGGCGGGAGCACCGCTGGATCCGCGGCGACTGGCAACTGCTGCCGTGGCTCGGGTTCACCGTGCCCACCCCGACCGGCCGACAGCCGAACCCACTGCCACTGTTGGAACGGTGGAAGATCGTCGACAACCTGCGGCGGAGCCTGGTGCCGCCGGCGGCGGTGCTGCTGCTGGCGGTGGCGTGGGCGGTGCTGCCCGGCCCGGCGTGGGCGTGGACGCTACTCGTCATCGCCCCGTGGCTGTTGCCGTCCTTCCTGTTGGTGTGGGAGACGGCCCCGCGGCTGGTGTTCGGGCCGAGCCGCCGCGGGGCGGTCGCGCAGGCCCGGTTCGACGTGGGGAACACGGTCGGGCAGGCCGGGTTGCAGCTCGCGTTCCTGGCCGACCAGGCGCGGCTGGCAGGCGGCGCCATCGGCCGCACGCTGTACCGGCTGTGGGTGTCGCGGAAGCACCTGCTGGAGTGGGAGACGGCGGCGGCGGCCGACCGGCGGCTGGGCAACACGCGGGCCGACTTCTGGCGGACCATGTGGCCGGCGGTGCTGATCGCCGCATCAATCACGACCCTGCTCGCGGTGGTCGCCCCGGCGTCGTTGTTCGCCGCCGGCCCGCTGCTGCTGACGTGGCTGCTGTCGCCGAGCATCGCGTACTGGGTGAGCCGCCCGCGGCTGTTGGCCGACCCGCCGCTCACCCCCGATGTGGAGGCCGAACTCCGCCGCGTCGCCCGCAGAACCTGGGGGTTCTTCCAGGCGCACGTCGGTGAGGCCGACCACTGGCTGCCGCCGGACAACTTCCAGGAAGACCCGCTCGGGGTGGTGGCGCACCGCACGTCGCCGACGAACATCGGTCTGTACCTGCTGGTGGTGCTGGCCGCGCACGAGTTCGGGTACGCCACCCGCGACGAGCTGATCGACCGCCTCACCCGCGCGTTCGACACCCTCGACAAGCTGGAGCGGCACAGCGGGCACTTCCTGAACTGGTACGACACGTCCAATCTGGCCGTGCTGCCGCCGGCGTATGTGTCCACGGTGGACAGCGGCAACCTGCTCGCCTGCTTCCTGGCGCTGAAGAACGGCCTGCGGGGGAAGAAGGACGAGCGGCTGGAGCCGCTGGCCACCCGTGCCGAGCGGCTGGCCGCCGACATGGACTTCCGCTTCCTGTACAACCCGGAGCGGGAGCTGTTCAGCATCGGGTTCAACGCCGCCACCGGCCGGCTCGACCCGAACCACTACGACCTGCTGGCGTCCGAGGCGTGCATCGCCAGCTTCCTGGCGGTGGCCCGCGGGCAGGTGCCCCGCAAGCACTGGTTCCAGCTCGGCCGGCTGTCCACCCGCGTGGCCGGGGAGACCGGGCTGATCTCGTGGGGCGGTACGCTGTTCGAGTATTTAATGCCGCGGCTGCTGCTGCCGGTGCCGCCGGGGGCGCTGCTGGACCAGGCGCAGCGGGCGGCCGTCCGCCGGCAGGTGGAGTACGGCACGGAGGTGGGGCTGCCGTGGGGCGTGTCTGAGTCCGGGTTCGCCCTCCTCGACACGTGGAAGGTGTACCAGTACCAGTCGTTCGGGGTGCCGGCGCTCGGGCTGAAGCGGGGGCTGGACCGCGACCGGGTGGTGGCGCCTTACGCCACGCTGCTGGCCGTGGACGTGGACCCGGCGGCGGCGGTGCGGAACTTCGCCGCCCTGCGGGCGGCCGGCGGGGAGGGGCCGCTCGGGTTCTACGAGGCGCTCGACTACGCACCGGAGCGGGCCGGGCCGGACGGCCGGCCGACGGTGGTGAAGTCGTACATGGCGCACCACCAGGGGATGGGGTTCCTGGCCATCTTCAACCGGCTGACCGGCGGGACGGTGCGGGGCTGGCTGGGCGCCGAACCGGCGGTGCGGGCGGCCGAGTTGCTGCTCGAAGAGCGGGTGCCCTACGACGCCGTCGAGGTCGGGCTGGACGAGGCCGGCCGGGAGTCCGCCGAGCCGGTCGCCGCCGCCGACTTCCCCACCCGCCGCCGGCTGACCACCCCGGACACCCCCACCCCGCGGACGCACCTGCTGTCCAACGGTCGGTACTCGCTGATGGTGACGAACGCCGGCGGCGGGTACAGCCGGTGCGGCGACCTGGACGTCACCCGCTGGCGGGCGGACGCCACAGCCGACGCCGACGGCCTGTTCGTGTACGTCCGCGACCGCGAGTCCGGCGACGTGTGGTCGGCCGCCCACCAGCCGGTGTGTCACCCGGCCGACTGGTACGAGGTGACGTACTCGCTGGACGAGGCCGAGTTCCGCCGGGTGGACGGCGAGATCGAGACGCTGCTCGAAATCATCGTGGTGCCGGGCGAGGACGTGGAGGTGCGGCGGCTGACGCTCACCAACGTGGGCAGCGACCCGCGGGAGTTCGACATCACCAGTTACGCCGAGGTGGTGCTCGCCCCGCACGCCGCGGACGTGGCTCACCCGGCGTTCCTCAAGCTGTTCCTCGAAACCGAGTGGCTGCCCGACCGCACCGCCCTGCTCTGCCGCCGACGGCCGCGGTCGGCGGATCAGTCGCCGGTGTTCGCCGTGCATGTGCTGTCCGCCGATTCGACCCCCGGCGCGGTGAGCTACGAGACCGACCGGGCGGCGTTCCTCGGCCGCCGCCGCACCCCGGCCGACCCGGCCGCCCTCGACAACGGGGTGCGGGATCTGGCCGGCGGGGTCGGGCCGGTGCTCGACCCGGTGTTCGCCGTCCGCCGGGCCGTCACCGTACCGCCGGGCGGGCGGGTGACGGTGGCGTTCGCCACCGGGTTCGCCGCCACCCGCGAGCAGGCCATCGCCATCGCCGATCGGTACCACACGCCGGCGGCCGTCACCCGCGGGTTCGAGCTGGCCTGGGCGCACGCCCGCATCGAGCTCCAGGGGATGCACCTGAAGGCGGAGGAGGTGAACCTGTTCCAGCGGCTGGGCGGGCACCTGCTGTACCCGACCGGGCCGCTGCGGGCGGACGCCGCCACGCTGGCCGCCAACCGGCTCGGGCAGGCCGGGCTGTGGGCGTTCGGCATCTCCGGCGACCTGCCGATCCTGGTGGTGCGGGTGCACGGGCCGGGCGGGCTGTCGCACCTGAAGCAGGCGGTGCAGGCGCACGCCTTCTGGCAGGCGAAGGGGCTGCGGACCGACGTGGTGGCTCTTCTAGAGAACGCCGGCGGGTACTTCGACGAGCTGCACGCCGAGGCGGTGGCCGCCGTCCGCTCGGCCGGCCGCGGCGACCATTTCGACCGCCCCGGCGGGGTGTTCGTGCGGAAGGGGTGGCAGATGACCGACCCGGAGCGGACGCTGCTGCTGGCGGCCGCGCGGGTGGTGCTGGACGACCGGGTCGGGCCGGTGGCGGCGCAGGCCGAGGCCGCCGCCCCGCCCGCCCAACTCCCGCCGCGGCGGACGGCCGACATCGACCCCACCCCCGCCCGGTTCGCCCGCCCGCCGGTGCCGACCGGCCTGCGGTTCGACTCCGGGTACGGCGGGTTCACCGCCGACGGCCGCGAGTTCGTCGTCCGCCCCGGCCGCACCCCGCCGGCCCCGTGGACGAACGTGATCGCCAACCCGGACGGCGGGCTGATCGTCACCGACTCCGGCGGCGGGTACGTGTGGGCCGGGAACAGCCAGTCGAACCGGCTCACCCCGTGGAGCAACGACCCGGTGGCCGACCCGCCCGGCGACGTGGTGTACCTGCACGACGACAAGACCGGCCGCACGTGGTGCCCGACGCCGCTGCCGGTGCGGGACGATGCACCCGTAATGGTGCGGCACGGCCAGGGGTACACGGCATTCGAGCGAGTGACGGACGACATCCGCAGCGAGCTGACGGTGTTCGTGCCCGCGGCGGGGGCGGTGAAGGTGTCGGTGCTGAAGCTGCGGAACGGCGGCAAGCGGCCCCGCCGGCTGACGGTGGCGTACTTCGCCGAGTGGGTGCTGGGCACCGCCCGCGAGGCCACCGCCCAGCACGTCGTCACCAGCACCGACCCGGACACCGGCGCCGTGTTCGCCCGCAACCCGTACCACCCGGACTACGGCCCGCGGGTGGCGTTCGCCGACGCCTCGTTCCGCCCGCGGACCGTCACCGGCGACCGGGCCGAGTTCGTCGGGCGGAACGGCACCCCGGCCGCCCCGCAGTCGTTCGACCGGGTGGCCCTGTCCGGCACCACCGGGCCGGGGCTGGACCCGTGCGCGGCCGTCCGCGGCGGGGTGACGCTCGGGCCGGGCGAGGAGCGGACGCTGGTGTTCGTGCTCGGGCAGGCGGCCGACGCCGACGCCGCCCGCAAGCTGATCCGCACGTTCGGCACCCCCGCCGGGGCGACCGCCGCCCTCGCCGCTGTTGTCGAACGGTGGGACCGGGTGTGCGGGGCGGTGCAGGTGTCCACCCCGGACGCGGCGTTCGACCTGCTGATGAACCGCTGGCTGGTGTACCAGACGCTTTCCTGCCGGGTGTGGGGGCGGAGCGCGTTCTACCAGTCCGGCGGGGCCTACGGGTTCCGCGACCAGCTCCAGGACGTGTGCGCGCTGGTGCATTGCGCGCCGGAGGAGGCCCGCGCCCAACTGCTGCGGGCGGCCGCCCGCCAGTTCCCCGAAGGCGACGTGCAACACTGGTGGCACGAGCCGGCCGGGAACGGGGTGCGGACCCGTTTCCGCGACGACTTCCTGTGGCTGCCCTACGCCGTGTGCCACTACGTCCAGGTCACCGGAGACGTGGCGGTGCTCGAAGAGAAGCTGCCGTTCCTCGACGCCCCGACGTTGAAGGACGACGAGCACGAGGTGTACGGGGTGCCGACGGTGTCCGCCCGCGTCGCCAGCCTGTTCGTCCACTGCCAGCGGGCGACGGAGTGCGGCTGGCAGGTGGGGCCGCACGGCCTGCCGCTGATGGGCGGCGGCGACTGGAACGACGGCATGAACACGGTCGGGGCGGGCGGCACCGGCGAGAGCGTGTGGCTGGCGTGGTTCCAGATCGCCGGCATGACCCGGGTCGCCGACCTGGCCGAAATGCGCGGGGACCCCGAGTTCGCCCGCACCTGCCGCGGGCACGCCGCCCAACTGCGGGAGGCGACAGAGGCGCACGCCTGGGACGGCGGCTGGTACCGGCGGGCGTACTTCGACGACGGCACCCCGCTCGGGTCGAAGGAGAACGACGAATGCCGTATCGACTCGCTCGCGCAGAGCTGGGCGGTGATCGCCGACGGGGACACCCCGCGGACGGCGGCGGCGATGGACGCGGTGGCCGACCACTTGATCCGCCCGGCCGACCGGCTGGTGCTGCTGTTCGACCCGCCGTTCGACGCCGGCCCGCTCCGCCCGGGGTACGTGAAGGGCTATCTGCCAGGGGTGCGGGAGAACGGCGGGCAGTACACGCACGCGGCGGCGTGGGTGGTGAAAGCACTCGCCGGCCTCGGCCGCGGGGATGAGGCGTTCGCCGCGTTCGACCTGCTCAACCCGATCCGTATGCCGGCCGACCGCTACCGCGGCGAGCCGTATGTGCTGGCCGGCGACGTGTACTCCCGCCCGCCGCACGTCGGCCGCGCCGGGTGGACGTGGTACACCGGGGCGGCCGGCTGGGTGTACCGCGTCGGGCTGGAAGACCTGCTCGGCCTCCGTCGCGAGGGGGACAAGTTGCGGTTCGACCCGTGCGTGCCGGCGGCGTGGAGCAAGTTCACGATCCGATACCGTTACGGCGGCACGGTTTACCGCATCGAGGTCGTCAACCCACAGCGAGTCCATCGCGGGGTGGTGCGGGTGAGCGTGGACGGTGTGCCGGTCGCCACAAACACCGTGGAGCTAATCGATAGCGGCGGCGAGCGGCAAATTGAGGTGGAACTGGGCAGCGTACTGCCGGAAGGCGAGCAGTCGGAAGCGCGGCCAGGCGCACTCAAGGTGTCAACCACCGACACGCGGATGTAGTTTGTTGGCGCGTGTCAGGGGAATCGTGGGCCATTCGGCGTGTGCGGAGTTTTCCGGTCGTGACGGTACAGGGTGTGCATACGGGGATTCACCTCTAACACCTTTGAGCCTGCCATGAAACTGGTTCGACGCACCTCCGACACCGCCCGCCCCGAAACCATTTCCGATGACTCCCTGCTGCTCACGTCTGTTCCCAAGCCGTCGGACGAGGAGTGCGTAATCGACGAGCGGAGCCGCCTGCGGACCACCGACGTGATCCAGATGAAACTGCTTCGGTTGCTGCCGTCGTCGCCGGTGCCACGAAGAAAATCTCACCCCTCGGCCGGGGCGTTGGCGTTCACCAGCCCCGGCCCGCTCACCGCCGCCCGCTGCTTCTCCTGTTCCCCGCCCGGCCGCGGCTTGGCCGGGAACGCCGGCAACTGCACCGCCCGCCCGTCCCGCATCGACTGCTTGATCGCGTCGATGATAATCACGTCGATCAGCCCCTCCCGCCCGTCCGGCTCCGGGTCCTCGCCGGCCAGCACCCGCTCGGCGAAGTGGTCGATCTCGCCGCCCACCTGGTTCAACTCCTTGTGCGTCGTCACCGTCGTCTTGCCGTCGATCGTCAGGTGCGTCTTCAGTTCGCCGGTGAACGAGAACGCCGGGTTCATCCGCAGGTCGCCCTTCGTGCCCACCACCCGGAACTCGGACACCTTCGCCTGGCCGAACCCGCTGGTGAACGCGGCCAGCCGGTCGTCCGGGAACCGCAGCACCGCCGTCACCGCCGCCGGCACCTCGCGGAACCGCGGGTCGGCCGGCCGGCCGGCGAACCCGACCACCTCGGTCGGGTCGGCCTGGAACAGGTAGCGGGCGGCGTTGATGCAGTACACGCCCAGGTCGCCGAGCGGCCCGCCCCCGCGGTCGGCGTCCAGCCGGATGTTGTCGTCGTCCTCCACCTGCTGGGTGTTGAACGCGTGGATCACCCGCGGCGGGCCGATCTTCCCCGCCTTGATCGCCTCCACCGCCGCCAGGTTGCCCGGCTCGAAGTGCAGCCGGTACGCGGTCATCAGCTTCACCTCGGCGTTCGCACAGGCGGCGATCATGTCCTCGCACTCGGCTGGGGTGACGGCCAGCGGCTTCTCGCACAGCACGTGGACCTTGTGCCCGGCCGCCCGCACCGTGTACTCGCGGTGCATCGAGTTCGGCAGCACGATGAACACCGCGTCCACGGTGCCCCCGCTCAGCACCTCGTCGTACTGCTCGTAGCTGTACGCCGGCACCTGGTACTCCTTCGCCAGCTCGGTCCGCTTCTCCGCGTCGCCGGACACGATGGCGGCCAGTTCCGCCCGCCTGGTGTTGGCGAACGCCGGTAGCACCGCCGCCTGCCCGAACCAGCCGGCGCCGACCACCGCGAACCGCAGCTTTTTGGACCCGAAGCCGAACATGGGATGCACCTGACGAGAAGGGATGAAGGTGGAGGTGCAGCGGACGTGCCGACGAGGGCTGAAGCGGTCTTCAGAGTAGCCGGCCCACGCCGTGGGCCGAAGCCCCGCTCACGGCGTGAGCGGGTTACTCTCCGCTCGCTTCCGCGAACCATTCGGCATACGGCGTGTTCTTCGCCAGGTGCCGGTTGTAGTCCGGCGTGCCGTCGGTCCACCACACCGGCCCCCGCTCGCCGAGCGCCACCTTCGCCGCGTGAACCCGCTCGCCGGCTTTCTTCAGCGCGGCCGTGTCACCCGCCCGCCTGGCCTGCTTCACCCGGCTTCGGGCTGCCATCAGGTCGGCCACCAACTCCGTTCGCCGCCCCTCGCTCAGGTGCGGGTTGGTCGTTCGCCACAGCCGCCCGCGGACCACCAGATACCGGCCGTCCGGCGTCCGCAGCGGCGGCGGGGTCGGGGGCTTCGGCTTCGGCGGCATGGCTGGTCCCGACCGGGGTGACGAACGCGGCCGTGTCGTAGTAGGTGCGGAACTTCGTCACCCGGTCGCCGTCCACCTCCAGCACGCTCGCCCCGCGGTACTGAAACGGGTGGCCGTTCGGCCGGGTGCCGGCGGACGTCCACTCCAGCAGGGCGGTGGACCCGCCGGCGGCGGTGTGGGTGAACTCGGACCGCACCCCGTCGAACGCCTTCAGGTAGTCGGTCCAGAACTGGCGGGCGGCGTCCGGCCCGCGGACCGGGTCCGGTTTCGCCAGGGTGGCCAGTTCGGCGTCGGCGGCGAACAGGTCGGCCAGCGGGCCGACGTCCCCGGACTGTTCGGCCTGTTGCAAGGCGGCAGCGAACCGTTCCGCGACGGCGGCGGTGTCGGCGGGCATGGCGGGTCTCTCTAACGGTTCATGTGATTGGCGAGCCGGGAGCGTGAGCGACCGGAGATCTTGTTTCCTCCGGTCGCTCACGCTCCCGGCTCGCCAAGAAAGTGGCTCGCCGTTCGGCCGGGTTACCGCCGCTCGGTGCCGCCGGCCCGCTTCAGGATGATGGTGCAGTACGACTGACTGGACGGCTGGTTGCCGGTGCTCGCCCCGGCCGGCCGGGCCGGGTCGTTCCCGCCGCCGGCGGCCGGCTTGTCGGCGCCGCCCGCGGCCTTGTCGTCGTGGATGCACACCGCCAGGTAGTCGTTGGTCAGCACGTACACCGCCTCGCGGGTCATCTCCTTGTCCGAGCCGCCGGCCGGCTTGTCGGTGCTGACGGCCGACGCCTGTTCGGTCACCCGGGCGTGGCCGATCTTGGCGAAGTCCACCTTGAACGTCATCGCCGCCTTGCCGTCCTTCCCGCTGCAGGTGATGGTGTTGTCCTTCACCGTCACCGTCATGTCCTTGGCATCGGCCATCGGCTGCCCGTTCTTCTCGGCCGAGATGACCGTCCACTGCCCGTCGATGGAGGCGACGTTGGCCGGCTTCTTGGTGTCCGTCTGCCCGGACTGCTGGGCCACCGCGAGCGTGCCGGCGCACAGGAGGGCGAGGGCGCTGAGGGTTGCTTTCATCACGAACTCCGCTGGCCGAGGGGGAGCGCGTCGGCCCGTCGCGGCCACCATCAGCCCCGGCAATTACCCAGGCTGGTTCCGTGGCGGCGGCGATTCGGGTGCAACTGAAATACCGGTGGGAGTGAATCGGCGGAATGTGCGGGGCCGGTGGGGTGTCGGCGAAGTGGGCATCGGACCACGCGCCTGGAGTGACCGTTCGGTGCGCGTGGAGTTGCCCGGAGGTGTTCCGTCCGGCTCTCATCGGCCGCGCGGTTTATACCTCGTTCGGGCCGAACCGCTCCTCGCACGCCGGGCACACCAGGGCGGACTGCGGGCCGTCCGTGGAGACCACCTCCACCCGCTCGTATACGAAGTCCGTGCCGAAGTGACCGCAGTGCGGGCAGGCCACCCCCTGTTCGGCCGCGCGGGCGGCCAGCTTCTGGCACGCGAACTCGTAGGAGATGCGCTCGACCGCCCCGCCCGGTTCGACGCCCGGCGGCGGTGCTCCGACCTCGGCTGCCACCCCCGCGGCCGTAAGCAGCGCCGCGGCCGTCGGCAGGTCGGCGCGGAGCGCCGGGATCACCTCACCGAGCGCGTCCCGCTCGGCCTCGTGGGCACACGAGTCGAACCACCCGCCCGCCACCCAATCTTCCCACCCGCCGAGCGGAACCCGGAGCGAACTGCCGGTCGCCGCGAGGATCACGTCCACCTCCGCCACGTACTGCGCCGGGTTGACCGACACGAGCACCGCGTCGTCCCGTCGGGCGATGCCCCAGAACGAGTTGCCCTCCGCCCACCGCCCCTGCTCCTCGAAATACTGCCGGGCGAACCGCAGGCGGTGTTCCCAGGCGGTGTAGCAGCCCCAGTGCAGGGGCACGCGGGCGAAGGCGAACAGGTCCGGGTCCGGCGGGGTGTACGGGCGGGTGCAGAACACGGGTTCGTCGTCCCGCACCGGCAGGCGGCAGAGCGGGCAGGCCCGCAGCCGCTCGAAGGCGGCCACACCCTCGCCCCACGCCGGCCGGCGGCCGAAGCTCATCTGCTCCAACACGTCCGCCGCCGGTCCGGCGACCGCTTCCGCATCGACGACGAAGCTGTGCAGGGAGTCGAGCCGTCCGAGTGCGGATAGGTCGTCCGCCCGCAACCGCACCCCGGTGAGGGACAGGTGCGCCAGCCCCGTCGGCAGGTGTATCAGCCCCGCCCCGGTGACGGCCGTACCGTCCAGGCGGAGGGTGATGAGGCCGGCGTGCCCGGCGAGGTGAACCAGGGCGGCATCGGTCACGGCCGTCTCGCTCAGCGTCAGCCACCCGAGTTGCGTCAGCCCGGCCAGCCAAGGAGCGCCGTCGCCGCCGACGCGGGTGCCGTGCAGCGAGAGCGACCGAAGGGCCGGGAGCGTGCCCAACGACCCCATGCCCTGGTCGGTGACCGGCAGGCCGTCGAGGGACAGGCTTTCCAGCGAGGCGAGCCGGCCGATCGCCGCCAGCCCGTCGTCCCCCACCCGCGTCCCGGACAGGTCGAGCGAGGTCAGCCCGGCCAGCCGGCACAGGGCCGCAGCCCCGCGGTCGGTGACCGCACAGCCGTCCAGGTCGAGCTTCGTTAAGGCCGTCAGGCCGGCCAGTGACGCCAACCTATCGTCGCCGACCTGCGTTCCCCGCAGGGTCAACTCGCGGAGGTTGGCCAGCCCGGCCAACTGGCCCACGCCGGCGTCGGATACCGCCTGCCGCGCCAGATCGAGTACCCGCAGGCTGGTCAGCCCGGCCAGGTGCCGCAGGCCGGTGTCGGTGACGACCCCGGCCCCGATCTTGAGCGAGAGGAGGTTGGCCAGGCCGGCCAGGTGCCGCAGGTGGTCGTCGGCGACCGGCCCGAGGAATTCGAGGCTGACGGAGGTGCGGACGCGGTGCAGCAGGGGGAGGAGCCGATCCAGGTCGGGCGGGGCGTACCCGCTGGTCTGTACCAACAGGTGCGGGCGGCCGTGGAACTCCTCGCACCCAGTCGGGTAGCTGCTGAAGCACACGCCCACCCCGGCGGCGTGGAGCAGGTCGTAGTCCGCGTTCGCGGTCTCGTCGGTCATGGGCGGTCTCCGGGGTGATGGGAACCGGCGGCCCCACAGCATGACGTCGAGACGCCCCGAAATCGCCACCAATGAGGTGAGAGAGGGGAAGGCTGCCGTTTGGTTCAGAGACCGGGGTGGAGGACGATCGGTTCGCCACCCGCCGGAGAATGTTGAAGTGATGGCGAAAGAGCGGACCATACGGGGCGAGGGTGAACACCCTCGCCCCGCCTTTTCGGCGTCAAGCCACGACGCCCGGCTGACATGCCGAGGGAAAGGCGTGGGGTCACAGGCGGACCCAGTTCTGCCCCGGCGGCAGCCACCAGATGCCGCTCGGGCCGAACCCGGCCAGCACGTCGGCGGTGGCGGTGATCGAGACGGCGGAAACCAGCGCGGACGAGATTTGGACCCAGTTCTGCCCGCTCCGCAGCAGCCACACCCCGGCCGAACTGAACCCGGCCGCGACGTCGCCGGCGTCGTTGACGGCGACCGAGTTGGCGTTCGCGCCCGAGATGACGGCCCAAGTACCCGCCCCGCCGGTGTCGGTCCACTTCCACACCCCGTTCTCCCCGAACCCGGCCACCACCGTGTCGCTGTTGTTGATCGCCACGAGCGAGGCGGGGGCGGCGGACAGTTGGACCCAGTTCTGCCCGCTCCGCAGCAGCCACACCCCACCGGGGTTGAACCCGGCCGCGACGTCGGCGTCGTCGTTGACGGACACCGAACTGGCGGCGACCGCCGAGATCTGGACGGGCGTGTTCACCCCGTTGCGGATCAGCCACAACCCGCCGCTCCCGCCGTACACCACATCCCGGTTGTTGTTGACCGCCGCCGTCGTACTCATCGTCGACACGCCGGGGGTCGAAAGCTGAGCCCACGTCCCGGTACTCGCGGTGTACAGCCAGGAGCCGTTCGCCCCGAACCCGGCCGCCACGTCGCCGGTGTTGTTGACCGCGGCGGTCACAGCGGGGGCGGTGCTCAGGCGGACCCACCCGGTCGAGAGCGAGTACCGCCACACCCCGGTGTCGTTCGCCCGAACGCGGAACGCCCCGTCCTTGGAGGTGCTGACCGCGTCGGCGTTGGCGGCCGGCTCGGTGATCCGCCGGTGCCACCCCAGATCGAGCAGGATGCCCTGGTCCACGTCGCTGACCGACTTCTGTTGTCCGGCGTCGAGGCTCGCGTACATCAGATCATTTGTCAATTCCGTGGAGTTGCCGAGGTGGGAGTAACTGCCCTGGTTGCTGCCGACCGGCACCGGGTGACCGTACGCGGCCCTCGCCCGTGGCGCGTCGAAGGCCAAGTCGCTGATGGACGGGGCGATGACCCTCACTTTGGTGTCAAACAGCCACGGAAGCGCGGGGGCCGGGATCGTCCCGTTGGAGTTCCGGGCAGTATTGAAGCCCAGCCCGTGGCCCAACTCGTGAAGGGCGACGGAGACGACATCGACCTTGCCGTTCGGCACCGGGTCGTTCCGGAGGAGGCCGGTCGGGTCGAAGAAGGCACTCGTGGATTGCAGGAAGGCGGTGCTGAACGCGATTGCGAAGTCCGCCGTCGTCCCGTTCGGGTCGATCCCCGTGCGGCTTTCAAACAGTGCATACGGTTCCAGGTAGCCTCCGCTGTTGAGGCCCGTGGTCGTGGTTTGGGCGAGTGTTGTGTTCCCGAGATTCGCCGGGGTCACGCTCACCTCGATGGTGACGGAGCTAGTCGCCGCCGCCTCGATTTTGCTCGACCACAACTGCCCGGCCGTGTTCAGGTTGGCCTGGAACAGGCTCTGCTGGGCCGCGGTCAGGCCGAAGTTGCCGCTCAGGTTGAAGACGAAGTTGACGGGTGAGACGGGCACGTCCCGGTCTTCGAGCCGGGTGACGGCCAGCGGGCTGGTCCGCTGGGCCGGCCGGCCGGGCCGGCGGTCGCGGGGGAGGAAGGAGCGGAGCAGGTTCAGCATCGTCAACTCCCGGAGGGTGAACGGGGTGCGAGCATTTCCGCCGCGGGCGGCAAGACTGTTCAGAGCCCATCCGCCGGCGGCTCGCTCGCCCCAGACGGCGGCGGCGGGCCGCGTCCCGTCACTCAGCTCGACTGATGCCGATTTCCGGCCGTTGGTGGTGATAGGGTTGGGGTCCTCCCAGCCCGAGCCGCCGCGATGACGTTTCCGGTCGAAGCCCAACCGCTACTCGCCGTCTTGCTGCCG
>JALHQU010000132.1:0-3645 GCA_022841795.1 Fimbriiglobus sp.
AGAGGGCGGCCCTTACAAGAAGCCTGTTTTGTAGGGGCCGCCCTCTGTGGCGGCCCGCTGGTCCGGTTCCGCCGGACCAGCATTTTCTTTAGTGCTCCGGGTTCAGTTGCATCCCCAGGAAGATGCTGGTGAGCAGGGTGAACACGAACGCCTGGAGGAACGCGACGAACAGCTCGAGCGCGCTCAGGGCGGTGCCCAGCACCACCGCCGCCAGCCCGCCGCCGTAGCTCAGCGCCCCGTTGGCCGCCACCGCGAACGTCAGGATGACGCCCAGCGCGACGTGCCCGGCGAACAGGTTGGCGAACAGACGAATGGCCAGGATGCCCGCCCGCAGGATGGACCCGAGGAACTCGATCACCGCGATCAGCGGGACGATGAGCACGGTCAGGAAGATCTGCATCGGCAGGTTGTCGGCCTTCAGCGTCGGGATGAACGACCGCACATACCCGACCGGCCCGAGCTTCATCAGCGCGGACGCGGTGATGACGAGGAACACGATGCCCGCCAGCACCGCCGTCACGCTGATGCTGGCCGTCGGCGACCCGAGGAACGGGATCATGCCGAGCAGGTTGCACACCAGGATGAACAGGAACAGCGTCCACAAGAGCGGCACGTACTTGTCGGCCAGGTAGTGCTCGTGGTCCTTGTGCGCCTCGCGGGCCTCGTGCTCGTGGCTGGCGGTGTCCGACGCCGCCTCGTGATGGTGGTGGTCGTGCCCGCTGTGGATGTTCGGCCGGGCCACCTCGTCGCGGATGAACAGGAGCAGCCCTTCGAGCGCGTTCCACAGCGGGCCGCGGACCGGCTCGCCGGTGGCGATCCGCCGGGCGAGCGGGATCATCAGCCCGGCCACGATCACCGCCGCCACCACCACCAGCAGTTGGTACTTGCTGCCGACCAGGAAGTTGCCGACCCGCTGGCCGAACCACGGCTCGTCCAGCACGTGGGCGACGGCGTCGGCGAAGAGGGGAGAGGCGAGCTGCATGAGTCAGTGTTCCGTGGGGGGTGCCCCGCCGGGCCTGTCGGTCCGGTTCATCCGCCGAACGATCCGCCACAACATCCACCCGCCGCCGACCAGTCCGAGTATCGCGCCGCCGGCCATGCCCCACGGGCCCCAGCCGTATCGGGTGTCCAGCCACACGCCGATCAGGATCGGCACCACCATCTGCGCCACGGCCGTCGAGATCAGCACCAGCCCGCGGGCGTCGCCTCCACCGCCTGAACCAGCGTCAGCGGGGGGTGGGGTCATCGCCCGTCACCTCGCGGGCCGGCCGGTCGGCCAGCAGCCACCACAGCAGGGCGGTCTCGGCCGCCAGGGTCAGCACGTACAACCCGGCCGTCCAGTTGGCGATGGCTTGCGGGGTGGTGCCGAACTCGGCCGCCGGCCCCCGCAACACGGCCACCACGCCCATCGCCCACGCCATCCGCAGGAACGTCCCGGCCACCACCGCCACCGGCCCGGCGTCCGGCCGCACCCCCCAGACCACCTTCACCAAGACGAGCGAGACGGCGGCGAGCGGCAGGGTGATCGCCAGCCCGAGGCCGGCCGGAACGACCGCCTCCGCACCCCAGACCAGCACGCCCAGACCGTACCCGGCGAGGGCGACCGCCGCGAGCAGGGCGACGGCAACGGCGGTACGCACCAGAGAACCACCTGTCCGGCGTGTCAGAAATCGCCGCGTTCCGGAAGTGGTTTAAGAACGGCAGGCGGAACGTCAACGGGGAGATCGTGAAAAATTTCACAAACTCGGATTCGGCATTCCGGGGCAACAACTTGCGGCAGGCCGGTCGGTCTTTTTGCGCAAGGTGGCGCAACTGGTGTGTCGGACCAAAAAAATCGGCAAACCTCGCCACAGCGGGCCAAGTTACGTTGACACTCCGTTCGTCAATTCTTTAGATTTCATGGAGGGACAGAGTGGACGTCCCGTCCCGCCCTCGGGTTACGGCCCGCCCGCCGGTATACACTCTTTAGTAGAAAGCCGGGGAACGACTCCCCGGCACGGATCCCCAGCACGGACGCCCGTTACGCAACCCCGAACTCGGCGTCCGGTCTACCGGAGCGGGGAGTGTCCGCAGATGAAAACGAAGAACCCCGCCCGCCGGCCGGCGGCCAAGCCGGCGAAGCCGACCAAAATGACCAAACCCGTTGCCGCCCGCAAGCCGGCCAAGCCGGTCCGCACCCCCCGTCCCGCCGCGCGGATCGCCAAGGCGGCGGCGAAGCCCGCTCCCGCGGCCAAGAAACCCGTCGCCCGCGTCGCCCCGAAGTTGCCCCCCCCGAAACCGAAGGCCAAGGTCGAAATCAAACCGCCAATCAAGCCGACCCCGCCGGCCAAGCCGGTAGTCGCCGCCAGGCCGGCGGCGAACGGCACGCACAAGCCGGGCACCAACGGCACGCACAAGCCGGCGGTCAAGCCGGTGGCCCCGCTCATCCCCAAGCCGGTGCCCCGGCTGGAGCCTGTTATTCCCCCCGAAAAAGACTTGTCGGTCAAGAACAAAACGGCGGTGGTAAAGGATCGCATCGTGCTGATGGTGCCGGACCCGTTCTGGCTGCACGCGGTGTGGGAGCTGTCGTACCAGTCGGTGCTGCGGGCGGAGTCCGCGCTCGGCCAGGACTGGCACGGGGCGAAGCCGATCCTGCGGCTGCTCGACGTGACGTCGCAGGACACCACCAGCACGTCCGAGGCGCCGCTGCGGGACATCCCGATCCACGGCGGGTGTTCGCACTGGTACCTGGACGTGCCGCAGCCGCCCCGCAGTTTCCGGGTGGACATCGGCTACCTCAGCCGCCGCGGGCAGTTCTATGTGCTCGCCCGGAGCAACGTGGTGACGCCGCCGCGGGCCGGGGCGACCGAGACGGTGGACGAGAACTGGGCGGCGGACGTGGCCAAGGCGGGCGGGCCGGACCGGGTGCTGGCGATGGCCACCGGGTTCGAGTCGGCCGGCGGGCCGTCGCAGCTGAAAGACTTCCTGGACGAGCAGATGAAGAAGCCGCCGAAGGAGGGGTCGTTCGGTGGCGGGGCCATGCCCGGCCGGTTGAAGAAGTTCTACTTCGACATCGACGCCGAGCTGATCGTGTTCGGCCGGGCCGACCCGAGCGCCACCGTCACCCTCCAGAACGAACGGGTGCCGCTGCGGCCGGACGGCACGTTCACCATGCGGTTCAGCCTGCCGGACAGCCGGCAGATCATCCCGGCGGTGGCGTCGAGCGCGGACGGGCTGGAGGAGCAGACGATCGTGCTGGCCGTCGAGCGGAACATCAAGCGGCTGGACCCGATGACCCACGACCTGTACGGCGACAGTTAATGGCGAACCGCGGGCGTCAGCCCGCCGGGTGGTATTGTTTTCAGCCGCGGAGCGGCGGGTGCCCGTAGCCAGGGGTGACGGAGCGGAGCGACGGAACCCCTGGAAATGACGGCGCATCAACAAGCCCTGGAGGGGCGCCTGACAGCCACGTCAGGCGCCCCTCCGGGGCTTGATCGTTTGCGCTCTCGATCCTGGGGTTCGGTCGCACCTTCGGTGCTCCGTCACCCCAGGCTACCATCAGCCGCCGCTCCGCGGCTCAGACACGTCTCGGGTGAAGCCGGCCGGGTGTTGGAGTTCACGCTTCAGCGTGAGAAAAGCAAACCCCACCAGCAACCGTAAAACCCC
>JALHQU010000132.1:3655-19397 GCA_022841795.1 Fimbriiglobus sp.
GTTGTCCCCGATTCCGCGTGACAAACCCACACTCACGCTGAAGCGTGAACTCCAACACCGGCACCCATTTCCTGGGAGCCGTATTGGACCCTCCGGTCGCTCGCGCTCCCGGCTTGCCGACCGGCACGGCTCACTTGCGGAACACGTTGTGGCAGTTCTTGCAGTTCTCGTCCACCGCCTTGAACTTCTTCACCATCGCCGCCTTGTCCCCCTTGCCCGCCGCCTCCGCCGCCTCGGCACCCACCTTCACCATCTCCTTGCTGTAGCCCGCCCACTTGTCCTTGTTCGCGTCCGGCGGCATCAGCTCGCTGTACTGGCCGATGAGCGCGATCAGGTTGGCCGCCTCGCCGGCCGCCTTGGCGTCGGTCACCGACTTGGCGAACTTGATGGTGTCGTCCTCCAGCCCCCGCCCGCCGCGGTTCTTCGGCTTGAACACGGTCATCAGGTCGTGCACGTCGAACTCGTTCTGCTCGTGCAGCTTCACCACCTTCTTCGGGTCGCCGGTGGCGGTGCCCAGCTCGGCCGCCGCCTTCGCCGCCGCGTCCCAGTCCGGCTCCGCCTTGCCCAGCTCGGCCGCCACCTTCAGCGCCTGATCCCGCACCCCGGCCATCTTCGCCCCGTCCTTCCCGTCCAGTTGGTTCTGGGCGTTCAGGGCGAGCAGCATGGCGGACGACTTGAGCGGGGTGAGGGCGTTCTTCTTCTTCGCCGCCAGCCCGGCCTGCAGGTACTTGATGTCCGCTTCCAGTTGGGCGGCGGCGGCCCCGGCCGGCAGCGGGTCTTTCGCCCCCGCCCCGGCCATCACGCCCACGGCAATGCCCGCCGCCACCAGCATCCGACGAAGGAGTTGCACGGTCGTGCCCTCTCGATGTCACGGAATTCGGGCGGCACCACCGCCGCACCCGGCCATTATCGGAGCCGGGCAGGGTGGCGACGAGGGCGGATCCGGTTCTGTTAGCCCGACGCGCGAGCGAGGGAAAGCCACCCGACCCTCGCTGGCGCGTCGGGCTAACAGCCCCCGGTTTGCCCCGCCCACGTTCGCGCCCTAAAGTTGCGGGCCGGCCGTACCCACCTGCCTCGCGGTGCCCCCGTATGAACCCGTTGCCCGGCCTTCGCACCGTGCAAGATGCCCAGGCCCAGGCCACGAAATCCTCGCCGGCCCTCACCCCGCTCCCCACTCACCCGGCCCTCGACCACCCCCGCCTGCCGCCGCCCGCCCGCATGTTCCTGGGCGAGCTGTTCACCCACGGCCTGCTGGCGGCGGACGACCTGGTGCGGTTCCTGGCGGCGGTCGGCGACAAGGTGCCGAACCTGTCCACCCGCGAGCGGTGCGGGGACGCGCTCGTCCACTTCGACTTCCTCACCGCGTACCAGCGGACGCGGGCGGCCGGCGGCCAGTGGGCGGGGCTGGTGTTCGGCCCGTACCGGGTGCTGGACCGGCTGGGCGGGGGCACCGTCGGGGTGGTGTTCCGCGGCGAGCACACGTTCCTCAAGCGGCCGGTGGCGATCAAGGTGCTGACCGGGCAGTCGGAGGACGCGCCGGACCGGCTGGCGCGGTTCGTGGCCGAGGCCCGGTCGCTGGCCGGGCTGAACCACCCGCACGTGATCGGGCTGCACGACGCCGGGGTGACCCGCACGGGCGGCGAGGAGGTGTGGTACCAGGTGCTGGAGCTGGCCGCCGGCGACCTGGAGGCGCGGGTGTACGACGAGGGGCGGCAGCCGGTCGGGCGGATGGCGGCGTGGGGGTGGCAGGCGGCGCTCGGGCTGCACGCCGCCCACCAGGCCGGGCTGATCCACCGGGACGTGAAGCCGAGCAACCTGCTGCTCACCGCCGCCGGCCACCTGAAGATCGGCGACTTCGGGCTGGCCCGGCGGTACGACGCCCGCATCACCAGCCACAAGTCGGCCGTCGGGTCGATCGAGTTCTTCTCCCCGGAGCAGCTCGACGACCCGACCGCCGCCGGCCCGCCGGCCGACGCCTACGGGCTGGGCGTGTCCGTGTTCTGGGCGGTGTGCGGCAAGCTGCCCCGGCCGGAGGGGCTGAAGCCGACCGAGCTGATCGACCACCTCCGCGCCCGCCCGGCCCTTCGCCTGCGGGAGATCGATCCGACACTGCCGGCCGAACTGGACGAGCTGCTCGCCCGCATGACCGCCCGCCGCCCGGCCGAGCGGATCACGTTGCCCGATGCCGCCGTCGCGTTCGCCCGCCTCGCCGACCCCACCGTTCAACCGGACGTGGCCGCCCGGCTGGTGGTGCCGGACGATGTCGATGCGGCGGACGAACCCCGGCTGGCGATCCGCGAGCTGGAGAAGGAGCTGCACGACCGCACCGCCGACCGGGACGACCTGCGGGACGCCATCCTGCACGGGCTGACGGCGGTGCTGACGCGGCGGGCCGGGGAGACGGCCGGGCACGTGCGGCGGGTGGCGGCGTACTCGCGGGCGGTGGCGCGGGTGCTGGGCACCTGGCCGCGGTGGTCGATGCTCAGTTCGTCGGCGGCGGTGAGCGAGCTGGCCCGCGCCGCCACCCTGCACGACCTCGGGCTGGCCGGCCTGCCGGACACGATCCCGCACACCGACGACCGCACCCCGAGCGAGGAACACGAGTACCGCACGCACCCGGCCGTCGGCGGGCAGATGCTGGACGAGCTGGCCGAGGGGCGGGGGCAGCGGCTGCCGTACCTGCGGGTGCTGCGAGACGTGGTGCGGCACCACCACGAGCGGTGGGACGGCGGCGGATTCCCGGACGGGCTGCGGGAGCGGAACATCCCGCCGGCCGCCCGCGTGGTGGCGGTGGCCGACGCCTACGATCGGCTGCGGACGGGCGGGATGACGCACGACGAGGCGGCCGGGCTGATCCAGCACGACGCCGGCAGCCGGTTCGACCCGGACGTGGCCGACGCCTTCCGCGAGGTGGCGGGGCAGGTCGGCGACCTGTTCGCCGCCATCCCCGACGACCCGACGGCGGTGGTCGAGTTGCAGGCGCCGGCCCACGCTGGGTGAACCGCGGGCGTCAGCCCGTCGGGTTCGGAACACACCCGCCGGGCTGACGCCCGCGGTTCACCAGGACCGCCACCCGCAATTCCGTACCATCGACCCTGGCACCACGAGGCCGGGCGATGTTCTGGACCATCTTCCTGGCGACGGTTCCGGCCGGGCTGGCGCTGCTCGCCGGGTTCGCCCTGTCCGTCCGCAACTTCCACCGCCACGGCCGGCCGGCCCGCCTCGCGCTGGTCGGCTACCTGATCATGCTGCTCAGCTTCACCAGCCAGACGGCGTTCCTGCTCGTCCTGATGAGTACACCGAACACGCCGGGGTTCTGGCAGTGGGCGTACCGGCTGACGTACACCGCTTCGGTCTGGACCCAGTACGCCCCGGTGGTCGGGTTCGCCCTGCTGGCGTGGGCGGTGTTCGCCGACCGCCGGTCGGACGGCGGAGGTGCGGCATGATGTCGTCGTGGCAATACTACGGGTGGCCGGTGTTCGTCGTGCTGTGGGCGGTGGTGGCAGCCGTCGGACTGGTGATCGCGATCCGGCGGCGGGGTCGCCCGGCCGCACGGTGGGCGGTGGCCGCGTTCACCGTCATGCTGGTGTGGGCCGTGTATTCCCTCGTGACCCATGTCGTGTGGGTGCTGTCGATGGACGAGGTGGGGTGGGCGGTCGTCTGGTACCAGCGGCTGTCCGACCTGCCCGTGTTCCACCTGATCTACGCCGCCGGGTTCGCCCTGCTCGTGCCGGCCATCTTCGCCGGCCGCAAGTCGGTCACATCTGATGATCCGGACGCCGACTGATCTTCCGTGGCACCGCGGCCCGCCGGTGTTAAAACCCACCGGCGGGCCGCCGGTGCCACGGAAGAAAAGAAACGCGAACGGCCCGCGGGTTTCCCCACGGGCCGCACGTCGATCCCCCCCGCCGTTAGCGGAAGACGAAGTTGAACCCGACGGTCGGGCGGCCCCAGCCGCCGCCGAACCCGCCGCCGTAGGGGTACCCACCACCCCAGCCGCCACCATACGGGTAGCCGCCGCCCCAGCCGCCGCCGTACACCGGCCGGCCCCAGCCGCCGCCGTACACCGGCGAGCCCCACCCGCCGCCCCAGCCGGGGTTCCCCCACCCGCCGCCGTACCCGAAGCCCGTGTTGACGATCACCCGCGGCGGGCTGTACACCGGCACCGTGCGGTACCCGCCGCCGTAGTACCCGCCGCCGTACCCGCCGCTGCGGACGATGTACTGGGCGGAGGCGGTGTCGGCGGTCACGGCCGTGACCCCGAGTGCCAGGGCGCCGGCCAGAATCAGTTTGCGAAACATGGTGCGTCTCCGAGTTGATTCGGACGCGCGACGGGGCGCGCCACATAAGGTGATACCCGTCGGCTCGGCCGTCTTGCGCCCGATCTTCACTTTTTTTCGGGCGGGATTCCGGCCGGCACGATTGGTGCCGCGACCGCCAGCCGGGTCAGCCAAACGTGCAAACTCCGCTTGGCCTCCGCCGCCGCCGCGACCGCTTCCTCTTCCGACACGGCGACGAATCGGACCGCGTCACCGGGCCGCAGTTGCCCCAGCTTATCCAGGTCCGCGCGGATGACGTGGGCCACCTTCGGGTACCCGCCGATTGTTTGCCCGTCCACGCCCAGCACCACCGGCAAGCCGTCGTTCGTGATTTGCACTGCCCCCGGCGCCACCGGCTCGGATGTCAACTCACCCGCCCGCTTCGGGATCGGCTCGCCGAGCAGCCGCACGCCCATCCGGTTGCTGGCCGGGGAGACGGTGAACGGGCGGGCGAAGAACGAATCGCCGGGGAACCAGTCCCGCTGCGGGCCGGGGAGGACTCTGAGGGGGAATTCTTCGCCGCGACCACCGGGAGCGGCGGGAGCTTTGCCGCTCCCGGTGGTCGCGGCGAAGAGGGATCGTCCCCCCGTCCGCCCCGGACGGCAGCCTAGCAGTTCCCCCGCCGTCAGCGGGCCGCTCCCCCGGCGGTCGATCCCGCCGGCCACGCACAGGTACGCCCGGCAGCCGGTCGGCGTGCCGCCGACCCGCAGCACGTCGCCGACCTCCAGGGTGAACGTCAGTCCCGGTTCGAGCGGCGAGCCGTTGCGGGTAATCTCGAACGGCGCACCGAACACGACGGCGGCGACCGGGCATTCCGCTTGCAGCGTCGGCCCGGCGAGCGTGAGTTCGAGCGCGACCGCGTCCGGCGGGTTGCCGACCAGCGCGTTGCCGAGCAGGAACGACGTGCGGTCCGCCGCCCCGCCGAGCGGCACGCCCAGCGCCCGCCGGCCGGGCGTTCCCACCCCGACCGGCAGCGAGTACAGCCCCGGACTGAGCACCGTCAGACTCATGGGCGGTATCCCCGTTAGCCCGACGCGCGAGCGAGGGGAAGCACGCACCCCTCGCTGGCGCGTCGGGCTAACAAGCGGTGTTTGTTAGCCCGACGCGCCAGCGAGGGTCGGGTGGCTCACCCTCGCCGGCGCGTCGGGCTAACAAGAACGGATACGGACCGGATGGGCGCGCGCAAATCCCCCGGCCCGCCGCGTTCCCCCGGTGGCCCAAGAGTGTGGTCCGCACACGCTGCCGTCTGAGTGAACCGCGGGCGTCAGCCCGTCGGGTGTGATCCCACCCAGGCGGCTCACGCCGCCGGTTCACCCAGAAACATCTGCACACGGCGTGTGCGGACCACACTCACACCCCCGAAGGACTCACCCATGCTCCGCCCCGTCGCGCTGTCCGCCGTCGGCCTGTTCGGCATTCTCGTCGCCCTGCCCGCCCAGGCCCACCCGCCGAAGACCGTCCTCGTACCCCCGCCGGTGTTCGTCGAACGCCACCCGGTGTTCGTCCCGCCGTGCCCGGTGTACTCGCTGGACACGTTCGCCCGCGACTTCCGCCCGGTGGAGGGGCGGCACCACATCCAGATCATCCACCCCGTCACCAAGTGCCCGGTGGACGTGTGCTTCGACCTGCCGTGCGGCAAACTGCGGGAGTTCGACGTGAACCGCCGGTCGGTCGAGTTCGACTACGGCCGGCACGAGGTGCGGATCGAGTTCCGGCGGAACGGCACGGTGGACGTGAAGCAGAAGTGACGGGCAGACTTTGGGGCCCCGGTAGCGTGAGCGACCGGAGTTATCAACCCTCCGGTCGCTCACGCTCCCGGCTCGCCAAGACCCCGGCTCGCCGATCAACCTCTACTTGCCGCCGAGCGCGGCGAACACGGCCGTCGAGATCGCGCCCGGCGACGCGAACTGGCAGTTGCACATCACCACCACCCCGTCCCGCGACCGCGGGTACAGCACCAGGCGGGTGACCACCTCGCGGTGCGACCCGTTGTGCGACACCTTCAGCCCGTTCTGGTCGTCCACCTCGAACCCCAGGCCCCACTTGGTGGCCTTGCCGTCGGCCGTCTTCTGCGGCGTCCACATCTGCTTCTCGGTGTCCTTCGACACCAACTCGCGGTTGACCAGCGCTTGCGCCCAGCGGGCGAAGTCCCGCACGTTCGACTTGTACGCCCCGCCGCCGTGGATCCAGTAGTGCGCCTCCTCGCCCGCCGGCACCACCTTGTCCGCCTTGTCCTTGACGTACCCGACCGCCCAGTGCGGCTGCGACTTGAACTCCACGTCCAGTTGCAGCGTCTTGATGCCCAGCGGCTTGGCGATGTGCTCCTGCAACTGCTTGTCGAACGCCTCCTTCCCGGCCTTCTGCACCGCCGCGCTCAGGAGAAGGTAGGCGTAGCTGGAGTAGTCCACCTTCTCCCCCGGCTTGAACAGCAGCGGGGAGAGGTTGAAGCGGTCGAGGGCGTTCACCGGGTCCAGGAACGGCTGGTCGGTGGTGTACGTCCGCTTGGTCGGGATCACCTTCCCGTTCGAGTAGTGGGGGATTCCGCTCTGGTGGCAGAGCAGGTGCCGGATGGTGATGACGGCGTCCTTGTCCGGGAAGTCGGGCACGTACTTCCGCACGTCGGCGTCCAGGTCGAGCTGCTTCTTCTCCACCAGCCGCAGGGCCGCCACCGCCGTCAGCGGCTTCGAGTTCGACGCCCAGTTGAACACCGTGTCGGCGGTGACGGGCGTCTTGTTCTCGCGGTCGGCGAGGCCGTACCCCTTCAGATACACCACCTGGCCGTCCTGGATGATTCCGATCGCCACCCCGACGGCCTGCTGCTTGGTCATCTCGGCGGTGACGGCCGCATCGACCGCCTTGGCCTTGGCGGCGGGCAGGGCTTTGCCGCCCGCGGGCTGCCCGCGAGCCGGCGACAGCACGACCAGGACGAACAACAACCCCAGGGCAGTCCGACGCATGGCGGGTCTCCGAGCGGTCATCACACCCCCCGTTCGCGGACAGGATCGGGTGATTCTAACCTCACTCGGGTGACGGTGCCAGAAGTTGTGGCGTCGGCAGGCGTGGCCGGGTGCGGGAGCGGGCGGTGGTGGGGTGGGCGGAAGACCTCACCCGGCTCGCTCCGCTCGCCACCCTCTCCCTGCTCCCTCGCCGCAGGCGAGGCGGGAGAGGGTCGGAAAGCCAGCGCCCTCTTCCTCCCCCTCTCCCGCCGGAGCGGAAGCTCCGGAGAACAGGGAGAGGGGGCCGGGGGGTGAGGTCGTCCGCCAACACCAATTCCCGCACCCGCGTGGCCCGCGGGCGGCGGATCGTGTACCCTGCCGTCACCCGCCCCGCCGGAGTTGCCCGTGTTCGTCGCCGACCACCCGCTGATCCACCACAAGCTGGCCCGCCTGCGGCACAAGGACACGCCCACCCCGCAGTTCCGCGAGCTGGTGTACGAGATCAGCCAGTACCTGCTGTACGAGGCCACCCGCGACGTGCGGACCCGCCCGGCCGCTGTGCCCACCCCGTTGGTGACAGCGGGCTGTCACGAACTGGCCGAGCGGGTGGGCATCGTGCCGGTGCTGCGGGCCGGGCTGGGGATGGCGAACGCCATGCTGGACGCGCTGCCGGAGGCGTCGGTGTGGCACGTCGGGGTGAAGCGGGACCACGAGACGCTCAAGCCGACCACCTACTACCGCAACCTGCCGGGGCCGGACGCGGTGGACCTGGCGGTGGTGCTCGACCCGATGCTGGCGACCGGCGGGTCGGCCATCGAGACCATCGGGCTGCTCAAATCGACCGGGCTGACGCGGCTCAAGTTCGTCGGGCTGATCGCGGCTCCCGAAGGGGTGAGCGCGCTGCGGAGCGCGCACCCGGACGTGCCCATGTACCTGGCGGCGGTGGACGAGCGGCTGAACGAGCTGGGGTACATCGTGCCGGGGCTGGGCGACGCCGGCGACCGCCAGTTCGGCACCGGGTGAGCGGGCCGGGCCGCCACAGAGGGCGGCCCCTACAAGGCCTGGGTTTGTAGGGGCCGCCCTCTGTGGCGGCCCGCGGACCGGCATCGCCGGACCGCAAGACGAGACGCCAACGGGAGCGATTCATGTCACGCATCGATCGCCCCTCGCGCAAACCGCACCGCCTACCCGCCACGTCCTACTGCGTGACGCGGAACTCGTACTTCTTCACGGTCTGTGCGCGCCAGCACGGCGAACCGTTCCGGAACTCGGCGCTCGCACGGACGGTTCTCGATTCCCTGCTGTGGACGCGACGGCGGTACGGGTGGATGCTGTACGCCTACTGCCTGATGCCGGATCACCTGCACTTCGTCTGCCGCCCGACGGTCGAGGGGCCGATGACCGATCTCGGCGCACGCGGCATCCTGCCCGAGAGTACGCTCGATCACATCGCCCGATTCAAGAGCTACACGACGAACGAGAGTTGGAAGTGCGGTTTGTCCGGTCCGCTTTGGCAGCGGAGCAGTTATGACGCGATCGTGGATGAGTTCGGGCCGTTCGACGAGGTGTGCCGGTACACGCTCGACAACCCGGTGCGGAAGGGGCTGGTTCAGGTCTGGACCGATTGGCCCTACGCCGCTGTTGTCGATGGGTGGTGAGCGTTCGGCTGGCGCCGACCGCGGGCCGCCACAGTGGGCGCCCCCTACAGAACAACACCCGTAGGGACCGCCCTCTGTGGCGGCCCGCGGGTCCGGTCCACCGACCAGCATTTCTCACCCGCTCGCCACCAGCCGCAGCCCGGTGTACAGGCACACCACCTGGCTGATGAGCGGCGGGAACGACTTCACCCGTTCGGCCCGGAAGTGTTTCGTCAACGTCGGCAGGACGGCGGCGCGGCGGTCGCCGTAGTCCGCCTTCGCGCTCGCGCCGGTGAGCAGCTTCAACCCGACATCGACGACCGGCGATCGACCCGGCGTGACGACGACCAGACATCCGCCCGGCCGCAGCACCCGTCGCATCTCCCGACACGCGGACTCTAAATCCGGGATGAACTCGATCGCGCTGATCGACAGCAGACAGTCGAAGTGGGCGTCCGGGTACGGCATCGCTTCCGCCGAACCAGTGGTCAGGTGGGCGGCCACCCCGTGGCGGGCCAAAATGGTGGTGACGCGGTCGGCGTGCGGGTGCGGGTCGAGGCCGTACAGCTCGCGGCACCGCGTCGCCCAGTGCGGCAGGTGGACCCCGCTGCCGTACCCGATCTTCAGCAACCGATCCGCTGTCGGCGGAAGGAGTTGCGACGCGAGGGCCAGCCGGCGGCGGCTGATCCAGCCGAGCGGGAAGCGGTAGTTCCAGTCGCCGTGATCGACCGGCCCGGTGGGGGCGAAGTCGGCCGGCGGCAGGAGGGTGTACGGGCCTTTGCGGAGGAGCATGGGTGCTTGGTCAGTGCTGAGAGTGTGGTCCGCACACGCCGTGTGCGGGTGGAGGCAGACCGCACACGGCGTGTGCGGACCACACTACGAATCCAGCCCCTCGAACAGGGTGCTGCCCACCCGCACCAGGGTCGCACCTTCCTCGATGGCCACCTCGAAATCGTGGCTCATGCCCGCGCTCAGGTGCGGCAGCGGCAGGCCGGTGCGGGTGCGGAGGTCGTCGCGGATGGCCCGCAACTCGGCGAACGTCGGCCGGCACAATTGCGGGTCGTCGTGGTACGCCGCCATCGTCATCAGCCCGTCGATCCGCACGCCGGCCAGTGACATCAGGGTGTCAGCGAGCGGCGGGACCGCGGCCGGGGCGAACCCGCCCTTCGCCTCCTCGCGGCTACAGTTCACCTCCAGCAGCACCGGCACCGGCGACCCACTTTTTAAGCCGAATTCGTTCAGCGCCGCCAGCACCCGCTCCGAATCGACGGAGTGAACGAGGGTGACGAGCGGGATCGTCCGGTCGATCTTGTTCCGCTGCAGGTGGCCGATTAGGTGCCAGCGGGCAGGGGGGATTGTGGGGGGGCGTTGCCCCCCCGCGAGGTGAGACGCCTTCTTCCACAACTCCTGCGGGCGACTCTCGCCGAAATCGAGGACGCCGAGTGCGGGCAGCACCGCCGCCACGTCGGGCGAAACCGTCTTGGTGACGGCGACGAGCGTGACCTCGGCCCGCGACCGGCCGGCACGAGCGCATGCCGCCGCGATGCGGTCGTTCACCGCGGCCAGGTTTTCAGCCAGTTTGGCGCGAAAATCCGTCATCCCGGCGGCCAGCCCAGGTCCCGCCCGCCGAGCAGGTGCAGGTGCAGGTGCGGCACCGTCTGCCCGGCCTGCTCGTCGCAGTTCAGCACCAGCCGGTAGCCGGCACTCAGCCCCAGGTCCTTCGCCAGCTGCACCGCCACCAGGTGGATGTGCCCCATCACCGCGGCGTCGTCCGGCGTCAGGTCGGCGTGCGTGCGGATCACCTTCTTCGGGATGATGAGCACATGCACCGGCGCCTGCGGGTTGATGTCGTGGAACGCCAGGCAGAGGTCGTCCTCGTGGGCGATCTTCGCCGGAATCTCCTTGTTGATGATCTTCAGGAACAGGTTGTGGACCATCATCGCCATCGGTGCGGCTCCGGTGGTGTCCGGGCGGAGGTGTGGTTACAGTATCGCGACTTCCGCACTTGGCCGGAGCGCACACATGCCGTGGGTGGTCGGGATCGACGAGGCCGGGTACGGGCCGAACCTGGGTCCGCTGGTGCAGGCGGCGGCGGCGGTGCGGCTGCCGATCGAGGACCTGGCCGGGTGGGACACGCTGCGGGCGGCGGCGCGGAAGGCCGGCGGGCGGTGGGGGCGGGACAAGCGGGTGGTGATCGACGACTCGAAGCGGGTGTACCACGGGGTGAACGCGCTGGAGCGGCTGGAGCGGGGTGTGCTGGCAGCGTTCGGGCTGGTCGCCCACGACGCGGCCGAGTTGTTCCGCAAGGCGTCGTGCCCGTGGTGTTGCGACGAACTGACCCGCGAGGCGTGGTACGACCCGAGTCAACGGACGCCGGTGTCGATCCCGTTCGACACTTTTCTCCAAGACCTCGAACACTTCGGGTCCAACGTCCCAGACGGCGTGAAGTTCGCCGGGCCGACGGCTCTCGTCACCCCGGCCCCGTGGTTCAATCAGGTGGTGGAGGCCACCGGGTCGAAGGCGTCGCTGCTGACGAACGGGCTGATCGAACTGATGAAGCAGACGTGCGAGAGCATCCCCGGCGACGACCACCTGATCTTCGTGTGCGACAAGCAGGGCGGGCGGAACTACTACACCCCGCTGCTGCGGGAGGCGTTCCCCGGCGCCGACGTGTGCCCGGACCTGGAGACGGCCGCCGAGAGCCGGTACCGGGTGGAGGGGCTGAGCCGGGTGGTGAGCGTGGTGTTCCGCCCGCAGGCGGACGGGGACAGCCTGGCGGTGGCGCTGGCGTCCATGCTGTGCAAGTACCTGCGGGAGGTGTGCATGTTGCAGTTCAACGCGTTCTGGGCGAAGCACGTTCCGGGCATCGCGCCGACCGCCGGCTACCCGCTGGACGCGAAGCGGTTTATGGATGAGATTCGCCCGGCGATGGACCGGCTGGGCATCCCCGAATCGGCCGTGTGGCGGACGAAGTGATTCGTGTTCGGCCAGCCGGGATGGTATTCTCACCAGTCCCACGATCCGCCGGACCGCTCCCATGCGCACACCTACCCGCCGCACATTCCTGGCCGCGTCCGCCCTCACCCTGTCCGCCGCTGCGTACTCCCGCGCCGGGGATCAGCCGAACGAGCGGCTCCGCGTCGCCGTCATGGGCGGGCGGGTCCGCGGCAAGTTCCACCTGAAGGCGTTCCCGAAGGTGACGGGCGTGGAGGTGACGCACCTGATCGAGCCGGACGCGAACCTGGTGCCGGAGGCGTTCGGCGAGTTGGCGAAGTCGCAGAAGGCCGAGGCGAAGCACGAGGCCGACATCCGGAAGGTGCTGGCCGAGAAGGACGTGGACGCGCTCGTGGTGGCCGCCCCGGACCACTGGCACGCGCTCGCCACGGTGTGGGCGTGCCAGGCCGGCAAGCACGTGTACTGCGAGAAGCCGGTGTCGCACAACCTGGTCGAGGGGCGGCGGATGGTGCAGGCTGCCCGCAAGCACCAGCGGGTGGTACAGGTGGGCACCCAGCGGCAGAGCGCCGCCCACGTCCTCGCCGCCCGCGAGTTCATCCAGAGCGGCAAGCTCGGGAAGGTGCCGTTCGCCCGCGCCTGGATCGCCGGCAACCGCCCGAGCATCGGCAAGAAGAAGCCGACCGACGTACCCAAGGGTGTGGACTACGACCTGTTCCTCGGCCCGTGCCCGGCGACGCCGTTCCACCCGAACCGCTTCCACTACAACTGGCACTGGTGGTGGGACTTGGGCACCGGCGAACTCGGGAACAACGGCATCCACGGGTTGGACGTGGCCCGGTTCGTACTCGGCCTGGACACCCCGACGCGGGTGAGCAGCGGCGGGGGCAAGTTCTTCTACGACGACGACCAGCAGACGCCGGACACCCAGACCGCCACGTTCGACTTCCCCACCTGCTCGCTGGTGTGGGAACACCGCATCTGGGCGAAGAAAGACCTGGAGGGGGAGTCGTTCGGCATCGCCCTGCACGGGGAACACGGCACGCTGGTGTTCGACTCGAAGGGGTGGCACGTCAAGGACGGGGTGGAAGCCAGCGAGAAGGCGGCGGCGGGGATCGAGGCGGCCCACATTCAGAACTTCGTGGACGCGATCCGGACCGGGGCAAAGCTGGCGGCCGACATCGAAGAGGGGCACAAGAGCACGCTCCTGTGTCACCTCGGGAACGCCGCGTTCCGGTCCGGAAAAACCCTGCACTTCGACGGGAAATCTGAGACGTTGGCCGAGCGGGACGCCGCCGGATACCTGGGCCGGGAGTACCGCAAGGGGTTCGAACTGCCGGCCGTCTGAATATGACAGACCGGGTGGTCGAACGCCGACCGTCCGGACAATCGGCGCGAAGGCGCCAACATTTCCAACACCCGACCGTTCTCATAATTGACACCCTGTCTGGCGACGTGTTACGGTGAGCGTAGATTACCCCGACCGCCGCCCGCAGGCGGTCGTCACGTCCACCCCGGTCGCACGGGTCGAAGCGAGAGACAACCATGGCGAAACCGTCCGGCGTGTGGGGCATTGACATCGGTCAGTGCGCCCTGAAGGCCCTGCGGCTCGAGATGGTGGACGGCCAGCCGACGGCCACCGCGTTCGACTACATCGAGCACCCGAAAATCCTGTCCCAGCCGGACGCCGACCCGGACGCCCTGACGCGGGAGGCGCTGGACAAGTTCCTGTCCCGCAACCCGCTGAACAAGGACGTGGTGGCCATCAGCGTGCCCGGCCAGTCCGGCCTGGCGCGGTTCGTCAAGCTGCCGCCGGTGGAAGAGAAGAAGATCCCGGACATCGTCAAGTTCGAGGCCAAGCAGCAGATTCCGTTCCCGCTGGAAGAGGTGGTGTGGGACTACCAGCGGCTGAGCGAGAAGCAGGAGATGGTGGGCGGGTTCGCGATGGAGACGGAGATCGGCCTGTTCGCCATGAAGCGGGACATCGTCAACCGCTACCTCGGCCACTACCAGGGGGTGAAGGCGGAGGTGCACCTGGTGCAGATGGCCCCGCTCGCGCTGGCCAACTACGCCGCCTACGAGGTGCTGAGGAAGCGGGGCGACGCCGCCGCCCCGGACGACCTGTCCGACCTGCCGCCGGGCAAGAAGCGGCGGTGCGCGGTGCTTTTGGACATCGGCACCGAGGGGTCGAACCTGATCATCACTGACGGGGCGAAGGTGATCTGGCAGCGGCCGGTGCCGCTCGGCGGGAACAACTTCACCCGCGTGCTGACGAAGGAGATGAAGCTCACCTTCGCCAAGGCCGAGCACCTGAAGCGGAACGCGGCCAAATCCCCGGACCTGGCGCAGATCCTGAAGGCCCTCCGCCCGGTGCTGACCGACTTCGTCGGCGAGGTGCAGCGGTCGCTCGGGTACTTCACCAACACCCACCGGGACGCGCACGTGGCGTTCATGGTCGGGCTGGGCAGCGCGTTCAAGCTGCCGGGGTTGCAGAAGTACCTGTCCGAGAAGCTGTCGCTGGACGTGCGGAAGCCGGGCAAGTTCGAGGGGGTGGGCGGGGAGGCGGTGCTGAACGACGCGGTGTTCGGCGAAAACCTGCTCACCTTCCCGGTGGCCTACGGGCTGGCCCTGCAGGGGCTGGCCACCCTGCAACCGACGGCCGACGAGCAGAAGAAGTACGCCCTGCTGCGGACCAACCTGCTGCCGCAGGAGATCCGCATGGACCGGCTGATCCGGGCGAAGAAGCCGTGGGCGGCGGCGGCGGCGGCGGTGCTGCTGACGGCGGTGGCGTTCGCCGGGTGCGGCAAGGGCATCGAATACCGGGCCATCCACGACGCCAAGATCAAGGCGGCGATGGACAAAGGGGAGGGGTCGGCGAAGGCGGCGGAGGGGCAGAACGGCCAGTACGCCTCGAAGGAATCGGAGGTGAAGGACGAGACGAACAAGGTGAAGGCGATCGTGGCCGGGAACGAGGAGCGGCTGAACTGGGTCCGCATCCACGAGGTGCTGGCCGCCGCCATCCCCCGCCCGCCGTCGTCGGACGGCGACCCGGGCAACTTCTACATCCCGGACACCCCGCAGGCGGAACACGACGCGCGGGCGGCCAAGGTGGAGAAGTACACCCGGGAGGTGGACTTCGACCGCAACAAAGGGGTGAACATCAACGCCCCGGACGCGATCACCAAGTACTACGAGCGGGTGCGGCGGGGGGTGCCGGCGGAGAAGATCTACGACGCCACCCGGTCGGCCGACCTGCCGGTGGTGAACATCGAGGCGGTGGACTGCCGGTTCACCGACAACCTGCAACAGTTCCTGGACAACGCCAACCAGTACGCGAAGAAGACCCGCGGCCTGAACATGGTCGAGGATCTGAAGGACGAGCGGACCGTGCGGGTGAAGAAGTGGAAGGAGGACGGCACCACCGAGGAGGTGGACGAGAAGCTGCCGGCCGAGCGGGAGGCGAGCGCCACCCCGACCGTGGCCGGCACCAAGCCGGAACACAACTTCAACCCGAAAGCCCCGGAGGGCGCCGGGTGGGTGGTCGAGGTCCGCGGGTACACCTACCACCACCGCGGCTGGGTGTTCGTCCGCGACTCGCTCGTGTACAACCTGCAAAACTTCCACCGCTTCGCCATCAAGACGGACCCGGTGAAGGTGGGCAAGGTGCTGTTGAACGTGAACGACCCGGTGCTCGGCCGGGTGAGCCACGTGTTCCTGGGCGACCAGAAGTTCACCTACGCCGACCAGGTGACGCCGAAGACCCCGCTCAAGCTGGACCTACTGAACACCAGCCTGCTGAACACCCTGGTGCCGTCGGTCGGCGGGGCCGGCGACCCGGCCGGTGGCGGCACCGGCGGCATCCCCGGCGGCGGCGGGATGATCGGGGCCGGGGCGGGCG
>JALHQU010000133.1 GCA_022841795.1 Fimbriiglobus sp.
GCCGCCGCCACCGCCGCCGCCGCCGTACCCGCCGCGACCGCCGCCGCCGCCGCCGCCGCCCTCACGCGGCTTGGCCTCGTTCACCGTCAGCGTGCGGCCGTCCAGTTGGGTGCCGTTCATCCCCTGGATGGCCTCGGCCCCGCCGTCGCTCATCTCGACGAACGCGAACCCCCGCGGGCGGCCGGTGTCCCGGTCCATGATCACTTGCACCTTGGTGACGGTACCGAACCGGCCGAACGCCTCCCGGAGGGTGTCTTCGGTCGTCGAGAACGCCATGTTGCCGACGTACAGGTTCATAGCCATCGAAAAAATCCTGCGGACGTGGAGAAGGTGTCCAACCAGTGGCCGACCCCTTCGGGGGCGGGCGAAATGCCCACCATGAGGTGGAGATTGTACCAGACGCCTGCCGGGAAGCCGACACGAATCGGCAGAAAGTTGTTAAACTTTCCCGCCGCGTCGGTGTGGTGGCACAGGCCTCCAGACCTGTGGGTTTACGTTCTACAGGTCTGGAGGCCTGTGCCACCAGACGCACCAGCAAAGTTCCACCGCTACTTCTTCGACACCTCGATCTTCCACTCCGGGTGGTTGCCGCTGACGGCCACCGTCTTCTTCTTGTTCAGCGGCAGCAGCAGCTTGGTGACGCCCTTGTTGTTCCAGCTGATGACCATGCACTGGTTGGGCAGGTCGAACACGATCACCCCCGTGTGGTCGGTGCCCGGCTTGCCGCCGGACTTGGTGTTCGACTGGAGCACCGTGCCGTCCGCCTTGAAGATCAGGTCGGCGGTGTACGCCGCCGACTTCAGCTCCCACGTGCCGATCAGCATCCGCTTCATCATGTCCACCGATTCCATCCCCTTCCCCACCATGTCTTCCATTTCGGTCACCAGCTTGTGCGCGTCGCCGTCCCGTTTCGCCTTCGTGTACCCGTCGGCGGCGGTCATGTACACCTTCACCAGCGCGTCGGCCGCCTTCAGCGATTTGGACCGGGTGGCGATCGGCACCCGCGCCGGCAGCACCCGCTTCTCCTCGAACGTCTTCCGCTCCTCGTCCAGCTTCCGCACCTTCTCCGTCGCCCCGGTGGTCAGCTTGCGGGCGGCCTCGGTCTCCTTGTCGAACCACTTGCCGATGTCCTCCTTGTACTCGGCCATCGCCTTCTCGTAGGCGGCCTTCGCCTCGACCAGTTTGTCCTCCACGTCGTCGGCCCGGACGGCGGGGGCGAACGACACGGCGAGGGCGAACGCGGCAATCAGAACACGGGCCATGTCACACCTTGGCGCGGAATGAATGCGGACGGCGGAATCCAAATTCAGGATACGACACGCCTGGCCCGCGGATCAACCTCGGCGAGCCTTGGTTTCTGGCGCCGACTTCCCTGGCGGCGGCACCAGCAACGCGATAGCATCCAGACCATGAAGCCCCGTGTGTACGTCGAGACGACCATCCCGAGCTACCTGACCGCTTGGCCGAGCCGCGACCTGTTGCGGGCGGCGCACCAGCAGGTGACCCGCGAGTGGTGGGACCGGCGGGCGGCGTTCGACCTGTTCGTCTCCCGGCTGGTGCTGGTCGAGTGTCAGGCGGGCGATGCGACCGCCGCCGCCGAGCGGCTGGCCGCACTGACCGGGTTGCCGGTGTTGGAACAGACCGAGCGGGTGGACTCCCTGGCCGAAGCGCTGGTGCGGGAGGTGCCGATCCCTCAGAAGGTGGCGGCCGACGCCATCCACATCGCGACGGCGGCGGTTCACGGGGTACAATACTTGCTGACGTGGAACTGCGCGCACATCGCAAACGCGACCTTGCGGCCCCGGATCGAGGCGGTGTGTCGGGCGGCCGGGTGCGAGCCGCCGCTGATCTGCACGCCGCAGGAGTTGCCACCCCCAGAGGACCAGCCGTGACCGAAGACGAAGTGGTGCGGGAGGTCCGGGCGGCGCGGGAGGCGTTCGCAGCCGCTCACGGGTACGACATCCGGGCGATGGGCGCGGCCCTCCGCGCGCTGGATGCCGCCGACGGCCGGGAGGTGGTGCGGTTCGCCCCGCGGCCGGTGATCGCTGCAGAGGCGAACTCGTCGCGGCCGGTTGTAGCGATTCCCCCGGTCGAACCGGGTCGTTAACCCCGCTTCACCACCCGCAGCTTCACCTTGTCGGCCACGAACGTCTTCTCGCCGGCGGCCGGGAACCGCACCTTCACCCGCCGCAGCGCGCCGAACCCGCTCACGTCCGTCACCTGCCCGATACCGTACTCGTCGTGCTGCACCACCTGCCCGACAGCGTACCCGCTGCCGTCCCCGGCCGGGATGGTCGGCTTCACCGGCGGCAGGCCCGCCCGCCCGCCGGCCGAGCGGTACCCGCTCCGCCACTCGTCGATGGCGGCGCGGGCGGTGTTCTTCCCGCCGGCGACGTCCTGCCGGTCCACGTCCGCCGGCAGTTCGTCCAGGAACATGCTCGGCACCTGGTAGGTGATCTGCCCGCGGAACTCCCGCATCCGCGCGTGGCACAGGTGCAGCTCCCTCATCGCCCGCGTCATGCCGACGAAGCAGAGGCGGCGTTCCTCCTCCAACTCCTCGTCCTTGCCGCTCTCGATGCTGCGGTTGTGCGGCAGGATGCCCTGCTCGCACGCCAGCATGTACACCGCCGGGAACTCCAGCCCCTTGGCCGCGTGCAGCGTCATCACGCTCACGCTGTCCGCCTTCTCGTCGTGGCTGTCCACGTCGCTCGCCAGGGTGATCTGTTCGAGGAAGTCGGCCAGGGTGCGGGTGGCGTCCTCGTCGTGGAACTGCTTGGCGGCGGTGATCATCTCCTCGATGTTCGCCAGCCGGTCGGCGTCGTCCTCGTCGCCCGTCTCGGCCAGCATCTTGCGGTACCCGGACTGGTCCAGCACCTCGCGGATGACCTCGTGCGGGGGCAGGTCGATCTTCGCCCGCAGCTCGGTCATCAGCCGGTAGAACTCGCGGAGGCCGGCCGCGGCTTTCCCCTTGATCTCGGGGATGCGGGCCGCGTTCCCGCACGCCGCGGTCAGGGTCATCTCGTGCTCGTTCGCCCAGTTCACCAGCCGCTCCAGGCTCACCTTGCCGATGCCGCGGGCCGGCTCGTTCACCGCCCGCAGGAAGCACACCGTGTCCGCCGGGTTGATCAGCAGCCGCAGGTACGCCAGGATGTCCTTGTTCTCCTTCCGGTCGAAGAACGCCAGCCCCTTCACGATCTGGAACGGCACCCCGTGCTTGACGAACGCCGACTCCAGGCTGCGGGTGAGGGCGTTGATGCGGAGGAAGATGGCGTGGTCGCGGTAGCGGAACCGCCCCGCCTCCACCGCCTGCTTGATGCGGAGGACGACGCCCTCGGCCTCGTCCAGCCCGTTGTCGAAGGTGAGCGTGCGGACCGGGTCGCCCTGCGGGTTGCCGGTGACGAGCGTCTTCTTCTTCCGCTGCTTGTTGTGGTCGATGAGCACGCTGGCCGCGTGCAGGATGGCCTTGGTGCTGCGGTAGTTCTGCTCCAGGGTGATGACGCGGGCGGCCGGGAAGTCCCGCTCGAAGTCCAGGATGTTGCGGATGTCCGACCCCCGCCACTTGTAGATGCTCTGGTCCGGGTCGCCGACCACGCACAGGTTCGGGTGGTGCAGGCTCAGCCGGCGGGCGATCTCGTACTGCGCCTGGTTGGTGTCCTGGTACTCGTCGATCAGCACATACTTGAACCGGGCGTCCAGCTCGGCCCGGAACTCCTCGTTCAGCTTGAGCGCCAGCGCCGGCAGGTACAGCAGGTCGTCGAAGTCCATGCCGTTCGCCTGCCGCAGCGCCTTCTCGTACAGGGTGTACACCCGCGCGACCGTCTGGGTGAAGAAGTCGCGGGCCTGCTGCTCGTACTCCTTCGGCCGCTGGAGCGCGTTCTTCGCCTTGCTGATCGCCCCGGCCAGCCGCTCCGGGGTGAACTTCACGTTGTCGATGCCCGCCCGGTCGAGCGCGTCCTTCACCAGCTTGTTCCGGTCGTCCACGTCGTAGATGGTGAAGTTGCGGTCGATGTTCAGCCGGTCCGCGTACTGCCGTAGCAGGCGGGCGCCGAGACTGTGGAACGTGCTGATCCACACCTTGTTGCCGGGGGCGAGGGCGTCCACCCGGTGCTTCATCTCGCCGGCGGCTTTGTTGGTGAACGTGATGGCCAGGATGCTCCACGGCTTCACCCCGCACTGCAGCAGGTGCGCCACCCGGCGGGTGATAACGCGGGTCTTGCCGGACCCGGCGCCGGCCAGGATGAGCAGCGGCCCCTCCCCGTGTTCGACCGCCGCCCGCTGGTCCGGGGTGAGGTCGGCGAACAGGTCGCGGGCGGGGGTGAACACGGGCGGACTCCTTCCGGCGGGGGATGTGTATTGTACCGACCGCCCGGCATCTTCGCCGCGACCAGCGGGAGCGGGTTCCGCTCCCGCTGGTCGCGGCGAAGACCGAGCTACCGCCCGGCCAAACCGGGTGTCGGCGGTTTGCTGCGGCCCATGTCCACCGCCCCCGGCTGGCTGTACCCTCCCGGCGCGGGCAGTTCGTTGTCCCGTGGGACGTAGCTGCCGGGCTGCGGCAGCACCGTGCCCGGTCCGCTCGGGTAGATCGGCGTGCCCATGATCGGCCCGCCGCCCATGCCCATCGGCGAACCGATCACCGTGCCGCCGTAGCTGCCGCCGAGGGTGCTGCCGGCGTGCGTGGGCACCCCGCCGGCGCACGGGGCACACGGGTCGTTCAACCGGGGGCCGGCGTCGTTCCGCGTCGGGGGGATGCGGGCGCGGTCGTCGTCCCGGTCGAAGGCGTCGCGGATCCGCTGGAACGGGCGGGGGCGGTCGTCGCAGGTGCGGCAGCCGGCCGCGACCAGCAGCAGGCCGACGACGGTGAGTTGAGTGAGGCGGGTCATGGCGGCACCGGGCGGGCGAGGCGCGGGCAGGAACTTGAGTGAATTTTGGAATCCGCCGACGGGGAAGCGAAGGGGAACCCGGAAAGAAATCGCCCCGGCGGTAAACTCCGCCGGGGCGCATGTGGTTTAACGCGGCGGGCTTCGCCAGTCGGAACAGGCGATACAACCCGAAGGGTTTCGCTGGTGTCCCGGCTTCAGCCGGTCTGTGGTCGCCGGGAAGACCGGCTGAAGCCGGGACACCAACCCAATCACTTCTTCGCCGTCTTCAGCTGGTCGCGGATGTAGTCCGCCGCCTTATCCAGCTGCACGTCCTTGAACTCCTTCTTCTCCTTTTTCTCGCCCTTGCCGTCCTTGCGGGGGATGAGCTCGTGGTCGCGGACCTTCTCCGCCAGGTCGCGGGAGTCCTCGCGGGTCAGCTTCAGCTCGTACCCTTTGCTCGGCTTCACCCCCCACTCGTCGTCCGGCTTGCCGGGGGTACTCAGCTTGTCGATGTTGCGGTCGAGCGGCGGGAAGTAGCGGGCGGTGGTCATCTTGATCTCGCCGTCGGTGGCGCGGAACGACTCGACCGTCTGCACGCTCCCCTTGCCGTAGCTCCGCTCGCCCACCACCACCGCCCGGTTGTAGTCCTGCAGGCAGGCGGACACGATCTCGGACGCGCTCGCGCTCTGCCCGTTCACCAGCACCGCCATCGGGAACTCGGTGAACTTCTCCGGCCCGGTGAACCGGCGGAACATGCTCGCCCGCAGCACGTCCTCCGGGCCGACCCCCTCCCGCGGGCGGACGGTCACCACCTTGCCGTCGTCGATGAACATGGCGCAGATGGCCCCGGCCCCTTGCAGCACCCCGCCCGGGTTGAACCGCAGGTCCAGCACCAGCCCCTTCAGCCCCTTCTCCTTCAGCTCCTTCACCACCGCGTACATCTCGCCGGCGGTGGACGGGGCGAACTGCGTCAGTTGGATGTACCCGATCTTCTCCTTCTCATCCAGCCAGAAGCTCCACTCGTCGTCCTTCCCGCGGACCGACCCGAGCACCGTCTCCACCGTCACCCGCCCCCGCTTGATGGTCAGCTCCTTCTTCTCCCCGAAGCTGTCGATCACCAGCGTCACCGGCACCCCCGGCTTGCCCAGGATGATGTCCAGCGCCTGCTCCGTCTTCATCCCCTTGGTGGTGAACTCGGTCGGCTGGTCGGAGGTGAGCGGCCGGCCCTCCGGGTCGGAGTCCCGCTTGATGCCGACGATCAGGTCGCCGGCCTGGATGCCCGCCTTGTACGCCGGGCTGCCCTTGATCGGGGTGGCGACCAACAGGGCGTCGTGCACCAGGTCGCGGCGGATCTGGATGCCCACCCCGCTGAACTGGCCCCGCAGCCCGCTCTCCATCTTCTTGATCGCTTCCTTGTCGTAGTAGGTGGTGTACGGGTCGTTCAGGCTGGCCAGCATCATGGTGACGGACACGTCCACGTCCTTGGTGCCGTCCAGGTCCTCCCGCCGGCCGAGCGCCGTCCGCCCGGCCTTCAGCACCTCCTCCATCTTGCTCCGCTTCCACTCCTTCGGGTTCTTCAACTGCTCCTCCACCGCCGGCGGCACCGGCTCTTCCAAGCGGCGGTACATGCCCCGCACGGCCGCCGCCACCAGTTCGCCGCGGTTGGTCGGCTTCACGTACCGGGCCTCCACCGCCCCGGCCGCCGACAGCACGCGGGTGGCGTACTTCTCGGCGTCCTTCTCCGGCAGCACCAGGTCCGCCTTGATCTTCTCCACCGCCGCGGTCAGTTCCTCCGGCTTCAGGGTGCCGTCGGTGGTCGCCTGGAACTTCTTCCGCAGGTCTTGCTGGGCCTTCAGCTTGGGCATTCGGGCGAGCAGCCCCTTGCCCTCGGCCGCCAGCTCCTTCGACACCTTGCCGTCTTTTTCCAGGTCGGCCAGCGAGCCGAGCCGCTTGCCCACCGCTGCCGTCACCGCCGGGTTCTTGGTGATGACGAAGTGCGACGTCTCCTCGCCGACGATGTACGGGATGGCCTCCTTCTCCTTGGCCGTCTTGCCCAGCTCGCGGGCCTGGTCGGCCACCTCCTTCTCCAGGTACTTCACCAGTTCGTCCATCGTCACCACGCCGTCCGGCTCGTACCCCTCCACGTCCGCCTTGCCCTTCAGCGCGTCCAGCATGGTGGACGCGAACAGCCCGTGGTCGCCCTTGGCCAGCGGGTCCGAGCTGGGGATGGTGGACAGCATCACCACCCGGTCGTGCGGGGCGGGCAGCTCGCCCTTCTCCTCCCCGCCGAACGCCCCGCCCAGGATGTCCCGCAGGGTCGGCTCGACCAGCGACTCCTTGCCGGCGTCGAACCCCTTGAACGCCACGTCCATGACGAACAGCAGCCGCGCCTGCTTGGCCGCCTTCATCTCCGTCTCCAGGTCGCTGCCCAGCACCCCGGTCTTGCTCCGCTCCTTGAACGTGCTGTCGGCGGCGAAGAAGCAGGTGGAATCCCCGCTCGACGCCCCGCGGCCGAAGAACGCCAGAATCAGCAGGTCGTCCTTGCCCGTCTTGGCGGCCGCGTCATGCACCGCCTTGACGATGTTCTCGCGGGTGGCCTTCCGGCCCTTCCGCTTCTCGTCCTCCTTCGAGGTGAGCAGCACCAGCCGGTCCGGGTCGATGTCGAAGTGCTTCTTGTCGGCGAACAGGTCGAACACCGCCTTGGCGTCGGCGTCGGCGGTCGGCCGCGGCTGGATGGTCGGGTCGGCGGTGTCGGACACGCCGACCACCACCACATACGGCCCCTGCGGCGGTTTGTCGGCGGCGGGCTTATCCGCGGCGGCGGGCTTGTCGGTTGCCGGCGGGTCGTCGGCGAGGAGGGGAGACCAGGGGAGGACGGTCGCCGCCAGGGCGAGCAGTCCGAGTCGGAGCAGGCGCATGAGAATCGGTCCTGTGACGTTGCTGACGCGGCCGTGCAGCTCGGCCGGTGGCCGCCCGCGAACGGCCCTGTGCCGCCGGCGAGCGACCGGGTGGGGGTGCGGAAGGTCCGCACCCACGCCGTTAGTATTGTGAGCGCGGCTTTCCCGCACCGTCAATGGCGAACCCGGTTTGAGCGTGCCCGGATTCCGGTCGAACCCCGGCCGCAAGGCCGGTGGGTGCGAGCCAGCCGAGTGGGGCAAGTTTCCAACTTGCCTGGCAAGATGCAATCTTGCCCCACGCACCCGCGGCCCTGGCGGGCCGGGTTCACCAAATAACTTGGCCTTCCGCCGGACACCTGGGTTGCCGTACCATGCGGCGGATGGACTCCGTCCGGACGCGCAAGGAACCGCGCATGGCCACCGCGCCCAGCCCGAACGACCTCACCCGCCAGCAACTCGACGAACTGGACTCCCTGCTCCAGCGGATGCTGTCGCTGCCGCTGAACCAGCCGGAGCCGGCGGTCGCGTTCCCGCCCCCGCCGCCGCTCCCGCAGTTGCCCGACCCACCAGCGCCGCGGCAAGCCGTCGGCTGGCGGGCGGACCACCCGGCCGCGGCCTCGCCACCAACTCATCTGCCCCCGGTCATCCGCCCGGCCGAATCGGTCATACCCCGGTTGTATGCCCCGGTGGAGGACCTCCCGCCGGCCGACACCGGCACCCTCCGCGGGGTGGATGCGCCGGCCCTGCCCCGCGGGTTCGACCCGCGGGACGACGCCCCGCCGCCGATGCGGGAGATCGACGTGCCGTCGGCGTTCGGGCGGATGAACTTCGCCGAGGTGAACCCGTTCCTCGACCCGCCGCCGGCGGTCGAACAGCAGGCGGTCGAGCCGGAATCCGCGGATCGGCTGCCGGTGCTGCTGTGGCCGGTGGCGGCGGTGAACGCGATCATCGAGTTCCTGCTTGGCTGGTTCGGGCCGCTCGGCCGGCTGCTGACGGCCGCGTGGGTGAAGACGCTGCTCGGCTGGGTGGGGCTGCTGCTGCTGGCGGTGGCCGGGTACTGGGCGGCCCGCGGCAAGGGGTGGGTTTCCTGGCCGCGGTCGGCCGGCGGGCTATAATTGCGGGGCTGCGGCAAATCCGACGCCTGCTGTGGCGAACCGCACCGTACCCCGCCCGCGGGATTCGCCCGCCGCCGAGACCCGCCTGATGCAGCCCCCGCCGCGGAAGCTCGACCCGCTCGCCGCCTTCCTCACCTACCTCGTGCCCGGCCTCGGCCAGGTGATGCAAGGCCGCATCGGCAAAGGGGTTCTGTACTTCGTCTGCCTGTACGGGCTGTTCTTCTACGGGCTGAAACTCGGGCAGTGGCAGAACGTGTGGCTGGCGGACACCAAGAACCTGCCGGAGGTGCAGGTGCCGCGGGTGGGCGAGTTGCCCGGCCTGTTCAAGGACCTGAACTACCGCAAGGAGTTCATCGGCCAGTTCTGGATCGGGGTGGCGGCGTGGCCGGCGGTGTTGCAGTACCTGAGCACCGACCCCATCCCCAGCCCGGCGCGGGACGACGGCGAGTGGGACGACAAGCCGGGGCACCGCGTGTTCGGCAAGTACATGCGGGCGCCGTCCGAGTCGCATCTCAATGATCTGCAACGGGATGGGAACAAGACCTGGGATCTGGGCTGGGTGTTCACCGTCATCGCCGGTGCGCTGAACGTGCTGGTCATCTACGACGCCCTGGCCGGGCCGATGGTGCGGGAAGAAACTCCTCCCACGCCGGGGGGTGCGAAATGAACCCGTTGGCCCTCGACGCAACCATCTACGCCCACCTGCCTTTCCTGCTGATCGTGGTCAGCCTGGTGTACAGCGCCACCCGGCACGACCGCTGGGATCTGATCCTCCGCGAGGCGGTCGGGTGGGTGGTGCGGTTCGGCGGGTTCCTGGGCGGGCTGGGCGTGGCGCTGTTCGTGCTGTCGTCGTACCCGCGGCTGGGACCCTATGCGGCGGCCGGGTTTGCGCTGTTCATGTTCGTGTACTTCCTGATGACATCCCCGTGGTTCCGCCGCAAGAAGCCGGCCCCCGCTCTGGTTCCGGCCGCTCCCGCCCCGCCGGTGGCCGCGGCGAAGTAAATGGGACGGGCCGCCACAGAGGGCGGCCCGCCGGTCTTGCCCCATGCTGACCGTCCACCTCCGCGTCGCCGACCCCACCACCAAGAAGCCGCTTCCCGTTCGCCTCCGCGTAACCGCCGCCGCCGGAAGGTATTACGCCCCGCTCGGCCGGCTGGCGGTGTTCGCGTGCGGTGTCGGTGAAGATGTCGGCGGCAGCGTGCGGTTGGGGAAGGACAACTTCGCGCACATCGACGGCGCGTGTGAGATCACTCTCCCGGCGGGCGAACCCCTGCGAATTCAGGCATTTCACGGGCCGGAGTGGGAACCGCTCGACCGCACCGTCACCCTCGGGCCGGGGCAAATGGCCCTGCGGTTCGAGATGACCCGGTGGTGTAACTGGCGTGCGGACGGGTGGTTACGAACGGACCACCGCTGTCACTTCCTCAGTCCGCACGCGGCGCTGCTCGAAGCGGCGGCGGAAGATGTGGACGAAGTCCACATCCTCGCCCGCGTCCACTACACGCTGTCCGCCATCGACGGCAACACCTATCCGCAACTGCATGGCCTGACGGCGTTTAGCTGGCAAGCGGCGGCGCTGGAAGCGGACGGCCAACGGGTGTTCGTGAACACGCTGAACACGCACCCGGCGCTTGGGTCGCTCGGGCTGCTCAACTGCCACCGGGTGGTGTACCCGCTGGCGTTCGGCGGGGCGGAGGGGCCGGACGACTGGAGCCTGTGCGACTGGGCCGACCAGTGCCACCGCAAGGGCGGCAAGGTGTTGTGGTGCAACGCCTTCCGCGACGGCCTGACCGGCGGTGAAGCACTGGTCGCGCTCATCCTGGGGAAGATCGACGCCATCGAGTTCGACGCCAGCCCGCGGACGAAGCCGTTCCTGCCGTGGGTGTACCAGCTGTGGAACGCCGGGTTCCTGGTGCCGCTGGTCGGCAGTAGCGGGAAGGACAGCAACCGCGGGGTGGTCGGGGCGGTGCGAACGTATGTGAAAGACGACCCCACCCCCCGGCCCCCTCCCCCGGCGGGAGAGGGGGAGAAAGAGGGTTTTCAGCCTTTTCTCCCCCTCTCCCGCCGGGGGAGGGGGCCGGGGGGTGGGGTCGTTTCCTTCATCACCAACGGCCCGCTCCTCCGGTTCGCCGTGGACGGCCCCCACATCACCGCCTCCGCCGAATCCGTCACCCCGTTCGACAAACTCGAAGTGGTGGCGAACGGACAGGTGATCGGCACCACCCCGGCCACCCCCGGCCCGCGGTACACCGCCTCGCTCGAACTCGACCACACCCCTGACCGCTGGTTCGGCGCCAGAGCGGTCGGCGGGGCCGGCTCCGTCCTCTTCCCGGATCAGCCGGCGTTCGCGCACACCTCCCCGGTGGTGGTCGGCCAACCCGCGCCGCACCCGGCCGCGGTCGCCGCACTTCGTCGCTTGGTCGAGCAGACGCGCGATTGGATCGACACTCAGGCGATGTTTACGAACACGAAGCGGAAGGCCCAGCACCTCGAACGGTGCGACGCCGCGCTGGCGAAACTCGCCGGGGGCGGGCCATGAAGTGGCGGGTGAAACGGTGGCTGACCTGGCCGGGGCGGATGTTCCGCCACCTGCTGCCGCGGCGGACGCGGCGGATGCTGCTGGTGCCGCTGGTCATCATGCTGGTCGGCAGCGTCGGCTACCCGCTCATCGAGGGCGACCACTGGTCGTGGTTCGACGGCCTGTACATGACCGTCATCACCCTCACCACCCTGGGGTACGGGGAAACGCACCCGCTCTCAAACAGCGGCCGGGCGTTCACCATGCTGCTCGCGCTGGGCGGCATCTTCACCCTGTTCTACTTCGCCACCGAGATCATCCGCAGCGTGGTGACCGGCGAGGTGAAAGAGCTGCTCGGGAGGGAGCGGATGGAAGACGCGCTGAAGCACCTGGCCGGGCACCTGATCGTGTGCGGGTTCGGCCGCATGGGCAAGATCGTGTGCGACGAGTTGGAGCGGCAGAAGCGGAAGTTCGTGGTCATCGACAAGTTCCCGCCGCCGACCGACTGGCCGTACTACCACGGGCTGCGGCTGCAGGGCGACGCCACCGAGGACGAGGGGCTGCGGAAGGCCGGCATCGACCGGGCGAAGGCGCTCATCACCGTCGTCGGGTCGGACGCGGACAACCTGTACATCACCCTCAGCGCCCGCCTGCTCAACCCCGGCCTGCTGATCGTGGCGCGGGCGGAGGAGGAGGAGGCGGAGGCGAAGCTGCGGAAGGTGGGGGCGAACAAGGTGATCTCCCCGTACCTGGCCGGCGGGCACCGGGCGGTGCAGGCGGTGCTGCGGCCGAGCGTGCTGCACTTCATGGAGATGGCCACCCGCCCGGAGTTCCTGGATTTGCAGTTGGAAGAGGTGAAGGTGGAGGCGGGCAGCAAACTGGCCGGCACCCTGCTGCGGGACTCGCACCTCAGCCGAGACTACGGGGTGATCGTGGTCGGGGTGGTGCGGCCGAGCGGGGAGGTGGTGTACGGCCCGCAAGGAGACGTGACCATCGAGGCCGGGGCGACGCTGGTGGCCATCGGCCAGAGGCGGCAACTGGACAAGCTGGAGGCGCTGGCCGCGACGGGGTGATCAGGACAGGGTTCTGTCGTATCTCGAACTACTGTCCTCAGTGGCTCCAGTATCTCCTTCGACATGCTCGCGTAGCGTCGGCCGAGAGAGTATTCGAGAACGGTCGTTGTGTGTTGCTTCCCTCTCGAATAGATTACTAGCGTTGGGCAGCACTCTCTGGGACTGTCGGAACCGCTCTCATGTCATCGGGGTTCACTCTCCACGAATTGCGGTTGTCCGTCCGTTTCGTCCGTGGTTACCGATACCTGGATCGAGCGGGGGAGGCGCTGGTGCGGCTCGAGGATGTGCTTGAAAAGGAGTGGCTCCCGGCAGAGATCTCGCCCAAGTCCGGGAACATGCGGAACGACCTGCTGGGAATGCAGATGGTGTTCAGTTCGGAAGGTCTGAACGTCACTCAGGAAAGGGTAATTTCGCCCCCCCACTTTCACGACCAAGCCTGCAAGATTGTCGACGTCCTCGCGAGCGTGTTCCAGGTGGACACGTTCATCGCACCCGCGGTCGGGTTCGAGTATCAGAAGGGCTTTGACGCGAGCCAAGAACAGCAAGCGGAAACGGCGTTGCGGGACTTGGGGCTGGTGGGCGTCAGTGAGAAGGTGAAAGAGATCCTCGGGCCGACCCCTCAGGCGCTCAACTTCACCGTCGTCCACCGGGTGAGTGATCGGTGGGGCGAGGTGAGGGCTGAACACACCCGGCGACTTGCCGCCCAAGTCATTCGCCAAACGCGGAGGGAGAACACCGACCTCCGCCTCATCGCAAAAGCGCGGTTCCTCCCGGAACGGCAAAGGGATGCGCTCAACGCGATTCTCGCCGCTCAGAAACTACTCCCAGAGGTACCAGCGCGGGCGGTGCAAGTGGAACTGGAAAATCGGCTTGAGGGAGAGGTGGCGAGGGCTGATTTCTCCTGTTCAGACTTCATCAAGGAAAGCCTTGACTGGGCCACGCAGGCGATCGACCGCATCGCTCAGAACGTGACCAAGGGGTGATTTTATGCCTCGGTTTCAACGGACAGACACGACATTCATCCAGACCTCGGGCGACCAATCTCTGGCGATCAGCCCGGAGGACGGGTTGAAGGAGAGCGTTGCGCTGACCGCCAACCGTGGTTCCGTTGCGCACACGTCAACGGCCAGCCTCACGCAACCTGCTGGAGGGGGACGCACGATCCCTGCGCGGAGCTCACAGAAATTGCCAGCCGTGCACGGGGATCCGGCTCAGTACAAGCGGTTTCGGACCATCTGCGACGCCGTGCTCCGTGAAGTGCGTCGCCTCAAACCGGCAGCCAGTCAGACCACCCTTCCGGACGACTGGATGACGGCCGCGGCCGAAATCGAAGCCTTGGTGCAGGACTTGTACGACGTGGCGTGGGGCGAGAAAGACGCTCTCAAACGTGTCGTGGTGAAGGTGGAAAGTCAGATCAACAACGCCATCTGGGATCACAGACACGTCGGTTTTCTGGAAGACGTGTTCGTCTCGCTACAGCACCGTTACTCGATCAATGACACGACGGTCGGTGAAGTAGCCGACTTGGTGAAGGATCGCGGCTTGCCGCTGTTCCGAGGCACTCTTTCCGCTGACAACCTGCGCAAGCATTTCAAACTCGTTGAAGTTGAGTCCCAAGGGGCAGCCGAATAACGGAGCCGGCCGATGAGTTCGTCGCAAGCGGTGGCCCAGCCCTTGGCGTCCGAGTTGGGAAACAAGAGGGTGCTGCTCGACACATCGATTCAGATCGACCGTGTCAAATCCGGACACCGAGAAGCGGTCATCAACGACCGGATCGGTCCGTATCAATTCCGCTTCGCAACGAGTTTCGGGCAACTGGAATTCAAGGCAACGGTCATCCAGGAGATGATCACGATCCACGGTGCGCTCAGCCGGAAAGGAGCCAAATTCACTGCCGTTCGGGACTATTTCACCGAATCTCAGCATCGCCAGCAAGCCCTCCGCGGACACATCTTCAATAACTTCCTTTCGGTCTCCGCCAGTTCTCACGCCGTCACCGACGCGGACGATCGACGCCTCGCGGAGAAAGCTCGCCTCCTCCTCCAAGACCACATCCAGGAGTGTTACGACTGGTTCGCGACGAGCGTGGACTCCGTCCTACGCGATAAACTCCGGTGCGACCGGGCGCTGGATAAGCCGCGGTTCAAGCGGACCACCTATGATGCGAACCTGCCGACCTGCAAGCGACGTTTAAACAAAAACTGCCACGTGGAAAGCTTACTCCGCTCCGTGGCCCGATTGAAGACGGATCTGGAGCGCATGGCCTCTCCCAAACCCCTTTCCGGTCAGGTGAGCGTGGAACCGGCCAACCAGTTCCGGAAGACCCTCGACCTCATCGAACGAGTCGAGGGCGATACGAACTGCGACCTCACGAGCGACCAGTGCCGAAACGCTGGCGATTTACTGATCGCGCTTGAGGCCGAGGGCATGGCCGAACACGCGATGTCCACGAACGCACGGGAGTGGCAGCCCTTGTGCGAGTTGTTCGGGTTTGAGTTTGTGACGATTCAATACCAGAAGCCGGCATGACCGCCTTTTGCCGCTTTGAGCGGCGCTGACGTGCGCATCGGCCAGGAACAGATGCGGCACGTGTGGTGGGAACGCCGTCGCTCCATTACCCGCCTTTCGCAGCCCGTTTCATATCCTTTCCCCATCGCTGGTTGCGCCCCGAGAGTGCCGAGACCCCCGATGGACGTGCCCGTCAAGAAGCTGGTCCGCCTGCTGGCCGCCGACCAGCCGGCCGAGGTCCGCGCCGCCGCCGTGCGGGTGCTCACCGAACTCGGGGTGAAGGACGCGGAGGCGTCGGCCGAGCTGATCGCCCGCCTCGACGACCCAGACCCGGCGGTGCGGATCACGGCCATCCAGGCGGCCGGCAAGCTGAAGCTGACCAAGGCGCTGCCGGTGCTGCTCGAACGCATCAAGGGCGGCGGGCCGGAGGCGAACCAGGCGGCGGACGCGGCGGTGAAGCTGGGGGTGGACGCGGTGCGGAAGCTGCAAGACCTGATGCACCACATCGTGCCGGGGCTGCGGCGTTACATCGCGGCGGCGCTCACCACGGTGAGTGCGGCCGGGGCCGAGGCCGGGGTGAGCGTGCTGCTCGACCGCGACCCGCAGATCGCCCTGGCCGCGGCCAACGCCATCATCGGCCGCATCCCGACGCTGCCGGCCGACCAGAAGAAGGCGCTGGTGGACGAACTGCTGTCCGTCGCCACCGACCGCAAGAAGAAGCTGCCGCCGCCGGCCGAGCTGCCGGTGGTGAAGGTGCTGACGGCGCTCAACGACCCGACCGCCGCCGACGCCCTGTGGGACCGCACCCAGCCGGGGTACAGCCACGAGGTGCGGGCGATGGCGCTGGGCACCGTCGGCGGGTGGCTGAAGACGCCGACGAAGGAGCAGTGGAAGCGGCTGTTCGCCAACGCCGCCGAACGCGACTTCGCCGTCGTCGCCCCGGCCCTGCTCATCCTCACCCGCCTGCCGGCGTCGGACAAGCAACTGGCCGAGTGGCTGGAACTGCTGCACGCCCCGGACGCCGCCGCCCGCAAGCTGGCGATCGACAAGATCGGCGACAAGGACACGGCCGAGGTGGCCGCCGGGCTGATGGCGCAACTGACGCACCCGGACCGCGCCCTGCGGGACGCCGCCCGCGGGCGGCTGGCCACGCTGGAACACGGCCGCAAGTCGCTGGTGGCGGCGCTGCTGGCCGCCGACACGCAGGACGAGATGTGGCAGCTCGCCCGGCTGATCGCCCCGTTCGCCAAGAACTTCGCCGCCAAGCTGCGGGCCGACGTGACCGCCCGCGCCTGCCAGTTCCTGGAGGCGGACGACCACAAGTGCGACCCGCTGTTCTTCCTGCTCCGCGAAGCCGACCCGGCGGCGCTGCGGGACGAGCTGTTCGAGAAGGCGGTGGCGGAGCGGAAGAAGAAGGACTATGAGACGGCGCTGCAGTACCTGAAGCTGCTCGCCCGCGACCCGGCCATCGGGTTCGGGGTGCGGCTGGAACTGGCGATGGTCGGGCTGAAGCTGAGCGCCAAGAACGTGGCCGCCGACTCCCGGAATCTGGACCCCAGCCTGCGGAACTTCGCCTCCGCCGTCAGCCAGGACGCGGAGGAAGCCGCCGCCCAGATCGGCAAGGCGAAGTGGCTGGACGCCGACGACCTGTTCTACCTCGGGTTCCACTTCGCCGAGCAGGTGGGTCAGGAGCGGGAGTTCGGCCTGGGGGTGCTGCGGCAGGTGGTGAAGGGGTCGAAGGGGAAGGCCGCCGCCGCCGCCAAGAACAAGCTGAAATCGCTGGGGGTGAAGTGAGCGGAAAACAGGATTCACCGCCGAGGGCACATGAGGGCACGAGAGGAAGACCGGAAGTGATTTCTGAGAACACTCTCTTCCGTCTTCCTCTCGTGCCCTCATGTGCCCTCGGCGGTGAACCTCTTCTTCTGAGTGCCCTATGTCCGCGCGTGTTCCCATCGTCGGCGTCGGCCCGGACGGGCTGGCCGGCCTGACCGCCCGCTCCCGCGACCTGCTCACCGCCGCCCAGGTGGTGTTCGGCTCGGACGCCGCCCTGCGGCTGCTGCCCGAGCTGTCCGCCGAGCGGGTCCGCATCGGCACCGACCTGCCGGACGTGGTGGCCAAGCTGAAGGCGCTGCTCGGGGTGAAGCCGGTGGCGGTGGTGGCCGTCGGCGACCCGCTGTTCTACGGCACCGCCCGCTACCTGTGCGACAAGATCGGGCCGGACAACTTCGACGTGGTGCCGCACGTGTCCAGCATGCAGTTGGCGTTCGCCCGCATCAAGCAGACGTGGGAGGAGGCGTACCTGACGGACCTGTCCGCCCGCCAACTGGACGACGTGCTGGACAAGATCCGCACCGCCGAGACGGTCGGCCTGTTCACGTCGGAAACGTACACCCCGAACCGCATCGCCCGCGAACTGCTCGCCCGCGGGCTGGACTACTTCCGCGGGTTCGTGTGCGAGAACCTGGGCGGCAAGGACGAGCGGATCACCCAGGCGGAGCTGGCCGAAATCCAGGACATGCGGTTCGACCCGCTGAACGTGATGATCCTGCGGCGGAAGCCGGACACGCCGGACCAGCCGCGGGGCGGGGCCAAGCTGCGGCGGTTCGGCAACCCGGACGACGTGTTCGCCCAGAGCCGGCCGAAGACCGGCCTCATCACCCAGGCGGAGGTGCGGGCGGTGGCGCTGGCGCAGATGGACCTGCACCCCGGCGACGTGGCGTGGGACGTGGGCGCCGGCAGCGGCAGCGTGGCGATCGAGATGGCGCAGCTGGTGTCGCCCGGCGTGGTGTACGCCATCGAGCAGGACGCGGCCGACTTCCATCTGATCCAGGCGAACCTGGAGACGTTCGGCATCCCCAACGTGAAGCCGGTGTTCGGCACCGCCCCGGCGGTGTTCGCCGGCCTGCCCGCCCCGGACGCGGTGTTCGTCGGCGGGAACGGCGGGGAGGTGGCCCGGCTGCTGGAGGCCAGCTTCGCCGCGCTGCGGGCGGGCGGGCGGCTGGTGTCGAACGTGGGCACGCTGGAGATGATCTCGGCCACGTATGCGGTGCTGAAGCGGCTGGCCCCGAGCGTGGACGTGCTGCTGATGAACCTGTCCCGCGGGGTGGAGCAGTTGGAGAGCCTGCGGTTCGAAGCGGTCAACCCGACGGTGCTGCTGCGGGTGCGAAAGGGGTGAGGGCGAAGCACTCCGGCGAACGGCGCGACGTGAGTCCGCCGGTTCTGGGTGAACCCCGACCGCCAGGTCGGCGGGTGCGAACCACAGGTGACTTGCACCCACGAGCCTTGCGGCTCGGGTTCACCAAACACACCGGCGGACTCACGTCGCGCCGTTCGCCGAAATCCGCAGACACTCCTCCTCCCGCGGTTCCCATTTCCCACCCCGCCCCGCATCGGTTACAACGGAGACGAGGAGACCCCGCATGACCGCTCTCGCCACCAAGCCGACCCCGAAGGACACCGTCCGCCAGGGGCTGCCGCCCGAGTTCCGCAAGGCGGGCCGCGTGTTCGCCATCGCCTTCGACATGGACATCGAGCAACTGCGGACGAACTCCGGCGACCCGTACAACAACGCCGACCTGGACATCCGCCGGGCGCTGCAACGACACGGGTTCACCTGGCAGCAGGGGAGCGTGTACTTCGGCGGGCCGGAGGTCACGTCCGTCACCTGCGTGCTGGCGGCGATGGATCTGGCCCGCACCCTGCCGTGGTTCGCCGCCTCCGTCCGCGACATCCGCATGTTGCGGATCGAGGAGTTGAACGATCTGATGCCCGCCGTCCAGCAGGCGAGCGACCCCGGATGAGCGACGCCCCGCCGGTTGAGGCGGTCTCGGGAATGGAGTACAATTCCGGTGTGTCAGCCGTCCGTGATCGCCGACGACTGGGTGGTGAAAGGGTTCCACATACACGTCGGGGCGATCGAGTTGGTCGTGCGGCCGGACCACACGGGGCGGGTGGTGTTTCGCGGGTTCTTCTCGGGGGACGACCCCGACGATGTTGATCGAGCGATTCGAATCGCCGGACGTGATTGTCTTCCGGATCCGCAGGTACGGGACCGCTGGCTTCGCGACGCCCGCCGGGCGATGAGCTTCCTGCGGACGTACCGCGGCGAACTCGAAGCCCGCGCCAACGGCCGCCTCCTGGAGTTCCGGTTCCTGATCCGCGCGCTGGAAAGGTACGAGGGGTAGAGATGGCTTCGGTGGAAGAGTTTCTCACGACCGGGATGCTCGGGCCGATCGGCCCCGGGGCGGACTACGCGCACATCGTCACCCTGCTCGGGCCACCGGGGAACGTGTCGCACCAGCGGAACCCGCGGGTGGTGAAGTACGGGCCGGTGCAACTGACCGTCACCCGCCAGCCGGACGGGGCGGACCGGGTCGCCATGATGTCTGTCGCGGCCGCGAACCCGTCCCCCGTCGG
>JALHQU010000134.1 GCA_022841795.1 Fimbriiglobus sp.
GGGAGCGCGTCCGACGCGCTCCCCGTTGGGTCGCGGCTACACCAACTACTCGAACGGCGGGGTGTCATCCGTCCCCAGCCCGAGGCGGTTGCCGCCCCGCCCGCCGCGGTTCGCCTCCTTCTGCGCCCGGTACACGGCCAAATCCCGCCGCAGCTTCGCCTCGTGGTCCTCGCGGATCAACTGGTACTGCTGGACGGCGTATCGGCGAGTGGCGAGGGCGTCGGCGAACGCCAGCCCCATCACCAGAAACACGAGTACCACCACCGCCGTCCAGTACGCCCCCCACACCCGTACCAGTCGCTTCTGGTCCGGGGTCATCTCCTTCTTCGGGGCCGGGTTCTCGGGGTCGGGCGGCGGGGCGTTCGGGTCCGCCTGGGTGAGGGCGTCGATGTTCGGTTCCAGCCCGGACAGGTACGCGCCGGCGATAAGCGCCCCGATGACCACGAGCAGCCCGCCGACGGCCAGCCGGCGGCGGCCGCGGCGGCGGAGGTAGGCGAACTCGTCCGACGGGACGTGTTGGCGGGCGGCAAGAACGCGTAGCCCGCGGATCTGGAACCAGCCGGTGACGCCGCCCAGCAGGATCAGCCCGCCCGCCAGCACGAACGCCACCACCGCGGTCTGGTTCACGAGCCGGCCCCCCGAGGGTTGCCGTAATATGGTAGCGGTCGGCGGCTCGGAAACAGGGGAAGTCGGGTGAAACGGAACCACGGGGTGGTGTTGTTCGTGTTGTTCGTCGGCTGTTCCGGTCCGGCCCCGCAGCCGGCGGTCGAGCCGCAGCCGGTTCATGCCGACGGGCTGCACAACGTGTTCCGCCTGTCCGACCGCCTCCTCAGCGGCAGCAGCCCGGACGGCGACGCCGGGTTCGCCGCCCTACAGCACCTCGGGGTGAAGACGATCGTGTCCGTGGACGGGGCGGTGCCGGACGTGGCCGCGGCGGAACGGCACGGCATGAGGTACGTCCACCTGCCGGTAGGGTACGACGGCATCCCGCGGGAGCGGGCGGTGGCGCTGGCGAAAGCGGTGCGGGACCTGCCCGGCCCGGTGTACCTGCACTGCCACCACGGAAAGCACCGCGGGCCGGCGGCGGCGGCGGTGGTGCAGTTGTGCCTAGACCCGGCGTGGACCCCCGAGCGGGCCGAGCAGTGGATGAAAGCGGCCGGCACCGACCCGAAGTACACCGGGCTGATGAGCCTGCCGACGAAGCTGGCGAAGCCGACCGCGGCGGAACTGGACGCGGCGATCGGCGACTTCCCCCAGAAGGCCGAGGTGCCGGACCTGACCCGGCTGATGGTGGCGGTGGACGAGCGGTGGGATCACCTGAAGTTGGCGAAGGACGCCGGGTGGAAGCAGCCGCCCGGCCACCCGGACCTCGACCCGCCGCACGAGGCGGTGCAACTGGCCGAGTTGTACCGCGAGGCGGCACGGCTATCGGCGGTGAAGGCCCGCGGGCCGGACCTGTTGATGCACTTTTCCGAGGCCGAAACCGCGGCGAACGAGTTGGCCGCGGCACTCCGGCAACCGAACGCGGAGGCCGCGAGGAAGGCGTTCGGCCGGGTGCAAGCATCCTGCACGGCGTGCCACACTGCCCACCGTGACCGTCCGACGCGATAAAATGCAACAAAAATCGCCCCCGATCGGCGCGGAAGTCTTGACGCCGCCGGCGTGGCCTTTAGGATCACTCTTTCCCGAATGTGGGTCAGCGCGGGCGAGGAGGCGGCCAGTGGCGGCAAAAGCGAGCGAGCGGATCCGCATCCGGATGGAAGGGTACGATCACGAGGTACTCGACCGCACCGCGGCCGAGATCGTGCAAGTGGCCCAGAACACCCAGGCGGAAGTCCACGGGCCGATCCCGCTGCCAACGCGAATCGAGCGGTACACGGTGCTGCGGTCCCCGCACATCGACCGCAAGAGCCGGGAGCAGTTCGAGATCCGCACGCACAAGCGGCTGATCGACATCCTGCAGCCGACGGCCAAGACCATCGAGGCGCTGAACAAGGGCCTCAGCCTGCCGCCGGGGGTGGACATCAAAATCCGCGTTCTCGGGGCGAAAGGGTAGGCCGGTATGGTGAACCGTGGGTGTCAGCCCACGGGTGGTTCAAACCACCCACGGCCTGACGGCCGCGGTTCGCCAGAAAAGAGCAAACGGGAGTTGCCGGCTGGCGGTGGCTGAGTAAGAAGAGTAATCCGCTCGTCGCGGAACCATTCGGAGCCGCGACGAGTTCGTTTTGTGTGTGGGACGGAACGGTACGACATCATCCGGGTCTCGGGGCCGTCGGCAACAGCGGCAGGTGCCTCTCGCAGTCACCACCGGCCGGCAACACGCCCCATCCGCCGCCAGGCGGTCGGCCCGCCCGCTGAACCCGGTGTTTGTCACCGGCCGGCGGAGGAGTGAGGACGCACGATGGCCGAGAACGCCGGCTCCGCGAACGGCACTGCCGTTCCCGCTTCCGAACTGGTCCGCGCGGTGTCCGCCGCGATCACCGTGCCGGTGGTCAACAAGGCCGGCGCCTCGGTGGGCAGCGTGCAGGTGGACCCGGCCGAGTTCGGCGGGTCGATCAACCGCCAGCTGCTGCACGACGTGGTCCTCATGTACCGGGCCAACCAGCGGGCGGGCACGCACCACACCCTCCGCCGCGGGCAGGTGGCCGGCAGCACCAAGAAGCTGTTCCGGCAGAAGGGCACGGGCAACGCCCGCGTCGGCACCAAGCGGACGAACAAGCGGGTGGGCGGGGGCACGGCCAAGGGGCCGAAGCCGCGGGACTACGAGTACCACCTGCCGAAGAAGGCGGTGCGGGCGGCCACCCGCATGGCCATCCTGAGCAAGTTCGCCGACGGCGAGTGCGTGATCGTGGACGACCTGGCGCTGGCCGCCCCGAAGACGAAGGAGATGGCGGCGGTGCTGAAGGCCATCAAGGTGGGCACGCGGGTGGTGAAGAAGGTGGAGAACGGGGTGGAGCAGAACGTCGAGAAGGACATGACCCTGCTCGACACCACCGTCCTCATCGGCACCGACAAGCTGGACCCGGCGGTGTACCGCTCCGGGCGGAACATCGACGGGGTGAAGGTGCTGCCGGCGGCCGAGTTCAACGCGTATGTGGTGCTCAAGCAGAAGCGGCTGGTGCTGACCAAGGCGGCGTTCGAGTCGCTGCGGACGGCGGCGAAGTAACTCGCGATACGGCGAACGGCGGGACGCGAGTCCGCCGGTGGTGTAGAGATCCGAGGGAGTAGCGATGGCCACGACCCGACCCCACCCGAAGCGGTACGTGCGGAAGCTCGAAGCCCGCAAGCCGTGCGTGCACGGCGAGCCGGGGCTGGACCTCCGCCCGCACCAGATCGTCCTCCGCCCGCTGGTGACGGAGAAGGGCACGCACGCGGTGAGCAAGCGGAACGCGTACACGTTCATGGTCCACATGATGGCGGACAAGACGCAGATCGCGGCGGCCGTCCAGGAGTTGTTCAACGTGCGGGTGGAGAGGGTGCGGACGCAGGTGCGGAAGGGCAAGGCGGTGCGGTTCCGCAACAAGCTGGGGCAGCAGAGCGACTGGAAGCGGGCGGTCGTCACGCTCAACGAGCAGGACAAGATCGACTTCTTCTAACGGCGAGCGGTCGGCTGTCAGCGATCAGCTTTCAGCCGGGAGTGGGCGGAGCGGGGATCCTTGAACGAGACCGGGCGGCTTTCCGGCTGAGTGCTGAAAGCTGACCGCTGAGAGCCAAAGACATGGGCATCCGCAACTACAACCCGACGTCCGCCGGCCGCCGCGCCGGCAGCGTGTCGGACTTCGCCGACTGCACCAGCCCGAAGGTGAACGCGCCGTACAAGCCGCTGCTGGTGCGGAAGCGGAAGACCGGCGGGCGGAACTTCCAGGGCATCGTCACCAGCCGGTTCCGCGGCGGCGGCCACAAGCAGATGATGCGGGTGGTGGACTTCAAGCGGAAGACGGACGGGGTGGAGGCGGTGGTGCTGAGCGTCGAGTACGCCCCGTGCCGGTCCGCCCGCGTCGCCCTGATCGAGTACGCGAACGAGACGAAGACCAAAGCCTACATCCTCGCCCCGGACGGACTGAAGGCGGGCGACAAGGTGATGAGCGGGGACACGGCCGAGCCGAAGCCGGGCAACTGCCTGCCGCTGGCCAAGATCCCGCTCGGGCTAGCCATCCACAACATCGAGCTGAAGCCGGGCCGCGGCGGGCAGATCTGCCGCAGCGCCGGGTGCAGCGCGACGCTGGGCGCCCGCGACAAGGGGCAGGTGCTCATCACCCTGCCGAGCGGCGAGGTGCGGCGGGTGTCGGACAAGTGCCGGGCGACCATCGGCCAGGTGTCCAACTCCGACCACATGAACATCAGCCTGGGCAAGGCCGGGCGGGTGCGGTGGAAGGGCCGCAAGCCGCACAACCGCGGCATGGCGATGAACCCGACCGACCACCCGATGGGCGGCGGCGAGGGCCGGAGCAAGAGCGGCGGGCAGCCGAAGGGGCCGAGCGGGGTGCTGGCCAAGGGCGGGAAGACCCGCGGCGGGAAGAAGCCGTCGAACAGCGCGATCGTCCGCCGCCGGCCGGCCGGGCCGTTCCAGAAGCACAACGGGTGACGTCAAGCCGCTCGCGGCTTAGCGGCCCAAAGGGTGGGCGACTGGCGGCTCCGGTCGTACCGTATTCGGTTCCGGTTTCATCGACTGACCCGCACAGGGTAGGGCACACGGCATGGCGCGCAAGAACCCCTACGACTTCGAGACCGTCCAGCGGCTGCTCGCCAAGGTGGACAAGCAGGGGAAGGGGAAGGAGCCGATCAAGACGTGGTACCGCGACGCGGTCATCGTCCCGGAGTTCATCGGGCAGACGTTCCTGGTGCACAACGGCAAGGCGTTCGGCAAGGTGTACGTGACCGAGGAGATGGTCGGGCACAAGCTCGGCGAGTTCTCCCCCACCCGCACCTTCAAGGGGCACACGGCCGGCAAGAAGGCGGCCGCCGCCCCGGGCAAGTAAGCGACGGCGGTTTCTGGAACTGGCCACCGGCCACTGACCACTGGTCACTGCAATGATCTACCGAGCCAAACACCGGCACGCCGACGTCGCCCCGCGGAAGATGCGGCCGCTGGCCAGCATGATCCGCGGGATGAACGTGGACGAGGCGATCGAGGCCCTGCGGTTCATGCCCAACCGCGGCGCCCGGCTGATCGAGGCGGTGGTGAAGAGCGCCATCGGCAACGCCGAGGACCAGGGGTGTCGCAACCTGGAAGACCTGGTGGTGACCGAGGTGCGGATCGACGGCGGGCCGATGTTCAAGCGGATCCGCCCGCGGGCCCGGGGCACCGCGTTCGGCATCAAACGGCGGCTGGCCCACATCGTGGTGGCCGTCACCGACATGGACGCGGTCGCGGCGGCGACTACCCCCGCCGTCGGCGACGCCACCCCGGCCGAACCGGCCGCCACCAACTGAGCCACCCACGGGTCACGAAGGGTCACGGATCATGGGCCAGAAAGTCCGACCGACCGGCTTCCGCGTAGGCATCATGACCGACTGGCAGTCGGCGTGGTACGCGAGCAAGCAGGACTTCAGCGAACTGCTGGTGGAAGACCACACCATCCGCCAGTTCATCCACAAGTACCTGACCCGCAGCCGGGACCGCAAGGAGCAGCGGCCGGCCATCGCCAAGATCCGCGTGGAGCGGACCCGCGAGCGGGTGACGGTGTTCGTGTACAGCAGCCGCATCGGGGCGATCATCGGCAAGAAGGGCGAGAAGATCGACAAGCTGACCAAGGCGCTGGAGAAGCTCACCCGCCGGCACATCGAGGTGAAGACGGTCGAGGTCACCCGCCCGGAGATCGACGCCCAGATCATCGCCGACGACATCGCCGAGCAGCTGGAGAAGCGGAGCAGCTTCCGCCGGACGATGAAGACGGCCATGATGCGGGCGATGGAGGGCGGGGCGAAGGGCATCAAGCTGCAACTGTCCGGGCGGCTGGGCGGGGCGGAGATGGCCCGGTGCGAGAAGACGATGCAGGGCAGCATCCCGCTGTCCACCCTGAAAGCGAAGGTGGACTACGGGTTCACCGAGGCGTCCACCGCCCAGGGGAACATCGGCATCAAGGTGTGGGTGAACAACGGCGACTTCGTCACCGGCGAGATCAACGACACGACCGACGCGGCCGCCGGCCAGCAGCGGAAATCCACCCGCCGCCGCCGCGGGTAACGACACGACGAGCCGCGACCGCAAGGGAGCGGGGTCACACCGACGGGGTGAGCGATGTCCCTGAAGATGCCGAAGCGGGTGAAGTACCGCAAGATCCAGCGCGGGGTGATCCGCGGGCTGGCGGCGAAGAAGAAGTACAACGGCGCCATCAAGGGCAACGCCCAGCGGGGCAACTACGTCGCCTACGGCGACTTCGGCCTGCAGACGCTCGAGGGCGGGTGGCTGTCCGCCCAGGCGATCGAGGCCGCCCGCGTCACCATCACCCGGTTCGTGTCCGGCGAGGGCCGGTACTACATGCGGGTGTTCCCGCACAAGAGCGTCACCTCCATCCCGGCCGAGACGCGGATGGGTAAGGGCAAAGGTGAGCCGGAGTACTGGGCGGCGGTGGTGAAGGCCGGCATGGTGCTGTTCGAGATCGGCGGGGTGCCCGAGACGGCGGCCAAAGAGGCGCTGGCCAAGGTGGCGTACAAGATGCCGTTCAAGTGCCGGTTCGTCACCCGCCGGCCGAACGTGTAACACTCACCCTCCCGGAGGGGAGCCAGAAACTATGAAACCGAACGACCTGGTGGGGATGGGCGACGACGAGTTGTCGCAGACCCTCCGCGACACCGAGAAGCACCTGTTCCAACTGCGGTTCCAGTCGGCCACCGACCGGCTGGAGACGCCGAGCGAGATCCGCAAGGCGAAGCGGGACATCGCCCGCATCAAGACCACCCAGCGGCAGCGGGAGCTGAAGCGGCTGGCCGACCTGCCGGACGCCGACCTGGCCAAGCAGGTCGAGGTCATCCAGGGCAAGCTGGAAGGCCCGGGCAAGCGGCGGGCGAAGCGGGCGCTCGGGCGGGTGCAAACCATCCAGGCCGGACGGGCCACGACGAAGGGGAGCGGTAAGTAATGGCCGACACCACCACCAAGCCGACCGCCACCCCCGCCGCCCCGAACGGCCGGCTGGTCACCGGCATCGTCACCAGCGACAAGACGACCAAGACCCGCCGGGTGGAAATCGTCCGGCTGGTCCGGCACGCCAAGTACGGCAAGTTCATCAAGCAGCGGACGGTGTGCTACACGCACGACGAGAAGAACGAGTCGCACCTGGGCGACACGGTGGAGATCCAGGAGTCCCGCCCGCTGTCCCGGCTGAAGCGGTGGATCCTGGTGCGGGTGGTGACCAAGGCCCCGAGCCGCACCGTCGCCAACCTGGAAGGGGCGGTGGCCGGGAGCGAGCTGGCGAGCGGGGCGGCGGCCAAGTGAGGCGGCGAGGCGAACCCCGAGCGGAAGCGCGGGGGTGAACACACAACCCCAGCGGCGTGAGGGGCTTCGATGATCCAGATGTATTCGTACCTCGACGTGGCCGACAACACCGGCGCGAAAGAGGTGATGTGCATTCAGGTGCTGGGCGGCACCAAGCGGCGGGTGGCGTACCTGGGCGACATCATCCGCGCGAGCGTGAAGAAGGCGCTGCCCGGCGGGGACGTGAAGGCCGGCGACGTGGTGAAGGGCGTGATCGTCCGCACCAAGGTGGCCACCCGGCGGGAGGACGGCTCGTACGTGCGGTTCGACCGCAACGCGCTGGTGCTGCTGGACAACGACGACAACCCGCGGGGCACCCGTATCTTCGGGGCGGTGCCGCGGGAACTGCGGACGAAGTTCGGCAAGATCATCAGCCTGGCGGCGGAAGTCGTCTGACCCTGACCTTTGACCCCTGACCCCCGATTCACGATGTTCATCCGCAAAGACGACCTGGTGGCCGTGCTGGCCGGGGACGACAAGGGCAAGCGCGGGAAGGTGCTGCGGGTGCTCCGCGGCGACGGCAAGGTGGTGGTGGAGGGCATCAACAAGGTGTACAAGCACCTGAAGCCGTCCCGCCGCAACCCGCAGGGCGGGCGGCTGTCGAAGGAGATGCCGATCGACGTGTCGAACGTCGCCCTCATCGACCCGCAGACGAACGCCCCCACCCGCGTCGGCACCCGGTACACCGCCGACGGCACCAAAGAGCTGTACGCCAAGAAGAGCGGCGCCCGCATCCGGGCGCTGAGCAAGCCGAACCCCAAATACGCCACGGGGGCGAAGTAGCAAGTGAGAAGTGGCAAGGAGCAAGTGAAGACCACTCTGCTGTTTGCCTTGTTCCTTGCCACTTGATCCTTGTTACTTCAACGCCGGTGCCGGCGGCCCCCGTTGTGATGGGGGCACACGGAGGCGCCAAGAGGACTAGAGATGGCCCGCCTGCACGACCGCTACCTGAAAGAGATCGTCCCGGCACTCGCCAAGAAGTTCAACCGGACCAACCGGCTGAGCCTGCCGCGGCTGCAGAAGATCGTCATCAACATGGGCGTCGGCAAGGCCCTGCAAGACAAGAACCGGATGACCGAGGCGGTGGACCAGCTCAAACTGATCGCCGGCCAGCTGCCGCAGATCACCAAGGCGAAGCAGGCGATCAGCACGTTCCGCCTCCGCCAGGGGAACGACATCGGGTGCCGGGTGACCCTCCGCGGCAAGCGGATGTACGAGTTCCTCGACCGCCTGATCAACATCGCCCTGCCGCGGATCCGCGACTTCCGCGGGCTGAACCCGAAGAGCTTCGACGGGAACGGCAACTACAGCATGGGCCTGTCCGAGCAGCTGGTGTTCCCCGAGGTGGACCCGGACAAGGTGCACTTCACCCAGGGCATGGACATCACCCTCGTGACCGGCGGCCGCAGCGACGAGGAAGCCCGCGAACTGCTCAAGCAGTTCGGCATGCCGTTCCGCGAGTGAGCGAATCGAGATTTCTGGTTGGTGATCGGTTGGCCGCTTGTATGATGTCTGTTCCACGTTGACGGAACGGCCGGCTCACTGCCCCCCGGCAGCCCGAGTCGGAACGCCGCCCGCACTAGGACCGCAAAGGGGTTCGGATGTCCACGACCGCGAAGATGGCCCAGTACCGCAAGCAGATGGCGGCGGTGGAGGCCCATAAGGCCGAACTGGCCAAGCCGGAAGACCAGCGGGACAAGAGCAAGCTGCTCCGCCCGCGGGACCTGATCCGCATCCGCAAGCGGTGCAAGTTGACCGGACGCGCCCGCGGCAACCTGAGCAAGTTCGGGGTGTGCCGCATCATCTTCCGCGACATGGCCAGCAGCGGTCTGATCCCCGGCGTCCGCAAGGCATCCTGGTAATCGTGGAGTTTCAGGTTTCAAGTTTCAGGGTTTCAGGTTCGTCGCCTCCCACTTGGTCGAGGTGGCCCCGGCCCGACTTGAGACTCTGAAACCTGAAACCTGAAACTGAGGCATCCCGCCATGATGACCGACCCGATCGCGGACATGTTCACCCGCATCCGCAACGCCAGCACCATCGAGCGGCCGTATGTGGACATGCCGGCCACCAAGATGAAGGTGGCGGTGGCCAAGGTGCTGCAGGACGAGGGGTTCATCCTCGGCTACCGCACCGGCACCTACGCCGACACCGACGCCGGCAAGGAGTTCCAGGAGACGGCGGACATGGGCCAGGCCCACGTCGTCCTCCAGGTGTTCCTGAAGTACGGGCCGGACGGCGAGCGGGTGATCCGCCACATCGGGCGGTACTCGCGGCCCGGCTGCCGGGTGTACCGCAGTTACAAGGACCTCCGCCCGGTGCTGGACGGGCTGGGCATCTCGCTCATCAGCACCTCCAAAGGGGTGATGAGCGACCGTCAGGCCCGCAAGGCGAAGGCCGGCGGCGAGGTGTTGGGCACCGTGTGGTGAGCCGGTAGTGGCCGGTGGTCAGCGACCAGTGGCCAGAGAGAATACTGTCTTTCCTGGCCACTGGTCGCTGACCACCGGCCACTATTCAACGGGCCGCGTTCCGACCCCCACCCCGCGTGGCGGCCGGTGAAGCCCGAGGAGATGAAACGATGTCGCGGATCGGAAAAGCGCCGGTGGTCATCCCGGCCGGGGTGAAGGTGAACATCGCCGCCCGCACGGTGAAGGTGGAAGGGCCGAAGGGCAAGCTGGAGTTCACCCACCACCCGGACATGGTGGTGAAGTCGGACGGCCAGCAGGTGACGGTGGAGCGGCCGAACGACGCCCGCCAGAACCGCGCCCTGCACGGCCTCACCCGCGCGCTGGTGAACAACATGGTGGTGGGCGTGACCAAGGGGTACGAGAAGAAGTTGAAGGTGGAGGGGGTGGGGTACCAGGCGGTGGCCAAGGGCAAGGGCGTCGAACTCATGGTCGGGTTCGCCAACAAGCCGAACTTCCAGCCGCCCGAGGGCATCACCTGCCAGGTGCCGGACGCCACCACCATCGTGGTGAGCGGGGCGGACAAGCAGAAGGTGGGGCAGTTCGCCGCCGAGATCCGGGCGGCGAAGAAGCCGGAGCCGTACAAGGGCAAGGGCATCCGGTACGAGAACGAGGTGGTCCGCCGCAAGGAAGGGAAGTCGTTCAGCGCGGGCAAGTAACCGGGGCCGTCGGCGGTCAGCGATCCGCTGTCAGCCGGCATTCGACACACCGCGGCCCTTCTGGTCGGCTGACCGCCGACCGCTGACCGCTGATCGCCAGGTGAGATATGGACGCACAGAAACTGAAGGTGAAGCGGTCGCTCCGGCGGCAGCGGCGGGTGCGGAAGGGCATCCGCGGCACCGCCGCCAAGCCGCGGCTGAGCGTGTACCGCTCGAACTTCCACATCTACGCCCAACTGATCGACGACGACGCTCAGGTGACCCTGGCCGCCGCCTCGACCGGCAGCAAGGGGGCGAAGGTGGCCAAGGGCGGGAACATCGCCGCCGCCAAGCTGGTGGGCAAGGCCATCGCCGACGCGGCGAAGGCCAAGGGCATCACCGAGGCGGCGTTCGACCGCGGGCACTTCAAGTTCCACGGGCGGGTGAAGGCGCTGGCCCGCGCCGCCACCGAGGCCGGGCTGAAGTGTACCGGGCTGGAAGAGGCCGCCCCGAAGGCGGGCAAGCCGGTCCCGGTCGACGCCAAGAAGGACGGCGGGAAGAAGGAGGCCAAGAAAGAGGGCGGGAAGAAGGACGGCGACAAGAAGCCCGTCGCCGAGGCGGCGAAGTAAGCGAGACACCCGGACCACGCTGTCCGTTAACGACCGACCCAGTGAGAGACGACCATGGCGAACGAACCAGTGACGGGCGGCCGCGTCGGGGAAGGCGGTGCATCACCCGGCGGCGGCGGCGGGGGTGGCGGCCCCGGCGGCGGTGGGGGCGGATATAGCGGCGGGGGTGGTGGCGGCCGTCGGGACGGCGGCGGTGGCGGGGGTCGCCGGGACGGCGGCCGCCGCGACGGGCGGGACGGCCCGGACTCCCGCGACTCCGGCATGGTGGACTTCCTGGTGAAGATCCGCCGGTCGGCGTGCGTGGTGAAGGGCGGGCGGCGGTTCAGCTTCAACGCCCTGGTGGTGGTCGGCGACAAGGGCGGCAAGGTGTCGTTCGGGTACGCCAAGGCGAACGAGGTGCCGCCGGCGGTGGAGAAGGCGATCAAGGAGGGGGAGGCGAACACCCGGCGGAGCAAGCGGGTGCAGCTGAAGGGCAAGACCATCCCGCACCGCGTCATCGGGCGGTACGGGGCCAGCCGCGTCATCCTGGTGCCGGCCGGGCCGGGCACCGGGGTGAAAGCCGGCCCCGGCGTGCGGGAGGTGCTGCAGGCGGCCGGGATCGAGAACATCCTGAGCAAGACGCACGGCAGCACCAACCCGATCAACCTGGTGAAGGCCACCATCGACGGGCTGCAGCAGCTGCGGACCCGCGAGGAAGTGGCCCGGCTGCGGGGGGTGCAAATCTAATGGACCTGACCAACCTGTCGGACGGCGTGGCCAAGCGGAAGCTGAAGAAGCGGGTCGGCCGCGGCATCGGGTCCGGGCACGGCAAGACGGCCGGCCGCGGGCACAAAGGGCAGTACAGCTCGGCCGGCGCGCAGATGCCCGGCACCATGTTCATCGGCGGGCAGACGCCGATGCACCGCCGGTTCCCGAAGCGGGGGTTCTCCAACGCCACCTGGGCGAAGGAGTACGCCATCGTGAACGTCGGCGACCTGGACCAGTTCGCCGACGGGGCGACGGTGGACATGGCCGCGCTCAAGGAGAAGCGGCTGGTCACCGGCACCTGGGACGGGGTCCGCGTCCTGGGCGACGGCGAGCTGACCAAGAAGCTGACGGTGAAGGCCGACCACTTCACCAAGACGGCCAAGGCCCAGATCGAGGGCAAGGGCGGGACGTGCGACCTGATCCCGCCGCCCAAGCTGCCGGTGCGGAACAAGATGGGCCAGGGCAAGCGGGCGGCGAAGAAGAAGGCGGCAGCCGCCGCCGCGAAGTGAGAAGGAACAGGTCACAAGGAGCAAGTGATGAGGTCGTGAATCCGCCCCGAGCAGATTCCGCCTCTCGCTTGCTCCTGACTTTTTCCCTTCCCACTTGTTCCTTGTGACCTGTTACTTCCCCGTAGGGGCTGCCTGATGTTCTCGCACATCGTCACGATCTTCAAGATCCCCGAGCTGCGGCGGAAGATCCTGATCACCCTGGCGTTCCTGGCCGTGTACCGCATCGGGTACTTCATCCCGCTGCCGATGATCGACCAGGCGGCGCTGGCCGAGAAGATGCGGCTCCAGGGCAGCGGCACGCTCGGCGGGGTGCTCAACTTCGTGTCGCTGTTCTCCGGCGGCAACCTGAGCAACTCGTGCATCTTCTCGCTCGGCATCATGCCGTACATCTCCGCCTCCATCATCATGCAGCTGCTGTCGTCCGGGGTGGTGCCGGCGCTGGAGAAGCTGAAGAAGGAGGGGGCGAGCGGGCAGAAGAAGATCAACGACTGGACGCGACTCCTGACGGTGCCCATCTGCATCATCCAGGGGGTGTTCATCTACCGCAACTTCGTCGGCGGGACGGGCGACGACGGGGGAGGGGGGACCACGATAGCCGGGGTGGCGGCCGGCACGTTCACCCCGTTCTACTTCGGCCTCGGGGCGGTGCTGATGATGACCGCCGGCTGCCTGTTCCTCATGTGGCTGGGCGAGCAGATCGACGAGTACGGCATCGGCAACGGCATCTCGCTCATCATCATGGCCGGCATCATCGCCCGCCTGCCGGAGGCCATCGGCCTGCTCATGTTCGTGCCCGGCACCGGCCAGCTCAAGCCGTCCCTGTTCACCCTGGGGAGTGAGGCCGGGGACATCAGCCTGGAGAAGCTGATCATCCTGGCCCTGCTGTTCGTCGGGGTGATCGTCGGCGTGATCGCCATCACCAAGGCGCAGCGGCGGATCCCGATGCAGAGCGCCAAGCACGTCCGCGGCCGGCGGGTGGTCGGCGGCACCAAGAACTTCCTGCCGATGAAGCTGAACACCGCCGGGGTGATGCCGGTCATCTTCGCCAGCACCCTGCTCATCCTGCCCATGTTCATCTTCAACATCCTGCACTCGCAGACCGGGTGGACCTGGGCGGGCGAGCTGGCGAACGTGTTCCAGCGGGGCAGCGGGTGGCTGTACAACATCAGCTACGTGGTGCTCATCTACGTGTTCAGCTACTTCTGGGTGGCGGTCATGTTCAACCCGAAGGAGGTGGCCGACAACCTGAAGGAGTCGGGCAGCTTCATCCCCGGGTACCGGCCGGGCAAGTCCACCGCCGACTACCTGGAGCGGGTGCTGCTGCGGGTGACGTTCGTCGGGGCGGCGTTCCTGGCGGTCATCGCCCTCATCCCCACCGTCATCAGCACCGAGATGCAGGTGGACCCGCGGGTGGCGGCGTTCTTCGGCGGCACCGGCCTGCTCATCGTCATCAGCGTGGCCCTCGACCTGGTGCAGAAGATCAACACCCACCTGGTCATGCGGAACTACGCCGGCCTGACCGAGGACTGACGGCTGAACGACGGGCCGCCACAGAGGGCGGCCCCTACAAAACAGGGATCTGTAGGGGCCGCCCTCTGTGGCGGCCCGATCTTTTTGCGGCGCCCTTGCTGCCGCACTCGGGCGGTCTGAGAATACAGGGGTTGTGAAGGAACCATGAGCGCGGCCGCGGCCGCCGGCGGGTACTCCTCATGCGCTTGGTGCTGGTCGGTCCGCCCGGGAGCGGTAAAGGGACGCAGGCCGAGAAGCTGTGCGAGCGGCTCGGGCTGACTTACGTCGGCACCGGCAACATCCTCCGCGAGGCGATCAAACAGAACACCCCGGTGGGCAAGATCGCCAGGCCGCTGCTCGACCAGGGGCTGCTCGTCCCGGACACGGTGGTGAACGACCTGGTGGCCGAGCTGTTCCGCACCGCCCGCCCGGAGCGGTTCGTGATGGACGGGTACCCCCGCACCTACGCCCAGGCGATCGCGTTCGACGCCCTGCTGTCCCAGCAGTTCCTCAAGCTGGACGCGGTCATCAACCTGACCATCGCCGACGACGAGGTGGTGCGGCGGATCGGCAGCCGCCGGTGTTGCTCGAACAAGGACTGCGGGGTGTGCTACAACCTGGCCTTCCGCCCGCCGAAGACGGAGAACGTGTGCGACCGCTGCGGCAGCCCGCTGAGCTTGCGGGACGACGACAAGGAGGAGACCATCCGCCGCCGGCTGGTCGAGTTCCACCGCATCACCGACGCGCTGATCGAGCACTACCGCCGGGCCGGGCTGCTGGTGGACGTGTCCGCCGTCCCGCCGATGGAGACGGTGTACAAGAACATCGAGCGGGCGCTGCCACAACAGTGAACGCCGGTCTTCGCCGCGACCTTCGGGAGCGGGTGGGGGAATGAGATGATACGCGACGGCATACGACCCGTGTCCCGCCCCCGTAGCTCAGCGGTCAGAGCGCCGGCCTTATAAGCCGGTGGTCGCCGGTTCAAATCCGGCCGGGGGCAATGCTCCCGTTGTGGTACACTCCGGATCGCCCTCCCCCCCCGACCCCGACCCCATGTTTCAGCGCACCAACAACCGGCCGATGGAGTTGAAGTCCGAGCGGGAGCTCGCGCTCATGCGGGAGGCCGGCAAGCTGGTCGCCCGCGCCCACCACATCTGCCGGCAGATGGCCAAACCCGGCGTCAAGACCATCGACATCGACCGGGCGGTGGAGGCGTTCTTCGCCCAACACGATGCGGTGCCGCTGTTCAAGGGGTATCCGGGCAAGGTGCCGTTCCCGGCCTGCACCTGCCTGAGCGTGAACGAGCAGGTGGTGCACGGCATTCCCGGCGAGCGGGTGCTGAAGGACGGCGACCTGCTGAAGATCGACACCGCCTGCCGGCTGAACGGGTGGTGCGCCGACCGGGCCGTCACGCTGCCGATCGGCACCGTCCGCCCGGAGCGGATGCGGCTGCTGAAGTGCGGGCAGGAGGTGCTCCAGATCGCCATCGACGAACTGCCGCGGCGGAAGTGGTGGAGCGAGGTGGCCAGCCGCATGCAGACGCACGCCGAGAAGGCCGGGTTCCGCATGGTGACCAACTACGTCGGGCACGGCATCGGGCGGACCATGCACGAGAACCCGCAGGTGCCGAACTTCGTGTCCCGCGACACCCGCAAGCACGACTTCCGGCTGGAGCCGGGGCTGGTGCTGGCCATCGAGCCGATGGTGAACATGGGCACCGGCGAGGTGGTGCTCCAACGGGACCACTGGACGGTGGTGACGCGGGACGGGCTGGCCAGCGTGCACGTCGAACACACCATCGCCATCACCCCGACCGGGGTGCAGATCATCACCGCCGACGAGGGGGCGCTGGACGACGACCCGCAGCCGACGGCGGTGGTGCAGGGGTAAATGTGTTCTGCTCGCTCCGCGAGCGGGTGGACGAAGACCGCTCGCGGAGCGAGCAGAACACGTCCGAGGCCGGGCATGACCGCCGACGACCCGAACGCCCGCCCCACCCGCTCGTTCGCGGCCGACCCCGCCTCGGGTGATCCGCCGCTCGACCACACCCGCACGTTCTCCGCCGACCCGGCCGCCACCGCCCACTTCGCCGTTTCCGCCCCGCCCCCGCTCGCCGGCCCGGTGCCCGGCTGGCCTGCCTCCCTCACCCGCTACCAGCCGCTACACGCGCTCGGCGGCGGGGGCATGGGGCTGGTGTACCTGTGCCATGACCGCCAGCTCGACCGGCAGGTGGCGGTGAAGCTGTCCGCCGGCGGGCGGTCGGCGGACCGCATCGACTTCCTGCTCCGCGAGGCCCGGTCCGCCGCCCGCCTGCACCACCCGAACATCTGCCCGGTGTTCGACGCCGACGTGAGCGACGGGGTGCCGTACCTGACCATGGCGTACATCGACGGGCCGACGCTGGCGGACGAGGTGAAGCGGTGCGGGCCGTGCCCGCCGGACGCCGCCGCCCGGCTGGTCCGCACCGTCGCCGAAGCCATGCAGTACGCGCACGACCAGGGGGTGGTCCACCGCGACCTGAAGCCGTCGAACATCCTGCTCACGCCGGAGCGGGAGCCGATCGTGACGGACTTCGGGCTGGCTCTGCGGACGGACCTGGACGCGACGACCAGCACCATCAGCGGCACCCCGCACTACATGGCCCCGGAGCAGGCGGCCGGGGACGCGGCGAACATCGGCCCGCGGTCGGACGTGTTCGCCCTCGGGGTGATCCTGTTCGAGATGCTGGTCGGCCGCCCGCCGTTCGACGGCTCAGCCCGCGAGGTGCTGGCGAAGGTGGTGCGGGAACCCGTGCCGCCGGTGCGAAAACTTCGCCCGGACGTGCCCAAGACGCTGGAGCGGATCGCGGCGAAGGCCACCGCCCGCAGCCCGAAGGACCGCTTCCCGCACATGACCGCGTTCGCCGACGCGCTCACCGGGTTCCTGCGACAGCCGCCGGCGAAAACCGGAACCGGGCTGGGGAAAGTGTTCCTGATCTTCGCGGCGGTCGCGGCGGCGGTGTTCCTGATGATCGCGCTCGCCTGCGGGATCAGCCTGCTGCTCCCGGCCATGCAGAAGGTGCGGAACGCGGCGGACAGGACGAAGAATTCCGACAGGCTCGACGCGACCCGATCGGTGTCGGACCCGAATGCGGCGAAGGCCCGTGAGGTGTGGGCACAGGGGGAGGATTTCCTGGCCGAGGGGAAACTCGACGACGCGATCGCGAAGTTGGACGAGGCGATCGCGTTAGATTCGGCGGCCGATCGTCCGCGTGCGCTGCGGGCGGAGGCGTACACCCGCGCCGGCCGATTGCAAGACGCGGTGTTCGATCTGAACGCCCTCATCCAACGGAATCCGAATGACGACACCCTGGTGTTCCGCAAGGCCGAGGTGTTAATCCTGTGGGAGCAGTATGAGCTGGCAAGCAAGGACTTGTACCGCCTGATCGACAAGAACCCGGCGGACGTACCCGCGCTCGTCGCCTACGGGGCGGCGGAGATCCGGCTGAACCAGTCGGAACAGGCGAAGATCGATCTGACGCGGGCGGTCCAGAAAGACCCGAAGGCGGCGGCGGCGTGGTACCTCCGCGGCGTGGCGAAGCGGAAGCTGGGCGACGAATCGGGGGCCGTCGCGGACATCGCCGCGGCGTTGGCGCTGGACGACAAGGTCGAGCACAAGTTGCGGGCGAAGGGGTACGTCGAGTAGCCGCGTTCACCTCAACCGACCTACCGCCCGCGGCCGAATCCGGTCATCATCCGCGAACCTCCCGCCCGCTCCCGGTCTCTCAACCGGGTGTCGTTCCCCGCCCCGAGGACTCGGCATGAGTCAGGTTCTGGTGTCCGAGTCGCCCGCCGAAGGTACGGAACAACCCGCCCAGCCTGCGCCGCCCGACGCCAGGGCCGGCGGCAGCCGCGAACTGCTGGCCATCGCCATCCCGATGATCGTCAGCCAAAGTTTCGTAGCGGTGCAGGTGCTGCTCGACCGGGTGCTGCTGTCGTGGCACAGCCAGCTGGAACAGGCGGCGACCGCCGCGGCGGTGCTGTGGTACTGGCAGTTCTTCGGCCTGCTCCAGGTGACGGCCGGGTACGCGTCCACGTTCGTCGCCCAGTACACCGGGGCGAACCGCCCGCACCGGGTCGGGCCGGCGGTGTGGCAAGGCATCCACTTCGCCTGGATCGCCGGGCTGCTGTTCCTCCTGCTCGTGCCCCTCGCCCCGTCGCTCATCGCCCTCGGCGGGCATGACCCCGCGCTGCAAGTTCACGAGACGACGTACTTCCGGTGCCTGTGCGTGGCCGCCCTGCCGATGATGGTGATGGCCGCCATCAACGGGTTCTTCTCCGGCCGCGGGCAGACGTGGACGGTGCTGCTCATCGAGGCGTTCGGCACCCTGGTGAACGTGCTGCTGGCGGTGCCGCTGATCTTCGGCGAGAAGGGCATCCCGTGGCTCGGGATCCCGGGGGTGCCGGGGGTGCCGGAGATGGGCATCGCCGGGGCGGGCATCGCCACCGCGGTCGGGTCGTGGGCGGCGGCGATCCTGGCTGCGGTGCTGTTCCTGCGGAAGAAGTACCGCACCGAGTTCGCCAGCCTGAGCGGGTGGCGGTTCGACCGCCCGCTGTTCGCCCGGCTGGTGCGGTTCGGCGGGCCGGCCGGGCTGCAGGTGTTCCAGGACGTGATGGTGTTCAACGTGTTCGTGCTGGCGGTGGGCGCGCTCGGGGTGGCGGAGGCCGGGGCCACCTCCCTGGCCATCGCGCTGAACATGGTGGCGTTCCTGCCCATGTACGGGCTGGCGCAGGCGGAGTGCATCCTGGTCGGTCAGCGGCTGGGGGCGGACCGGCCCGACCTGGCCGAGAAGTTCACGTACATCGGGTTCCGCTGGATGCTCGGGTACATGGCGGTGGTGGCGGCCGTGTACCTGCTCCTGCCCCGCACGCTCGTCGGCCTGTTCCGCGGGGAGGGCGAGTTCGAGCAGTACGAGGCGATGGCCGCGCTCATGCCCGGCCTGCTGGCGTGCGTGGCCATCTACTCGCTGGCCGAAGCCGGCAACTTCGCCTTCGCCTTCGCCCTCCGCGGGGCCGGGGACACCAAGTTCGTGTCGCGGCTGACGTTCGTCCTCGGCTGGCCGGTGATGGTCATCCCGACGCTCATCGCCGTGTGGCTGAAGGCCAGCCTGTACTGGGCGTGGGGGTTCGCGTCGGCGTACATCTTCGTGATGGCCGTGTGTTTCTACCTGCGGTTCCGCACCGGCAAGTGGAAGACGATGCGGGTGATCGAGGCGGCGGCGGAGGCGGCCGAGTGATTGGAGTGTGGTGCGCCCCCCCCGCCGGGGGGGGGCGCCC
>JALHQU010000135.1 GCA_022841795.1 Fimbriiglobus sp.
AGCGGGGTGGCTGGCTCCGCTCGCAGGCTCGCGGCGACGACGACACCGCGCTTCGTAGAATTCACCACATCGGTTTCGCAGCATCTCCCGGGGTTATTCGGATGGACACGATCAGCGTCGCGGCGGCCCGCCGGGCCGAGGCCGTCGGCCGCACCGTTCGCCTGTGCGGGTGGGTCCGCACCCGCCGCGACTCGAAGGGCGGGTTCAGCTTCATCGAGCTGAACGACGGGTCGTGCCAGGGGAACGTGCAGGTGGTGGCGGCGGGCGAGTTGCCGAACTACGAGGACGTGGTCAAGAAGCTGAAGGTCGGCGCGAGCGTGGCGATCGAGGGCGAGGTGAAGGCGTCGCCGGCGAAGGGGCAAGCGACCGAAATCCACGCCGCGAAGGTGGACCTGCTCGGCGACGCCGACGCCGAGAGCTACCCGCTCCAGAAGAAGGGGCACACCTACGAGTTCCTCCGCACCATCGCCCATCTGCGGCCCCGCACCAACACATTCGGCGGCATCGCCCGCCTGCGGCACCAGGTGTCGATGTCGGTCCACCAGTTCTTCGACGAGCGCGGGTTCTTCTACATCCACACACCGATCATCACCGCCAGCGACTGCGAGGGCGGCGGCGAACTGTTCCGCGTCACCACCATCGACCCGGACAAACCGCCGAAGACCGACGGCAAGACCGACTACGCGCACGACTTCTTCGGCAAGCCGGCGTACCTGACGGTGAGCGGGCAGCTCCAGGTGGAGGCGTTCGCGTGCAGCATGGGGAAGGTGTACACCTTCGGGCCGACGTTCCGCGCCGAGAACTCGAACACCCCGCGGCACCTGGCCGAGTTCTGGATGATCGAGCCGGAGGTGGCGTTCGCCGACCTGACCGACAACATGAACCTGGCCGAGGCGTTCCTGAAGCGGATCGTCGGCGACGCACTGGCGAAGTGCGACGAGGACCTGAAGTTCTTCGCCGAGCGGGTGGACAAGGGGCTGTTCGACCGGCTGCACGCCATCACCGGCCAGCCGTTCCTGCGGGTGTCGTACACCGAGGCGGTGGACATCCTCACCAAGTCCGGCAAAACCTGGGAGTTCCCGGTGAGTTGGGGGTCGGACCTGCAGTCCGAACATGAGCGGTTCCTGACCGAACAGCACTTCAAGCAGCCGGTCATCCTGTACGACTACCCGCGGACGCTGAAGCCGTTCTACATGCGGGTGAACGACGACGGAAAGACGGTGCGGGCGATGGACGTGCTGGTGCCCGGCGTCGGCGAGATCATCGGCGGCAGCCAGCGGGAGGAGCGGTTGGACGTGCTCGAAACGCGGATGAAGGAGCAGGGGCTGCACCCGGAGGGGTACAGTTGGTACGCCGACCTGCGGCGGTACGGCACCGTCCCGCACGCCGGGTTCGGGCTGGGGTTGGAACGGACGCTGCTGTTCCTTACCGGGATGGCGAACATCCGCGACGTGATCCCGTTCCCCCGCACCCCCGGTAACGCCGAGTACTGACGGCATTCCACTTTTTTTCCCGCGAAAACGGCCGCCCGGCGGAGGTACTATCACCCCCACCGCCGGAGGCCGCCCGTGACCCCGACCGACCCGACCCGCACCTCCCCGCCCGACGCCACCCGCGACCAGTCCGACGCGGCCCTGGACGCCGGCCTCGCCGCCGCGTTCGGCAACCCGGACACCCGCTCGTATCAGCCCGCCGAGCCGGAGGTCGGCGCGATTCTGGCCGGGAAGTACCGGCTCACCGAGCGAATCGGCGAGGGCGGGATGGGCAGCGTGTGGGTGGCGAACCAGACCGAGCCGGTGAAACGCAAGGTGGCGGTGAAGCTGATCAAGGCGGGGATGGACTCGAAGGCGGTACTCGCCCGGTTCGAGGCCGAACGCTAAGCCCTCGCCGTGATGGACCACCCGAACATCGCCAAGGTGCTGGACGGCGGGCTGCACGACGGCCGACCGTACTTCGTCATGGAGTTGGTGAAGGGCGTCCCCATCACCCAGTTCTGCGACGAGCGGAAGCTCACCCCGGCCCAACGCCTCGAACTGTTTGTCCCCGTCTGCCAGGCGATCCAGCACGCCCACCAGAAAGGCATCATTCACCGCGACATCAAGCCATCGAACGTGTTGATCGCCCTGTACGATGACAAGCCCGTCCCCAAGGTGATCGACTTCGGCATCGCCAAGGCGACCGGCGGCGCACTCACCGACAAGACGTTTGAGACGGCGTTCGGCGGGGTGGTCGGCACCCCCCAGTACATGTCACCGGAGCAGGCCAGCCTGAACAACCTGGACATCGACACGCGGAGCGACGTGTACTCCCTCGGCGTGCTGCTGTACGAACTGCTCACCGGCTCCCCGCCGTTCGCCCGGAAGGAGTTGCAGAAGGCGGGCCTGCTGGAAATCCTGCGGGTGGTCCGCGAGGAGGAACCGCCGCGGCCGAGCCACAAGCTGAGTACCGCCGACGCCCTGCCCAGCCTGAGCGCCAGCCGCGGGATGGAGCCGAAGAAGCTGACCGGCCTGCTGCGGAACGAACTGGACTGGATCGTGGTGAAGGCGCTGGAGAAGGACCGTACTCGGCGGTATGACACCGCCAACGGGTTCGCGGCGGACGTGACCCGCTATCTGAGCGGCGAGGCGGTGCAGGCCCACCCGCCGAGTGCGGCGTACCGCGTGCGGAAGTTCGTGCGTCGCAACCGGGGGCCGATGGTCGCAGCGGGGCTGGTGTTGGCCTCGCTGCTGCTTGGGATTGCCGGAACCACCTTCGGCCTGTTCCGGGCGGAGCAGCGGCGGGTGGAGGCGGAGCAGGCGAAGGAGCGGGAGGCGGAGCAACGCCGTCTGGCGGAAGCGAATGCCGTCGACGCGCGGCAACAGGAGGCCGCGGCGTTGGCCCGGAAGGCCGAAGCGGAAAACCAGGCCGCCATCGCCACGGCCGTGCGGGAGTTCCTTCAGAAGGACATCCTTGGACTGGCCAGCGCGTACAACCAGGCGAGCCCATCCGGCAAGGTCGATCCCGACATCCGCGTGCGAACCGCGTTGGACATGGCGGCTCAGAAGGTCGCCGACCGGTTCCGCCAGCAGCCACTGGTCGAAGCCTCGATCCGCGTCACCCTCGCGCAAGCCTATTACGCGATCGGACAGTACGCCGCGGCCGTCGCCCAGCGTGAGCGGGCCGCCGAACTCTACCTGCACACCCTCGGGCCGGAGGCCCGCGAGACGATCAAGGCGCGAACCGAACTCGCGTTCGTGTACGGGCTCGTCGCCCAGCACTCCCGCGCGGAAGCGATCTTGACGGAAATACTGCCGCCCGCCCGCAGCGCCCTCGGACCGGCCCACGCGGACACGCTGCAAGTGATCAATTACCTGGCCATGCACCATACGACTCAGGGGCAGTACGCGAAGGCCGAGGCGCTGTTGACCGCAGCTCGGGACGCGTGTGCCCAGGCCGGAAAGGAGACCGCGTTCCACATCAGCGGCCTGGATTTCCGGCTGGCGAACCTGCACATGCGGCAAAATCGTTACGCGGAAGCCGCCCCGATATACGCTGCTTCGATCGAGGAATTCCGCCGGCACAAGGGGAACGAGTATCCGGACACGCTGATCAACATGCAGAACTTGGGCGTGTGTTACCGCGGGCTCGGTCGGTACGCGGAGGCCGAATCCCTGTTCAAAGAGGTTCTAGACATCCGCCGCCGGACGCAGGGGTCGAAACACCCGGGCACGGCCGATGTCATGAACTCCCTGGCCGTCGTGTACACGCAGTGGGGACTTCCAGCCCGAGCCGAACCGCTGTTGAAAGAGGCCCTGGAATCCGGCCGCGAGGCCTGGGGGCCGGACAGCCGGGCGACGCTCAACGTTATGGGAAATCTCGGCTGGGTGTACCATCAGCTGGGAAGGCATGCCGAAGCCACCCCGTTGCTCACCAACGCCCTGGAGAGCAAGGTCCGGCTGTTTGGATCGGATCATCCCGACGTCGTGGTCGCCCAGTACATGCTGGGACAGCATCTCCTCGATGTGAGACGATTCACCGAAGCGGAACCGGTACTCCGAACGCGGTTGGAAACCCTCGCGCGGACCTCGCCCGACGGGTGGGACACATACGTCACCAAGTCGATGTTCGGAGGTGCGCTCCTGGGTCAAAAGAAGTACGCCGATGCCGAGCCGCAATTGCTCGCCGGATACGAAGGGCTAAAGCGGAGCGAGAAATTGATCCCGAAATCCCGAAAGGTCAACCTGCCCAACGCGCTCGATCGGCTGGTCGAACTGTACACCGCCACGAACAAGCCCGACGAGGTGAAGAAGTACAAGGACCTGCGGGCAGAGTACCGCGAAACCCTTCCCCCACCTCGTGCGGAGTCCCACCGATGATTCCGACTCCGGAACCCGATGCCCGCGACCCGGCGTGCGCCTTGGTGGACCTTCTGGCCGTCTACCTCGCCACCGCCCCCAGACTCCACTGCCCCGGCTGCGACGGCTTACTCACCACCGAAGTGGTCGCCGAGTACCCGGTCGCGGCCGCGACCGGGGTCGTGCCCGGCGAGGCCGAGTTGTGCGACCGTCACCCGGAACTGGCCGCCGACATCGTCGCCTTCTTCTTCCTGATGGCCGTCGCCTCTCAGCACCTGGCCGCCAGCAGACCGCCCGGTTCGTCAGCGAAGGTGGGCGATGTTCAAACCTCCCTGGCGGGAGTGGGCGAGGGAGGCACCCGTGAGACCCTCCCCCCGCCGCGGGCAGAGAAGTGACCGGGATTCCGCGCGGAACCGGATCGGGTACAATCGTAATCATTGTCACCCACGGGGAGAGGTCATGGCCGTCACGACGTTCGAAGCGGTCATCGAAAACGGGCAGGTTCGGCTCCCGCCGGACGTGATCCTTCCCGAACGGCAGACGGTGTTCGTGGTCGTTCCCGACGCCGTTCCGCCAGCGCGAAAGCTCCCCGGCGTCCGGCTGGCCGAACCGGCCGACGCCGCGAAGTTCGAGATGAAGGTGACGTGGGGGGACGAGCGTTGACCCCCTACGACGCCCAGCACTACCAGCCGCCGGCGCCCGTCGCGTCCCTCACGCTGCGAACGCTCGACGGCCGCGACCAGACGATCTCGAACGTCCTGGCTCTGATCGATACCGGGGCAGACGTCACCCTGTTGCCGCGGTGGGCCGTCGAACAATTGGGACTGACCCCGCAAGCCGACGCGAGCGTCCGACTCGAGTGGTTCGACGGCAGCACCCGCTCGGCCGAATCGGTCGAGTTGGAGGCGTCCTTTCACGGCGGTCGGTTTCAGGGGCGGTACGCGCTGATCGATCAGCCGCACGGCATCGTCGGCCGGAACCTGCTCAACCACTTCCGCCTGCTGTTCGACGGCCCGGCGAAAACGTGGCAGCGGGTCACCACGGGCTGACCGATTTCCACAATTCCCAGCCGTCAATAATGACCCCACCCGACGCCACTTGCTGGACGCTCATCGGGGCTGCCGCCGGCGGGGACGCGGCGGCGCGGGCCGACTTCGCCCGGCGGTATCAGCCGGTGGCCCGACACTACTTCGCCGCCCGGTGGCAGTTGTCGCCGTTGCGATCGGCTGTGGACGACGCCGTCCAGGACGTGTTCGTCGAGTGCTTCAAGCCGAACGGGGTGCTGGGCCGGGTGAACGAATCCCCGCAGGACGGGTTCCGCCCGTTCTTCCATGGGGTGCTGCGGAACGTCGCCCGGCGGCACGAAAGCCGGCCTCACAGAGGCCAGCCACAAGAGTTGCTCGCCGATCACCCCGCGGACGAGAGCAGTCTGGGGAAGGCGTTCGACCGGGCGTGGGCACGGGCGCTGCTGCAAGAAGCGGCCCGCGTACAGGCGGAGTTGGCCGACGACGAACGGAAGCGGCGACGGGTGGAACTACTGCGGCTGCGGTTCCAGGAGGGGCTGCCGATCCGCGACATCGCGGCGAAGTGGAACGAGGACGCGGCGAAGCTGCACCACGAGTACGCCACCGCCCGCGACGAGTTCCGCGCCGCCCTGATGCAGGTGGTGGCGTTCCACCTGCCCGCGGCCACCCCCGAGCAACTGGTGGACGCTTGCCGCGGGCTGCTCGGTTCCCTCGGCTGACCGTCAGGGTGTGCCGGCGATCGACAGCGCCCCACGGGGGATGGGACAAAAAGTTGGCAATGTTGGCAATCTTGAGAACGACGCTCGCTCCCAGCCGAAGACCGGCCGGCACACCAGACCGGTATTCGCCCGTAGCCCGCACCCCCGCCGTCGGGTAGTCTTTTCTGTATGCCTTCCGCTCCGTTCGCGTCGTTCGCCCTGCCCCTCGTCGCCCTCGGGGCCGCGGCCGCGGCGGCGGCCGTCCCCGTCCTCATCCACCTGCTCAGCCGGCAGCGGTACCAGGTGGTGCCGTGGGCGGCGGTGCGGTTCCTGCTGGCGGCGCAGAAGCGGCACAAGCGGCGGATCGACCGCTGGCTGCTGCTGGCCCTGCGGGTGCTGGCCCTGCTGCTCCCGCTGGCCGGCATGTGCGCCGCCACCGACTGGGCCGAGCGGGCGTGGCAGACGATCCGACCCGCCCCGCTCGACGCCGCGTCCAACGCCCCCCGCACCCACCACATCCTCGTCCTGGATGCGTCGCTGAGTATGACCGCGGTGGGCGGGGGCGGCACCCGGTACGAGCGGGCGGTGGGGCAGATCGAGGCGCTCGTCCGCGGCAGCAACCCCGGCGACGGGTTCACCCTGATTCACCTCGCCGGTACCGCCCACGCGGTCATCCCCGGCCCGGCCGCCGACCCGGAGAAGGTGCTGCTCGAACTCCGCAACTTGAAGCACACGCACGGCACCTGCGACTACCCGTCCGCCCTCACCCTGGTAGCCGACACCGTCGCCCGCTCGCCGCGGAATTACCCCCGCCGGCAGGTGACGGTGTTCACCGACCTCCAGCGGTCGGCGTGGAACCCGGTGCTGCCGGCCGACGACACCACCGCCCCGGACGCGTGGCAGCGGATCCTGCCGCGGGCCGACTTCGCGGTCATCGACCTGGCCGGGGCGGACGCCGACAACCTGAGCGTGGCCGACGTGGCCCTGGCCGACCCGCTCGCCCTGGCCGACGCCCGCAACGCCGTCGTCGCCGTCGTGCAGAACCACGGCAAGGCGGACCGCCGCGGGGTGCGGCTGGAGTTGCTGCTCGGCCGGCCGACCGCCGCCGGGGACGCCGCCCCGGTGCCGGTCGAGTCCCGCGTCATCGACGTGATCGGCAGCGGGCAGCGGGTGTCGGTGCCGTTCGTCCTGGACGGCCCGGCTAAGCTCCGCGAACCCGGCCCGCACCTGCTGCAGGTGAAGCTGTCCGATTCGGACGACCTGCCGGCGGACGACGTGCGGACGCTGGCCGTCGAGGTGCGGGAGTCCATCCCGTGCCTGCTGGTGAACGGCAAGCCGGCGTCCGACCCGTTCCGCCGGGCGAGCGAGTACCTGCAGACCGCCCTCGACCCGGCCGTGTTCAAGTTGCCGACCGGCAACCCGGCCCGCCCGCGAACCGTGACGGCATCCGAGTTCGCCGACGCCGCGTTCACCGACCTGTCGGCCGTCGATTGCGTGTTCCTGTGCGACGTGCCCACCCTCACCGCGGCGCAGGTCGCCCGGCTGGACGCGCACCTGAAGCGGGGCGGCGGGGTGGTGATCGGCCTCGGCCCGAACGCGGCCGACAACCTGGCCCGGTACAACGAGTTGCTGTTCGACAACGGCAACGGCATCCTGCCCGGCAAGCTGACCGGGGTGCGGAAGGTGACGGCCGCGGACGACCCCGGGTTCCGGCTCGTCGCTGACGACAAGGCGTACACGCTCGACCCGCTCACCGCGTTCCGGTCGGACAACGCCCGGGCTGGACTGAGCGAGGTGCCGTTCCGCCAGTATGTGCGGATGGACGCCCCGGAGGATGGCCGCGGCCGTCGCGTCCTGTCGTTCGTGCCGGCCAGGCAGCCGGTGCTCAAGCCGGGCGAACTGCCGGAGAAGCGCGACCCGGCGGTGGTGGAGATGCCGCGACACCGCGGGCGGGTGATCGTGTACACCAGCTCGTTCAACCAGGACTGGACCGACTGGCCGGTGCTGCCCAGCTTCCTGCCGATGGCCCACGAGCTGCTGCGGTTCGCCGCCACCAACCCGGACCGGCACACCGTCCGCGCCGGCGAGGCGCTGGAGGAGTTCTTCCCGGTCACGGCGGTCGGCCTGAAGGCGGTGGTGCATGGGCCGGACGGGCTGACCGCCGACGTGCCGGTGGCCGCCGGGGACGAGGCTGGGGTGGCCCGGTTCGCCGACACCGCCCTGTCCGGCCTGTACCGGGTGGGGCTGCCGGGCAAGCCGCCGCACTTCTTCGCGGTGAACGTGCCGGACGCCACCCCCGGCGGCGGCAGCGAGTCCGACCTGTTCCGCATCGACCCCCGCAAGCTGACCGACATCGCCCCGCAGATTCAGGTGGTGAGCGACCCGGCCGACGCCCGGTTCGAGTCCGCCGCCGAGGGGCAGGTGGTGCTCACCCCGCGGGCGTGGGGGCCGACCGTCGCCCGCTGGCTGCTCACGCTGGCGCTGGTCGTGCTGGTACTCGAGATCTGGTACGCCTGGCGGGTGGGGCCGTCCCGGTCGCTGGCGGCCGGTGTGGGGAACGCCGAGCAGACGGCGGTGCGCTCCCGGTGGCGGTGGGTGTGGGCCGGGGTGAGTTTGATCCCGCTGGCCGTGGCCGGGGTGCTGCTGCTGACGGTGGCGCACGACGGGTACACCGGGCGGCTGCTCGGGTTCCTGCCGGACGACTGGCGGCAGCGGGTGGAGGCGGCCCTCGGGGTGCCGGCGGCCGGGCCGGGCGAGGGCACCCGCTGGCGGCTGGAGGCGTTCGCCGTCTACCTGAAGTCGTTCACCCAGGACCGCTGGGCGCTGGCCGGACTGGTCGGCGTCGGGGTGGCCATCGTCGCCGGGCTGTACATCCTGGAGCGGCGGGCGGCGGGCCGGTTCCGGCGGATCGTGATTCCCGGCCTGCTCCGCATCGCCGCCGTGCTGCTGCTCGGGTTCGTGCTGCTCCCGCAACTGCGGCTGGCGTTCGACCGCGAGAGCTGGCCGGACGTGGTGGTGATGCTGGACACGTCGGCGAGCATGGCGACGGTGGACCAGTTGCAGGACCCGGCGGTGCAGGCGAAGGCCCGCGAGCTGACGGCCGCGGCGAACGTGCCCGAGGCCGACCGACTGCGGCTGGCGAAGCTGCTGCTCACCCGCGACGACGGCGCCTGGCTCACCCGCCTGCTGTCCGGGCGGCAGGTGAAGGTCCACGTCTACACAATGGCCGATCAGGCGCGGCTGATCGCGGAGATGGCCGAGCCGAACGACCTGCCCGCCGGCCGCGAGGCGGTGGCGAAGCTGACCGCCGACGGCGAGTCCAGCCGGCTGGGCGACGGCGTCCAGGCGGTGCTGAAGGCGTTCCGCGGCGGATCGCTGTCGGCCATCGTGGCGTTCACCGACGGGGTCGTGACCAGCGGGGACGACCTGCCGCGGGCCGCCCGCGAGGCCGCCCGGTCGAACGTGCCGCTGTACCTGGTCGGGCTGGGCGACAGCTACGACCCGCCGGACCTGGCGCTCGCGGACCTGAAGGCGGACGACGTGGTGCTGAAGGGCGACCAACTGCTGTTCGAGGCGCGGCTCACCGCCCGCGGGCCGAACCCGCCGGCCACCGTGCCGGTCGTCCTGTCCGAGCTGCAAGGCGACAAGCTGGTCGAACGCAGCCGCCAGACGGTGACGGTGGACCCGTCCGGCAAGCCGGTGGTGTTCAAGCTCACCCACACCCCGACCGAGGCCGGGGAGAAGGCGTTCGTCATCGAGGTGCCGGTGCAGCCGGGCGAGACGGAGACGCTGAACAACCGCATGGAGCGGACGGTGCTGGTCACCGAGTCGAAGAAGCTGAAGGTGCTGCTGGTGGAGGGGTACCCGCGGTACGAGTACAGGTTCGTGAAGGCCCAACTGGAACGCGAGACGGAGCAGGCGCGGGGGACGCGGGCGATCGAGCTGGACGTGCTGCTGTTGGACGCGTCGAACGGTCACTGGCAGTCGGACAAGAGCGCCGAGCGGCTCCGCGGCGCCACCCCCACCCGGTCGCAACTGTTCGAGTACGACGTGGTCATCTTCGGCGACGTGAACCCCGGGCAGATCGCCAAGGCGAACCAGTTCTTCACCGACCTGGTCGAGTTCGTGAAGGCGAAGGGCGGCGGGCTGCTGGTGGTGGCCGGCGAACACGCCACCCCGCACAAGCTGTACGACACCCCGCTCGGCGAGCTGCTGCCGGTGACGCCGACGGACGAGTCGGTCCGCACCGGCGGGCCGCCGCCCACCCCGGCCGACGCCCCGCTGACGGACCCGTACCTGCCCCAGCCGACGCCCCTCGGCCGCACCCACCCGCTGTTCCGGTTCGTGCCGGACGAGGCGGAGAACGCGAAGGTGTGGGAGGGGCTGAAGCCGTTCTACTGGACGAGCGGCGGGTGGCGGCGGAAGGGGTCGGCCGAGGTGCTGGCCGTCCACCCGAGCCGCCCGCCGGAGGGCGGGGACGCCGCCGCCAACCACCCGATCGTCCTCCAGCACTTCGTCGGCGGCGGGCGGGTGGTGTTCTTCGCGTTCGACGAGACGTGGCGGTGGCGGTGGCGGAGCGGGGAGGAGCGGTTCAACCACTTCTGGACGCAGGCGGTGCGGGCCACCGCCCGCAGCCGGGTCACCCGCATCGAGGTGAAGACGGACAAGCAGACGGCGTACCGGCGGAACGAGCCGGTGCGGATCACCGTGCGGTTCCCGGACGACGCCGCCCCGCCGACCGGGGCGGTGAAGGTGCAGTTGAACCGCAAGCCGCTGCAACTGCCCGGCCGCCCGCCGATCGGCGAGCCGGAGACGCAGACCCTGACCCTGTCCGAGGTCGAGTCGCCGGTGGAAGTGAAGGGGGAGAAGCCGCGGTCCCGCCAGTACGAGACGCTGCTCACCCGCACCCCGGAGGGCGAGTACACGTTCACCCTGACCGAGGGCGGGCCGCCCGGCCTGACGCACAAGCCGAAGGCCGAAGCCCGCGTGCTGCCGCCGCCGGGCGAGCGGGACCGGCTGGAGATGAACCGCGGCGACCTGACGCGGGCGGCGGCCGAGTCCCGCGGCAAGTTCTACACCCTGGCCGACGCGGACAAGGTGATCGACGACCTGCCCGAGGCCGAGCGGGTGCCGCTCAACCAGCCGTGCCCGCCGCTGAGCGTGTGGAACCACGGCCTGCTGTTCCTGCTGCTGGTGCTGCTGCTCGGGTGCGAGTGGTGGGTCCGCCGCCGCGAGCGGCTGGTGTGAGCCGGGTGCCGGCCATCACGTTCTGGCGGTATTGCGAGTAATAACGGCTGAAAAAGTGGAAGACCGCCAACACCGCCAACACCGCCACACACCCCCGCCAGCCGTTGAACGAGAATCGCACACTCCGGCGTGCGACCGACTCGCTCATCATTTTTTCCACTCGCGGAAACGGCCGGCGTTCGGTAGCATCCCCCTAACATCCAGTCCCGGCCGGCTGTTAGGTCGGCCTCCGCCCGGCTCGCGCTCTCCCGCGACTCGGTGTCGCCGTGCGAACGGGTGGTGTTCTCCCCCTCTCCCGGAGACACCGTTCATGCGTTCGTTCCCCGTCCGCCGGTCGGCGTTCACGCTGATCGAGTTGTTGGTGGTCATCGCCATCATCGCCGTGCTCATCGGCCTGCTCCTGCCCGCCGTCCAGAAAGTGCGGGACGCCGCCGCCCGCATGTCCTGCCAGAACAACCTGCACCAGATCGGGCTGGCGCACCACAACTACGAGAGCGCACAAGGCCGGCTGCCGCCGTGGGGGTTCAACTTCCGCGACCCGAACGTGAACCCGCGGCCGGCCAACCCGTACATGGACCAGCGGCAGGGGTTCACCAACCTGGTGATGGCGGTGGAGTACGTCGAGCAGGACAACCTGGCCAAGCTGGTGAACCGCAACATCAGCATCCTGGACCCGCTCAACCTGCCGCCGCCGGCCCCACTGGCCAGCAACGAGGCCGGCCGCACGCCGGTGAAGGTGTTCACCTGCCCGGCCACCCCGTCCAGCTCGAACACGGCCACCTACGACCTGATCATGACCCCGCTGCTGGGCGGCAGCAACTACCAGTTCTCCCGCACCGACTACTGGGCGTACCGCGGCATCCACCCGGCGGCCATCACCCGCTGCGGCGGCACCCTGAACCAGACCCCGGTGCTCGGGGCCGAGTACTCGGCCGCCCTGAGCGTGGGGGCGACCGACGGCGGGGTGGCAGACAAGTCGAGCGTGGGCAACACCATCGTCGGCATCTCCGACGGCACCAGCAACACCCTGCTGATGACCGAGGTGGCCGGCCGCGGGCTGAACGTGTACATCAACGGCCGGTCGGTGGCGACCATCGGCAGTTCCCTGCCCAGCCCGCTCCCGCTGGTGTCCAACCCGACGTTCCCCACCTCGGTGGGCAACCAGAACGCCGGCCAGTTCGTCCGCGGCACGTGGGCCGACCTGAACGGCACCCCGGTGCTGTACGGCCAAGCGGTGGTGCCCGCCGGCAACCAGGTGGACGTGAACACCGGCACCGCCTGCGGGTTCATCAACGTGTCCAACTTCAGCAGCCCGTACTCGTTCCATAGCGGCGGGGTGAACGCCCTGCGGTGCGACGGGTCGGTGGCGTTCCTCCGTCAGTCGATGGACGCGGCGGCGCTGTTCGCCTTCTGGACCCGCGCCGGCGGCGAGGTGATCGGGGTGGACAACCGATAGCGTGAAACACCGGCGGGCCGCCGGTGCCACGGTAGAAAGACCCACCGGCGGGCCGCCGGTGCCACGAAGACAGGAGCTTTCTTCCGTGGCACCGGCGGCCCGCCTGTGGTGATTCCCCCCAACCACCTCGCGACTACGTGGCACCGGCGGCCCGCCGGTGTTCCCATTTCCATTCCGATTCCCGTAAGCGCCCCTTGTCCGCGTGCGAATAATCCTCTGTCGGACGGCGCTCGCCCGTGCGCCAGGAGGATCCCAACATGTTCGGCTCGCTGCGAATCGGCCGGCCGTTCGGCATAGACCTGAGCCTGCACGGCACGTTCTGGCTGCTGCCGGCGTTCGTGTTCCTGACCGCGTACATGGCCGGCGGGCTGCCGGCGGCGGTGATGAACACCGGCGTGATATTGGCCGTGTTCGGGTGCGTGGCCCTGCACGAACTCGGGCACGCGCTCGCCGCCCGGCTGTACGGCATCCGCACCCGAGATATCGTTCTGTACCCGATCGGCGGGGTGGCCCGGCTGGAACGGATGCCGGAACGCCCCATTCAGGAAATTGTGGTCGCGCTGGCCGGGCCGGCGGTGAACGTGGTCATCGCCCTCGGCCTGGCGGCGGTGCTGCTGGCCGACGGGCTGGCCCTGGACATCTGGCCGAGCTACCAGAACCCGGTCAGCACGTTCCTGTCCCGGCTGATGATGGCGAACGTCGGGCTGGTGCTGTTCAACCTGATCCCGGCGTTCCCGATGGACGGCGGGCGGGTGCTGCGGGCGGTGGTCAGTTGGTTCACCGACCGGGTGACGGCCACCCGCGTGGCGGTGACCATCGGCACCGGGTTCGCCATCCTGTTCGGCATCTACGGGCTGGTGTCCGGCCAGTTCATGCTGATGATCCTGGCGTTCGTGCTGTACACGATGGGCCGGCAGGAGTACGAGTCGGTGCGGTACATGGACGCCCACCGCCGGCGGCAACGCGTGTGGGACGAGTCCGACATCCCCACCGCCCGGCCGTATGACCGCCCGGACCGGCCGCAGGAGGTGTGGGTGTACGACGCTCGCACCGGCGTGTGGCATCCCGCCCCCACCCGCCGCAACCTGTTCAGCCCGATTTGACGGTCGTGCCGATCCTGACGCCCGCGTTGTCACCGCCGCGGCCGGGGAGAATCACCCCCGGCTGCGGCGGCGTTCGATGATAGGATGTGGTCGGTTCCGTTCCTCGACACGGAAGGTCGTCGCGTGGCCAGCGACTTGGCTGAGCCGGTCCCCCTGGTGCCGCAGCCGCCCGAACGGGTCGCGGCCCCTCCCACGCCGCGCACCTTCCCCCTCACCGACGCGCTGGACGGCGTGGGCGACTGGGCGATCTTCTCCGGCCGGGCCATCCGCGGCGTGTTCACCCGGCACCTGAAGGGGCGGGAGCTGCTGCACGCCTGCTTCGACATCGGGTACAGCAGCCTGCTGGTGGTGGCCGTCACCGGCACGTTCATCGGCATGGTGCTGGCCGTGCAGACCTACGCCCAGTTCCACACCATCGGGCTGGACACGTCCATCGGGGCGGTCATCCACATGTCGGTGGTGCGGGAACTCGGGCCGGTGCTGGCGGCGGTTATGCTGGCCGGGCGAGTGGGCACGGCCATGGCCGCCCAGCTCGGCACCATGCGGGTGACCGAGCAGATCGACGCGCTGGCCTGCCTGGGCGTAGACCCGGTGAAGTACCTGGTGTCCCCGCGGCTGCTCGCCTGCCTGCTCATGATCCCGCTGCTGACGGTGGTGGCCGACCTGATGGGCGTGCTCGGCAGTTCGGTCATCTGCCTGAAGGTGTTCGGCATCGAGCCGTACCACTACTGGGAACACTCGGCCCGGTTCGTCAAGCGGTTCGACCTGCTGTCCGGGCTGGTCAAGTCGGTGGTGTTCGGCGGGGTGCTGTGCCTGGTGTGCTGCCACCGCGGGTTCCACAGCCGGGCCGGGGCGGAGGGCGTCGGCCGGGCGGCCACCGAGGGGTTCGTGCTGTCGTTCGTGGCTATCATGTTCCTCGACTTCGTGCTGGCCATGATTACGAACACCATCCACGACTCGTTCTGGCCGCCCACCGGCGCGCGGGTGGCGTAGCCATGACCGAACCGCTCATCCGACTCCGCGGGGTGTCCGTCCGGTTCGGCCGGCAGCAGGTGCTGTCGAACGTCCACCTGGACGTGTTCGCCGGCGAGACAATGGCCCTGATCGGCGAGAGCGGGTGCGGCAAGTCGGTCACGCTCAAGCTGATCGTCGGCCTGCTCAAGCCGACCGACGGGGAGGTGTTCTTCGAGGGCAAGCCGGTCCACCGGCTGAGCGAGCGGGAGCTGACCGCCATGCGGCTGCGGGTCGGGTTCCTGTTCCAGGGGGCGGCCCTGTTCGACAGCCTGACGGTGTTCGACAACGTGGCGTTCGGCCTGCGGGCGAAGGGCGGGATGGCCGAGCCGGACGTGCGGGTGAAGGTGCGGCAGCGGCTCCAGGAGGTCGGCCTGCCGGAAGGGGCCGAGGCGAAGATGCCGGCCGAGCTGTCCGGCGGGATGCGGAAGCGGGTAGGGCTGGCGCGGGCGATGGCCCTGGACCCGGACGTGATGCTGTACGACGAGCCGACCACCGGCCTGGACCCGATCATGACGGACGTGATCAACGAGCTGATCCTGCTCACCCGCCGGCGGACGAACGTGACCAGCGTGGTGGTGACGCACGAGATGCGGACGGTGCAGAAGGTGGCCGACCGGGTGGTGATGCTGTACCCGCTCTCGCGGCTGTCCGGCGGCGAGCCGCAGGTGGTGTACGACGGCCCGGCGGCCGGGCTGACCGAGGCGGCCGACCCGCGGGTGCGGCAGTTCGTGCTCGGCGAGGCCCGCGACCGGCTGACCGAGTTGGGCGGGGTGTACCACGACTGAGCGACAAAGTAGCCGGCCCACGCCGTGGGCCGGTTTTGGGTGAACCGGCGGCGTCAGCCGCCCGGGTTCTTGAACCACCCACGGGCTAACGCCCGCGGTTCGCCGAAGAGGGTTCATCATGGCCGAGCGAGCGATGCGGGTGCGGCTGGGGGCGTTCGTGGCGGCGGCGGTGGTCGCCCTCACCGGGCTGGTGGTCACGTTCGGCGGCGCGCCGAAGCTGTTCAGCCGGAACGCCCGGTACACCGTCTCCTTCCCCGAGGCCCCCGGCCTGGCCCAGGGCACCCCGGTGCGGAAGTCCGGCGTCCGCATCGGCCGGGTGACCGGGCTGGACATCGACGACAACACCGGCCGCGTGCAGGTGTCCGTGGAGATCGAGGGCAAGCACCTGCCGCGGACGAGCGAAGAGCCGGTCATCTCCCGCGGGCTGCTCAGCGGGGACACCACCCTGGACTTCATCCCGCGGGTGGACGACAAGGGCCAGCCGATCAACTTCGGCCCGGCGTATGAACCGGGCACCGAGATCGCCGGCGTGCCCCCGCTGAACACCCAGCGGCTCATCAACCAGGCGCAGGGCACCATCCCGGACGCGCAGGCGGCGCTCGCCCAGTTCAGCCGCACCATCGGCAAGTTCGAGGCGGTCGGGCCGAAGGCGGAGAAGGCGCTGGACGAGATCGGCCAGCTGGCCAAGAGCGCCCGCGAGGTGGTGCCCGAGCTGCGGCAGACGAACCTGAAGGTGCAGGAGTTCATCGGGGCGAACGACCCGCCGGGGGACCAGCCGGGCAACCTGAAGACGCTGGCCAAGGAGATCGCCGAGCTGGCGAAGGCGGTGAAGCCGCTGGCCGACGACCTGCGGACGGTGCTGAAGGACAACAAGGGTGAGCTGACCAAGACGCTCCAGGGCATCCGCCAGTTCACCGACCGGGCGAACGACGTGCTGGGCGACGACAACCGCAAGAACCTGGCCGCCGCGCTGAAGAACCTGACCACCACCACCGACAACCTGAACAAGCTGACCAGCGAGGACAACCGCAAGCTGGTGGCGGACATCCTGAAGAACGTGCGGGACGGGAGCGACGACCTGACCAAGGCCATCCGCCTGTTCGCCATCCTGGTGGACCGGGCGGACACCACCCTGAAGAGCATCGACGAGGCGGTGAAGGCGGCCGGGCCGGCGTTCAAGGGGGTGGCCGACGTGGTGAAGAACGTGGGCGACCGCGTCGCCCAGACGAAGGCCATCCTGGACAACGTGGAGAAGGCGACCAAGCCGCTGGCCGACAACGCCGAGCCGTTCGCCCGGAACGCGGCGAAGGCGGCCGAGGAGCTGGCCACCACCGCCGCCGAGGTGCGGAAGGTGCTCGGGCAACTGTCCAAGTCCGAGGGCACGCTCGGCAAGGTGGTGAACGACCCGCAGCTGTACAACCAGCTGGTGGACGCGGCGGCCAACCTGACCCGCACCCTTGCCCGGGCGGAGAAGATCGCCAAGGACCTGGAGGTGTTCGCCGACAAGGTGGCCCGCAAGCCGGAGACGATCGGGGTGGGCGGGGCGCTGCGGCCGAGCACCGGGCTGAAGGAGTCGCCGTTCGCCCCGCTGCCGAACAGCACCCCGAACCCGGCGTCCGGCGGGGTGCGGCCGCTCCCGCCGTCGCCCGGAGGCGGTGGGGACGACCCGCTCCCGCCGGTGTCGTCGTTCAAGATCGAGCCGCAGCCGCTGCCGCCCGGCCCGCGGGTGCAGCCGATCCCGCCGGTGCGGCCGCAGCAGATTCTTGGGGAACCGAAGTAAGTAGTAGGCACACTCCGTGTGCCGTTCTTCGCTTGTTTTTTGTGAACCCCGACCGCCAGGGAGGGGGTGTGGATCACGACACCCACGGCCCTGGCGGGCCGGGTTCACCCGGATCGGCACACGGAGTGTGCTTACTACTTACTTCTGCATGATCGGTAGGTAGTTGTTCGGGAGCTGGAGGATGATACACGCCATGGCGGTGGCGTAGGCCGAGCCGAAGAAGTCGCCCCACCCGCCGTTCTGCTCCCGCCGCAGCAGCAGCTCGTTGCGGATGGCCGGGAACCACTCGGCCCAGTAGTTCCCGCCGGCCGTCCACATGGCCAGCGCGGCGTAATACTGGCCGTAGAAGTAGTGCTCCTGGCGGATGTCGAACCCGCCGCGGTTGCCCCGTGGCAGGTATCGCATCAGGTACCGCAGCCCCTTCTCCACCACCGGGTCGTCATAGATGCCCGCGCTGTACAGCCCGACCACCGCCGCCGCCGACCGCGGGAACAGCGACCCGGACCCGGACTGCCCCTTGATGTACATGAACCCGCCGTCGGGAAGTTGGCACCCCTTGATGTACTCCACGCACTTGTCCACCACCGCTTTGTCCACGTAGATGCCGGCGTTCTTCGCCGCCCGCAGGGCCATCAGCTGCGCCACCGTGACGGACACGTCGTCCTGCTCGGTCGCCCGCGGCTCGTACCGCCACCCGCCCTTGCGGTTCTGCGCCTTCACCGTCACCGCCACCGCCTTCTCCAGCATGTCGCGGGCCTTCGCCTGCTTGTCCGGGTCGGGCAGGGTGCCGTGCACCTCGGACAGGAACAGGGCGGAAAACCCGTGCTGGTAGATGGCCCCGTGCCCGCCCGTTTCGGCGTTCTGCAGGTACCCGACCGGGGTGCTCGTCCGCCCGCGGCCGACCAGGTAGTCCACCGCCCGGCTCACCTGCTTGCCGTACCGCCCGCGGCCGGGGTGGTGCCCGCCGGACAGGAGCGCCAGCCCGGCCAGGGCGGTGACGGCCGCGTTCGCCGTGTTCCCGCCCAGGCGGTCGCCGAACGACCCGTCGTTCGCCTGCGACTGGGCCAGGTAGCTCAGCCCGCGGTCGATGGCCGATTGCGTTTCGGGGGAGATGAAGTCGTCCGGCGACCGCGGGCCGGCCGGGTCGGCGGCGCGACTCAGCAGGGTGAGCAGCCCGCCGGTGCCGGCGACGGCGGAGGTGCGGAGGAACCGGCGGCGGGAACGGTCGGTCATCGGTCGCTCACTTCCGGGGGGTGGCTTTTTCCCGCTCGGCGATGTTGGAATAGTACTGCTTCAGCAGTTCGCTGTACTGCGGCATGAACTGCTCGCGGTACGACTGCATGGCCTGCTGCCGCAGTTTCTCCGGCAGGTGGCCCCACACCCGCTTGCTGAACGGGTCGTCGAGCGGCAGGTCCGGGGTCATCTTCCCGCCGCCCTTCCCGCCTTGAGCGCCGGCGTTCTGCTGGGCGCCCCCACCCCCACCGCTCTCCTTGCTGTTCGGGTCGGCCGCCCCGCCCGCCGGCATCGGCTGCTGCTGCCCGCTTCCACCCATTGGTTGCTGTTGCTGACCCGCGCCGCCCATCGGCTGTTGCTGTTGCCCCTGACCGCCGCTACCGCGCTGCTTCCGGCCGGAACCGCCACCACCCTTCCCACCCCCGCCCATCGGCGGAGGCGACCCACCGCCTCCGCCGCCCCCGCCACCCATCGGGGGCGGCGGAGGACCACCGCCACCGCCGCCCCCTCCCCCGCCGCCCTGCGGCGGCGGGGTCTTGAGCAGTGAGTCGATGTCGCGGAGCA
>JALHQU010000136.1 GCA_022841795.1 Fimbriiglobus sp.
TTCGGCTATTGGAACCGTCTCTGAAATGGTTTGCCGCGAGGCACCGCCGAGCGCGACGCGCTCGGCGGTGCCTCGCGGCAAACCGGATCACAGTTGGATCAGATCTTCAGCACGCCGGTGCTGTCGCCGAACGTCTTGGTGCCGCAGCCGAGGCGGTCGAACAGGGCCAGGTACAGGTTCATGAGCGGGGTGTTGAACGGCACCTTCGTGTACCGCCCGCCCTCGATCGTGCCGCCGCCCTTGCCGAGCAGCAGGATGGGCAGGTCGTCGTGGTTGTGCCGGTCGCCGTCGCCGATGCCGCTGCCGTACACCAGCATCACGTTGTCCAACAGGGTGGTGCCGTTCGCTTCTTTCACACCCTTCAGCCGGCCCGTCAGGTAGGCCAGTTGCTCGATGTGGAAGGTGTTGATCTTCTTCAGCTTCTCCTGCTTCTCCGCGTTCTTCTGGTGGTGGGACAGGTCGTGGTGCCCGTCGGTCACGCCGATCATCTTGTACGGCCGGTTGCTGCCGTCGTTGGCGAACGGCAGCGTCACCACGCGGGTCAGGTCGGTCTGGAACGCCAGCACCATCAGGTCGCACATCAGGCGGATGTGGTCCTGCACCTCGGGCGGGATGCCGGCCGGGGTCTTCATGTCCGGCTTGGCGACGGTCTTGGGCGACTCCGCCTCCTTCCGCATCCGCTCGATCCGCTGCTCCACCTCCCGCACCGACACCAGGTACTCGTCCAGCTTCCGCTGGTCCGCCTGGCCGAGGGTGCTGTTCAGCTTCTTGGCGTCGTCCAGCACGAAGTCGAGCACGCTCTTGTTGTGCGCGTCCCGCTTGGCCCGCGCCGCCTTCGCCTCCTTCGAGTCGCCGTCGCCGAACAGCCGCTCGAACACCGCCTTCGGGTCGCACTCCTTGGCGTTCGGGGTACTCTCGCCCCGCCAGCTCAGGTTGGACGAGTACGCGCAGCTGTACCCGCTGTCGCAGTTGCCGGCCTGCTGCCCCTTCTCGATGCCCAGTTCGATGGACGGGAACCGCGTCTTGTCGCCGACGGCGGTGGCGATGTGCTGGTCGGCCGACTGGCCGGCGCGGATGTCCGCCCCGTGCGTCTTGCGGGCCTGCCGGCCGGTGAGGAACGCGGACATGGCGCGGGCGTGGTCGCCGGGGCCGTCGCCGTTCGCCCGCGCCTTGTCCAGGGCCAGCCCGTGGAACAGGTTCAGGCTGTCCTTGTACGGCTCCAGGGACGACAGGATGGACGGCAGCTTGCCCAGCTTCCCGTCCTTCTCCGGGAACCAGTCCGGCAGGTGGACGCCGTTCGGCACGTACATGAACGCCGCCCGCTTGGGTGCGGCAGCGGCCCCGGCCGGGCCGGCGGCGCGAGCCAACGAGCCGAGCCAGGGGAGGGCGACCATCGTGCCCAGCCCGCGGAGGGCGGTCCGGCGGGTGATCGGTCGGGTCATATCAGTCGCTCCTCTTCCCTTTGCGTTGTTGGAAGGGTTCGCTCTCGACGATCGCCAGCACCAGGGCGGAGAACCGGTCGTCCCCGGCCTTCAGCTTCGCCACCAGATCGTCCAGCACGCACTTGTCGTAATACTCCAGCCCGCGGCCGAGGGCGAAGGTGGTCAGCTTCTCGGCCAGGCAGCGGCGGAACTGGTCCGCCTTGCCGAGCAGGATCTTCCGCAGTTCGGCCGGGCCGTCGAACTTGCCCCCGCCGGGGAGCACCCCGCTGGCGTCAATATTAACCTTCTTTTCGTCATCCCGCCACGCGCCGATGCCGTCGAAATTCTCCAGCCCGAACCCGATGGCGTCCATCTTCTCGTGGCAACTGGCGCACGACGGGTTGGCCCGGTGCTGCTCCATCTGCTGCCGGAGAGTACCCTTCAGCTCGGTTTTTTCCAGCTCGGGCACGTTCGGCGGGGGCGGCGGCGGCGGGGAAGCGAGGATGTTCTCCAGCACCCACTTGCCCCGCTTCACCGGCGAGGTGCGGGTGGGGTTGGACGTGACCGTCAGCACGCTGGCGTGGGTGAGTACCCCGCCGCGGCGACCGTCCGGCAGTTTCACTTCGCGGAAGTCGTTCCCCGTGATCCCCTTGATGCCGTAGTGCTTCGCCAACCGCTCGTTCAGGAACGTGTAGTTCGAGTCGATGAACTCCGTCACCTTGCGGTCGTTCTTCACCACGTGGTCGAAGTACATCTCCGTCTCGCGGACCATCGCCGCCTTCAGCTTGTCCTCCCACGCCGGGTACACGCCGGTGTCCGGGGTGACGCCCCACACGCTCCGCAGCATCAGCCACTGGCCGGCGAAGTCGGACGTGAGCGAGTGGCTCTTCCAGTCCTTGAGCATCCGCACCACCTGGGCCTTCAGCACGCCGGGCTTCCGCAGCTCGCCCTTGTCGGCCAGTCGGGTCAGCTCGTCGTCCGGCATGCTCGACCACAGGAAGTAGCTCAGGCGGGTGGCGAGTTCGTGCTCGCCGATGGTCCGCGACTGGTCCGGCGCCTTCGGGTCGTCCTCGACGCGGAACAGGAAGTGCGGGGATACCAGCACCGCTTTGAGCGGCAGCTTGATCGCCTGGTCGAACGGCTCGCCGTCCTGGGCGGCGATGCGGTACATCTTCATCAGCCGCTGGACCTCGTCCGCCTTCACTGGCCGGCGGTAGGCGCGGCGGGCGAAGTCGGCCAGCACCTTCTCGGCCGACGCCGACTTGTCCTTGGTGCCGTCGGTGGCCGGGCGGGCGGCGAGTACCTTCTTTACCGACGGCGGCAGCGGCTTCGCCGCCCCGCCCATCGGCCCCTCGATCTCCAGCGTCTGCACCCCCAGGTTGAGGTGCGTCTTCGCCTTCGTGTCCTCGAACGGGTTGGTGAAGAACGCGGCCAGCCGCTTCTCCCCGGCCGACACCTTGGTGCGGATCTCGTACACCTCCGGCTTGTCCTCCGGGGCGGTCACGGCGAACGTCCTCACGTCCTTGCCGTCCACCCGCACGGCCATCTTGGCCGGGTCCTTGCCCACCTTGTTCGCCCACGCCTTCACCCGGATGGCGTACTCGCCGTCCACCGGGAAGTTCACCTTCTCCAGGTACGCCGACCCCTCCGTGCTGAACACGATCACGTCCTTGTTGTTCTCCTTGAACTTCGCCCCCCGCGGGGCCACCAGGATGTTCTGCGGGCGGTACGTCTGCTTCGACTGCGGGATCGCCTCAGGTTTGGGCAGCGCCTTGTCCAGGATCTGATCCGCCGCGGCCAAGTACTTCTCGATCAGGATGGGCTGGACGGACAGCACGTCGCCGATGTTGTCGAACCCGTACCCCACGTCGTCGGACGGGAAGTCGTTGGCCGGCTGGAAGTCCGTCACCCCGCACAGGTCGCGGACGGTGTTGTTGTACTCGGCCCGGTTCAGCCGCCGCATGGTGACGCGGCCGGGGTCCTTCGGCCCGACGCAGTTCACCTTCAGCAGGGTGCCGCTCAGGTACGTCACCACGGCCGTCCGCTCGCTCGCCTCCGGCTGCTTCTTCTTCTTCGGCGGCATGTCCTCGGCCAGCAGCACCCGCTCGACCGCCTCCCACGTCTTGCGGTCCTTCTTAGCGTGGGCGGCCGACTCGAACACGTCCAGGGTGATGCCGCCGGAGTTGTTGTCCGCACTGTGGCAGTTGTTGCAGTACTTGTTCAGGAACGGCACCACCGACTTGGCGAACTCGTCGGTCGGCGGCTTGGCGGCCGGTTGGGCCGCGACCTCATCCGGCCGGCCGGCATCCCCGACCGCCGCGACGGTGATGAGGGCACACGCCACCAACCCGAACCCGAGTGCGCGCAAGCGGATCGGCATTGTTCGACGGCCTCGTTACTGAAACCAGAGACGCGACCAGGGGTGTGGCGCGATTCGGCGGGCGGGAGTTCCCGACAGCCCCGTTCGCGAACGGGAACGAGTGTCGGAATTCTCCCCAGTAAGAGTTTAGTTCGACCGGCCGGGGCGAACAAGAGAAACCCCGGCGTTCATCGGTTTCTCACTTCAACGGCGGGGGCAGTTCAGGCGGGATCGCTGCGATTTCCATCCGGGGCGTGATAGGACCGTTACCACCGCGGGTCTTCCAGCCACCACACCGGACGAGTGCGGTCGTCGTCGACGTGCCGGAGTTGGCGGCGTTCGGTCAGGAACGGGGACAGCAGGCCGAGCAGAGCGGGGATCGGCTCGTCCGTCGGGTCCAGGCAGCGAACGGTCGTCCACGCCGGCGGCATCCAGCGGCCCTGCCAGTCCATTGCCGCCAACAGCACCCTCCCGAGGCGAAAGTTGTGCCGCTGCCCACCGATGTGGATGGGATCCGATTCAGTACGTTCCAACCAGCGGATTTCCGAAGTGGATGTGCCGTCGATTACGGTCCACACATCATGGGGCAGGTTGGTGAGCGACGCCCCGGTGTCCACGATCGCGTCGAATAGTCGGGCATGCCCCAAATCCTGCGGCGGTTGCCAGCCGACCACTTCCGCCGGCGGCACCAAGTACAAACGGATATACGGGTGGTAGCACGGGACGTGGACCGTCGTCGGTGGCGTCGTACCACGGTAGACGTACGGGACGGAGAAATCGACGCGAGCTTCGAGTAGCAGGCGAGCCACGAGCGGGCCTCTTCCGTCAGGCCGTCTGTTTGCGAACAATCAGGGTGGTGACGATCCGGTTCACCGAAATCCCCGTTTCCCGCGACACGGTTTCCCGCAATCGTTTCAAATTCTTGTCATGGCCCAGCACTTTCTTGTCGACGACCGCGATGTACTGCCCCTTGAACTCGTCGAACGTGCCCAGGCTGTAATGCTCGTTCACCCAGTTCGCGTCGGCTAGCGCCGCCTTGCCCTCGTCGTTGAGTTCCATGAACAGGTCGTCCGACCGGAAGTCGTCGCGGGGCGGGGGGACCACGGGCGGGGTGCCGTTCGGGTGCATGGCGGTCTCCTCGGCGGATGCCACATTGTTGCACACCTGACCGTGGCGGACAACACGCCTCATTTCTTCGCCACGATCCGCTCCTTGTTCACCCACGGCCGCAGCACCTCGGGCACAACCACCGACCCGTCCGCCTGCTGGTAGTTCTCCAGGATGGCGATGAGCGCCCGCGTGCAGGCCACCGCCGTGCCGTTCAGCGTGTGCACGAACGGCAGCCCGCCGCCCTTCTTCTCCTTCGGCCGGTAGCGGATCTTCAGCCGCCGCGCCTGGTAGTCGGTGCAGTTCGACGTGCTGGTCACCTCGCCGTACTCCCCGCCGTTCCCGCGGCCGGGCATCCACGCCTCCAGGTCGTACTTGCGGTACGCCGGCCCGCCCAGGTCTCCGGTGCAGGTGTCGATCACCCGGAACGGGATCCCCAACCCGTTGAAGATCTCCTCCTCGATGCCGCGGATTTCCTCGTGGATGGCGTCCGACTGGGCCGGCGTGCAGAAGGCGAACATCTCGACTTTGGTGAACTGGTGGACGCGGTAGATGCCGCGGGTGTCGCGGCCGGCGGCCCCGGCCTCGGTGCGGAAGCAGTGCGACAGGCCGACGTACCGCTGCGGCAGTTGGTCCTCCGGGATGGTCTGCTCGGCGAGCATCCCGCCCAGGGTGATCTCGGCGGTGGCGATCAGGCACAGGTCGGTGTCGGCGACGGTGTACACCTGCCGCGTCTCGGCGTTGTCCCGCGGCATGAACCCGATGCCCTCCAGGATGTCCACCTTCGCCAGGTCCGGGGTGATGACCGGGGTGAACCCCTTCGCCACCAGTTTGGTGATGGCGTACTGCACCAGCGCCAGTTCGAGCAGCACCCCCTCGTTCTTCAGGAAGTAGAACTTCTGCCCGGCCACCTTGGTGCCGGCCTCGAAGTCGGCCAGGGCGAGCGACGTACACAGATCGACGTGGTCCTTCGGCTTGAAGTCGAACGCCGGCTTGGTGCCGAACTCGCCGACGGTGACGTTGGCCGCCGAGTCGGTGCCGACCGGCGCGTTCGGGTGCGACATGTTCGGGATGACGGCCAGCGCCGCCCGCAGCTTCACCTCCACCTCGGCGAGTTGAGCGTCGAACCCCGCCACCTGCTCCTTCAGCTTGCCGCTCTCCTCCTTCAGCTTGGTCCGCTCCTCCGGCGTCGCCTTCTTGAACCCGTCGGTGATCTGGTTCTGCTTCGCCTTCGTCTCGTCGGCCAGCCGCTGGATCCGCTTCCGCTCGTCGTCCAGGCGGACCACCGCGTCCACGTCGGCGGTCACGTTGCGGTTCGTGCAGTTGGCTTTGACGGCGTCGAGGTGGTCGCGGACGAAGGCGGCGTCGAGCATGATCCGGTTCCTGAGTTCGCCCGACGCGCGAGCGAGGGGCAAACCACCTGTGCCAGTCGTGGTTCGCCCCTCGCTCGCGCGTCGGGCTAACAGAGCTGCGGGCTATCGGAGACACCGCAGGTGGGGGGCGGCTACCAGAGCGGTTTATGCCCGAGCAACCGGCGGAGCAAGCCGATCTGCCCGGCGTGGATCATCTCGTGCGCCGAACACCATTCCAGGAACTCGCCGCGGGTCTTGCAGTACTTGTGTTCCGGCGGGATCACCTCGTCCAGGTCCAGGGATGTGAACGTCGGTACCTCCAGCAGTACCTGGGCGTGGATGCGGTCCATCGTGGCGCGGATGTCCGCCGGCGTCGGGTACACGGCCGGGTCGGGGGAGGGCGGGTTGCGGCCGAACAGGTCGCGGTACGTCGGCGGGATGAGGTCGGCGTCGGCCGGCCGATCCCCGCGGCCCCGTGCCAGACACGTTCGGAACTGGGCGAGGGCGATGTGCCCGGCCTGGTAGGCGACGTGGGTGATCCCGCCGGGCATCTGGAACCACTCGGCCTCGGGGGTGGCGTCGAGCAGCCAGACGGTGTACCGGCGGGCGAACCGGATGCGGTCGAGGATGGAGTCGAGCCGGGACATGGGTTCGTTCCGGGTGCGTTACGGCCGCTTCTCCAGCGGCACGTAGGCCACGTTCGCCTTGCCGGTGTACTCCTGCTCCGGGCGGAAGATGCGGTTGCCCTGCAACTGCTCCAGCCAGTGGGCCAGCCAGCCGGCCACCCGGCCGATGGCGAAGATGGGGGTGAACACGTCCGTCGGGATGCCCAGCGCCTGGTACACCACCCCGCTGTAGAAGTCCACGTTCGGGTACACCCCCTTCGCCCCGTACACCCCGGCGCACACCCGCTCCAGTTCCAGCGCCGTCTCGTAGTTCTTCGGCCGGCTGGTCTCGGCGAACATCTGCTCGGCGAACTCCTGCAGCACCGTCGCCCGCGGGTCCTTCACCTTGTACACCCGGTGGCCCAAGCCCATCACCTTGAACTTCGGGTCCTTCGCCACCTTCGCGTCCAGCCACCCCTGCACGCCCGCCGGGCTGCCGATCTGCTCCAACTGGTTCAGGCACTCCTCGTTCGCCCCGCCGTGCAGCGGGCCGGCCAGCGACCCGACGGCCGCCGAGATGACCGCGTACGGGTTGGCCAGTGACGACCCGACCACGCGGGCGGTGAACGTGCTGGCGTTCATGTTGTGTTCGGCGTGCAGGATGAGGCACGCGTCCAGCACCTTGCGGGCGGCCGGGGTCGGCTCCTTGCCGAACAGCATGTAGTAGAAGTTGGCGGCGTGGTCCAGGTCGGAGCGGGGGTCGAGCACCTCCTCCCCGCGGCGGACGCGGGCGAACGCCGCCACCAGGGTGGGCAGGGCGGCGGTCAGCCGCACGGCCGCGTCCCAGTTCTTCGCCGGGTCGCTCACCGTGCGACACGGGTAGAACGCGCCGAGGGCGGCGGTGGCGGACTGCAGCGCGTCCATCGGGTGGGCGGACGCCGGCAGGCACTTGAGCAGGTCTTTCAGCTTGAAGTGGACGGCCCGTTTGGAGCGCAGCTCCAAGTCGAACTCGGCCAACTGCCGCTGGGTGGGCAGGTCGCCCTTCATCAGCAGCCATGCGGTTTCTTCGTAGCCCGACTCCTTCGCCAGCGTCTCGACCGCGATCCCCCGGTACTCCAGCACCGCCCGCTTGCCGTCGATCTCGCTCACGGCCGACTTCGCCGCTTCCACGTTCTCCAGGCCGGGGCGAAAGGGCACCATGTCGGCGGGCATGTCGGTCTCGCGGAAGAGGGCGCGGCGGGGTCGAGCCTACCCGTGTTATAGGGCGGCCGACCGCGGCCGGCGGGAAATCACTCGGGCACACCGGCGGGCCGCCGGTGCCACGGAAGAATTGGTTTTGTCTTCGTGGCACCGGCGGCCCGCCGGTGGGGGGCATCACCGCCGCTGGGCGGCCTCGGTGCTGAGCGGGTTCAGGGCGTGCAGGTTGGACTCGATGCGGACGAGGCGGAACTGGTACCGGGCGGCCCGCAGGTCGTCCGGCGGGGAGTTGGTCATCGGCCCGCCGGCGGCCTTGGCCGCGGCCAACTCGGCCGCCTTCGCCGGGTCGTCGCACACCAGCACCAGCTTGGCCATGGCGTAGGCGTTCGGGTTCGCCTGGAAGTCGGCGGACGACGGCTTGATCTCCACCGGCACCTTCACCACCAGCCGGTTCGCCTCCGTCTGCACGAGCGAGTTGCGGGCCGGGTCGGCCACGTTCCGCTTGCCCGGCATGGAGACGCGGTCCTGCACGAACATGGGCGGGTCCCACACGCTCGTCAACTTCTGCCGCTCCTCGTCGGACAGCGGCTTGCCGTCCTCGCGGGCGAAGAAGTCCGGCGGCGGGGCGGTGGTGCCCTTCCACAGCAGTCCCGACGGGCCGGCGAGTACCAGCCGGGCGGCGGAGGTGATGAGCACCTTCTCGGCCAAGTCGGGGGTGACGGCGGGTTTGGGCGATACGAACGCGTCCAGCGCCAGCGACTGGCCGAGCGCGTTCGGCAGGTACAGCGGCACCCGCCCCAACTGGTTGTTGATGGTGGCGATGAACTGGGTTGCCGTCTCGCGGGCGTCGATGTCCATCCGCTCGACCATCCACCCGTACCGGGTGCGGTTGCCGACCGGCCGGTTGTACTGGTCCTCCGGGATGAACAGGTTCTGGCGGAGAATCTGCCACTCCCGCCCCTTGTCGCCGGACACGCCGAGCATGGCCAGGGTGATCGGGAACTCGCCCTCGGCGCACGTCAGCTTGGCCGTCACGTCGCACACCACCTCCTTGTCCATCTGCTTCCAGTCGGCCAGGCCGAGCGGCACCACCTTGGCCGTGTCCTTGTTGCGGGCGGCTATGAGCAGCAGGTTGGTCTGGCGGAACACCGTCAGGATCGGCCCGAACTCGGCCGCGAACAGGTCGGGCTTGGTGATCAGAACGCTGGCCTGGCGTTGTGGCGGGATGGTCTTGACGAACGCCGCCTGGATGGCCGGGTCGGCCGGGTTGGCCGGGTCGGCCTTGATGAACTCGTCCGCCCACTTGGCGAACTGCCGCTGCGCCTCCGACCGCACCGACCAGTCCACGGCGAACAGGTAGGCGAAGAAGCACAGCCCGCCGACCACGCTCAGCCACCAGCCGGCGTTGGCGTACTGGACCCCCGTTCGCGCCCCCTCGGACGCGCGGACGGACCGCCGGGCGGCGAACGCGGTCAGCACCCCGACCACCGGCAGCAGCAGCAGGAACGACGACTGGAGGGGCTTGCCCTGGCGGTACGAGATGGTGCCGAGGACGAGCAGGATGAGGACGAACCCGCCCCCGACCACGAGGGACACCACCGCCAGCCACGACAGGGGGGCGTACCGCGCGTCCGCGGCGTCGGTGGCGCTGGTCAGGCGGGGGGTCAGGTCGGCCATGAGGCACCGGGTGGCGGAACGGGGGCGCGGGTGTACCCGGTACGCCGCCGCCCGCCCGCCGGTTCGCCCGTTACTCGTCCGCCGCCGGGCCGTTCAGCGCCTCGCCGCTGTACTCCCCGCCGTCGCCCGTGTGCAGGTTGCCGGACGTGTCCAGGAAGATCTTGTCCTGGAGGATCTCTTGCAAAACGATCGCCATCTTGTCCCCGCCCCGCACCTCCACCAGCGGCGGCGCGCCGGTGTTCAGCGCCACCATCCGCTTCTGGATGATGGTGGACAGCTTGAACCGCCCGCCCACCTTGTTCACGATCTCCTCTTCCTTCAGCTCGTCGAGCATGGCTCGTACCCTCGCGCCTGGAATTCGTCGTTTATGATCCGCGTCAGCTCCCGAACGGCGTTCGGGACGGTGTCGTTCGTCACTTGGTCGGCGAACTCGCCGGCCCGGGCCAGCTCCCGCCCGGCCGTGTCCAGCCGGCGGGCCAACTTCGCCTCGTCTTCGGTGCCCCGTGCCCGCAGCCGTCGCTCCAACTCGGCCAGCGACGGCACCAGCAGGAAGATCGAGCGGTGGTCGTCCGGGTACCTGGCCCGCACCTGGGCCGCCCCCTGCACGTCGATCACCAGGATCACCCCGACGCCGGCCGTGCGGAACGGGTCCACCTCCGCCCGCGGGGTGCCGTAGTAGTCCCGCCCGAACACCACCGCGTGTTCGAGCATCTCCCCGCGGCCGAGTGCGTCCTCGAACCGCTCGACCGACCAGAAGTGGTAATCTCGTCCGTCCACCTCGCCGGGGCGGGGCGGGCGGGTGGTGGCGGTGATCGCCCGCCGCAGCGGGTACCGCACCGCCCGGATCGCCTCCTCCACCACCGTCGTCTTCCCCACCCCGCTCGGGCCGGACAGGACGAACAGCGGGGCGTGCATTTTCGATTGGTGACTGATGATTTCGGATTGAGACATCGCCCGCCCCGCGGTCGCAAATCGTCAATCAAAAATCGTCATTCCACATTCTGGATCAGTTCCCGGATCCGCTCCAGCGTCGCCTTGATCTCCACCACGTGCCGCGAGACGGCCACGTCGCCGGCCTTCGACCCCATCGTGTTCGCCTCGCGGCCCATCTCCTGCACTACGAACTCTAGCCGTCGCCCGGCCCCGTCCGCCGACCCGTCGGCCACGATCTTGGCGTACTGTTCCAGGTGCGCTTCGAACCGCGTCACCTCCTCGGCCACGTCGGTGCGGTCGGCGAACACGGCCACCTCGCGGATCAGGTGGTCCGGCTGGACGGACACCCCGGCGTCCGCCACCGCCTGCCGAACCCGCTCCAAGATTCGCTGCCGGTAGCCGACGGTCACGGTCGGCAGCACCGCCTTCACCTGGTCCAGTTCGTCCACCGCTTTCTTGTGCAGGGCCAGCAGTTCGGCCGCCATCGACCGCCCTTCGGTGCGGCGGACGGCGTCGAACTTCGCCACCGCGTCTTCCAGTGCCTTCTCCACCAGCGGCCACTCGTCCTCCGGCAGTTCGCTGGAGTGGGCCGCCTCCGGCGCCACCCCCGGCAGGGCGAGCAGCCCGGACAGCACCGCGTTCACCGCCGCCGAATCCAGCCCGTCGCACGCCTCGATCACCTGCCGCTTGTACTCCCGCACGGCGGCCAGGTTCAGCCGCAGCTCGCCCGGCCGGGGCGGGCGGTCCACCCGCACATGCACGTGAACGCTGCCGCGGCGGACGGTCTTCCGCACCACCTTCTCGAACTCGGCCTCGAACAACGGGTACGGGTCGGACCCGCGGACCACCACCTTCAGGTGGCGGTTGTTCACCGCCCGCACCTCGACGTGGGCGGTCAGTCCGCCGGCGGTGGCGTGGGTCGCGCCGAACCCGGTCATGCTGGTCAGCACGGGGTGCGCTCCGGGTTACAGTTCGGCCGGCTTGTCGGCTTGCTCGGGGTTCGCGGTCGGCTTCGGGGCGACCACCTTGGCCGGCAGCATCACCTTCACGTTGATCATGATCACCAGCACCCAGATGGCGGCGGTGTACAGGGTGACCTTGGTGAACGTGTCGCCGGCGCGGGAGCCGAACGCGCTCGACCCGCCGGCCCCGCCGAATGCCCCGGCCAGCCCGCCGCCCTTGCCCCGCTGGATCAGGATGATCAGCATGAGGACGAGGCTGATGAGGATGAGCACCCCGTTCAGGGCGTACCCCCAGAACCCGATCTGGTCCGCGAACAGTGGCACGGCGGCGTCTCCGGCGGTCCGAAATGACCGACCCCCGGTGCGTGCGGCAGCCGGGGTTGAACAGTCAGTGTATGCGGGGCGGGGTGGGTGGGTAGATCAGCCCAGCGCGGCGTTCACGATGGCCAGGAACTGGTCGGCCTTCAGACTGGCCCCGCCGACCAGCGCGCCGTCCACGTCCGGCAGGCTCATCAGCCCGGCCGCGTTGTCCGGCTTCACCGACCCACCGTACTGGATTTGGACGTGATCCGCGGTGAACTCGCCGAACAGTCCGCGGATTTTTCCGCGGATGTGCGCGTGGGCGGCCTGCGCCTGGTCCGGGGTGGCCACTTTGCCGGTGCCGATCGCCCACACCGGCTCGTAAGCGATGACCACCTTTGACATCTGGTCGGTGGTCAGCCCGGCGAGGCCGGCGGCGAGTTGCGTGTCCAGCACCGCCTCGGTCTTGCTCGCCTCCCGCTCGGCCAGCAGTTCGCCGACGCAGAAGATCACCTTCAACCCGGCGGCGAGCGCGACCTTCGCCTTGCGGTTCAGGAACTCGTCGCCTTCGTTCAGCCCGTGCCGCCGCTCGGAGTGCCCGATGATGACGTACTGGCAGCCGGCGTCCTTGAGCATGGCCGGGGACACCTCGCCGGTGAACGCCCCCTCCCGCTCGGGGTAGCAGTTCTGCCCGCCGAGCAGCACGGAGGTGCCCTTCAGCACCTCGGCCACCGCCGTCAGCCACGGGAACGGCGGGCACACCGCCACCATCACCCGCTTGTCCTCGCCGAAGGCGTGGGCGACGTTCGCCGCCAGCCCCTTGGCGCTCGCCAGCGAGGTGTACATCTTCCAGTTGCCGGCGACGAATTTCGGACGCATGGTCGCTCCTGAACGCCCACGGACGGCTGCCAGTGAGCTTTGGTCTGAGAGTTTGTTTCGGAAGTGGTCCGGCGGAGCCGGACCACGGGCCGCCACAGAGGGCGGCCCCTACCAAACACTGCGATTCGTAGGGGCCGCCCTCTGTGGCGGCCCGCCGAACGCGCCCGCGTTCGGCTTCTGGAACCGTCTGTCAGTTCTCGCCCGGATTGCTGAAGTGCCGGTCGAGGGCGCCGGCCAGCCGCCGCAGGTCGCCCATCAGGTCCAGGAACTGGTGCGGGAGCAGCGCCTGCGGGCCGTCGCTCATCGCCTTCTCCGGGCAGTTGTGCACCTCGACGTGGACGCCGTCCGCCCCGGCCGCGACCGAAGCCCGGCACATGCTCGGGATCAGGTCCGGCCGGCCGGTGGCGTGGCTCGGGTCCACGATGATGGGCAGGTGGCTCTGCCCCTTCACGTTCGGCACCGCGCTCATGTCCAGCATGTTCCGGGTGCTGTCCTCGAAGCTCCGCACCCCCCGCTCGCACAGCACCACCTGGTTGTTCCCCTCGCTCAGCACGTACTCGGCGCTCATCAGCATGTCTTTCACCGTCGCGCTCATCCCCCGCTTGAGCAGCACTGGGGTGCGAGTCTTGCCGCACTCTTTGAGCAGGTCGAAGTTCTGCATGTTGCGGGCGCCGAGCTGGAGCATGTCGGCGTACTTCACCACCAGCTCCACCTGCCGCGGGTCCATCACCTCCGTCACGACCGGCATGTCGTACTTCTGGCCGACCTCCTTGAGGATCTTCAGCCCGTCCTCGCCCATGCCCTGGAAGGCGTAGGGCGACGTGCGGGGCTTGAACGCCCCGCCGCGGAGGATGTTCGCCCCGCCCGCCTTCACGTACCGGGCGACGGTGTCCATCACCTCGTAACTCTCCACCGCGCACGGGCCGGCGATCATCGCCAGGCTGCCGCGGCCGATCCGCACCTTGCCCACGTGGACGACGCTGTCGTCCTTGTGGAACTCGCGGCTGGCGAGCTTGAACGGCTTCATGATCGGCAGCGTCTGCTCCACGCCGGGGATCTGCTGGAGCATCTCCGCCTGCGGCTTGGTCTCGTCGCCGATCACGCCGATGATGGTGCGGGCCTCCCCGCGGGACACGTGCGGGGTGAAGCCGAGCTCCTTGATGCGATCGACCACGTGGTCGATCTGTTCCAGGGTGGCGTCGGGGCGGATGACGAGGATCATGGTGCGAAGCGTGTGTCAGTGGTCGGGCGTCGGGTCAGCGTGAATGTTACTGGCGAGCGGCGGAGATGGAAGCGGGCGGAGGAGGATTCAAACGGCGAGCCGGGAGCGTGAGCGACCGGAGGTCTGAAACCTCCGGTCGCTCACGCTCCCGGCTCGCCTCGATCACCCGACTCATTCATCGGTGGCGAGCGACACCGGGTACGAGCCGAGTACCTTCACCTCGTCGCAGATGTCTTCCAGCGTCTTGATCAGCTTCTTCACCTTCGGCTCGTCCTGGTGCCCCTCGAAGTCGATGAAGAACACGTACTCCCCCTTCGCCTCCTTGTACGGGAACGACTCGATCCACGTCAGGTTCACCTTGTTCGACTTGCACGCGTTCAGCACGTCCGCCAGGCTGCCGGGTGTGTGAGGCACCTGGAACACCAGCGCCGTCTTGTCGTGCCCGGTCTTGCCGCTGTCGGTCATAGCGATGACGGCGAACCGCGTCTCGTTCTCCGGGTAGTCCTCGATGCACGCGAACAGCGTCTTCAGCCCGTACCGCACCCCGGCCTGCCGGCTGGCGACCGCTGCCGCGAACGGCTCAGTCTGCACCAACCGGGCGGCGTCGGCCGTGCTGTTCACCGGGTGGGTGCTGGCGTTCGGCAGGTTCTTACTCAGCCACTGGCGGCACTGGCTGAGCGCCTGCGCCTTGCTGTACACCCGGCGGATGTCGTTCGGCTGGCAGTTGGCCAGTAGGTGGTGGTGGACCCGCATGCGGATTTCCGAGCAGATCCGCACCTGCGGGTTGCGGATGAAGCAATCGAGGGTGTCGGCGATGCGGCCGTCGGTGCTGTTCTCCAGCGGGACGACGCCGTAGTTGGCGTGCTTTCGCAGGATCTCGTCGAACACCGCCTGGATGGACCCGACCTGCGAGTATTCGGCGCTCTGCCCGAACCGCTCGATAGCGGCCAGGTGGCTGTAGCTGTAGTCCGGCCCGAGGAACGCCACCCGCTGCACACTCTGGAGCGCCCGCGACCCGCTCATCAGCTCGCGGAAGATGGCCTTCACCGTCACTTCCGGCAGCGGCCCCTTGTGCGCCTTCAGGATGTTGCCGAACACCTCTTCTTCGCGGGCCGGGTTGAACACCTCCCCGCCGGTGTCCGCCTTCAGCTTGCCGATCTGCACCGCCACCCCGGCCCGCTTGTTCATCAGGGCGAGGATCTCCTGATCCATTTTGTCAATGTCGGTGCGGAGCTTCTTCAGGTTGCCGGCCGAGTCGGAGTCGGGTTTACGAGACATGGAATGGTGTTTCGGTTTGGTGGTTCGAGCGGCAACCTGTGAACAAATTATCTCCGGTGGATCGGACCGTCAACCGGACGGAACCGACCATCCGCGCAGGATTTCCGGCGACTGTACGGGTTATAGCGGATCGGCCGATCGGGAGCAGATTTCGGAGGGAACGGGGTGCTGGGCGGCGGGTGTCAGACCGTCCGTCACCCCGTGCCGAAATGGCAGCACTCAATAGCGCTTGAATCAGACCGCTCCGGTTGACACGGCGCAACCAACGGAATCACAATCGGTTGCGGAGTGTGTCCGGCCATGATATGTTCTGGCACAGCGAATGCTAAAGGCAGTTCCACTCGGCCGTCTGCCGCTCTGATTCAACCAACCCAACACTCGAAATACAGGGGGAAATCATGTCCACGGAAAAGATCATCGGCATCGACCTGGGCACCACCAACTCCGTCGTCGCCGTGATGGAAGGCAGCGAGGTGAAGGTGATCGCCAACCAGGAAGGCGCCCGCACTACCCCGAGCGTAGTCGGGTTCGCCAAGGACGGCAACCGGCTGGTCGGCGAGCCGGCCAAGCGGCAGGCCGTCACCAACCCGACCAAGACGGTGTACAGCATCAAGCGGTTCATGGGCCGCCGGCACAACGAGGTGGAGAGCGAGGAGAAACTGGTGCCGTACAAGGTGGTCGGCGGGCCGGCCGACCTGGTGAAGGTGGACATCGACGGCAAGCAGTACACCCCGCCGGAGGTGTCGGCGATGGTGCTGCGGAAGCTGAAGGAGGCGGCCGAGGCGTACCTCGGGCACACCGTGCGGAAGGCGGTCATCACCGTGCCGGCGTACTTCAACGACGCCCAGCGGCAGGCCACCATCGACGCCGCCCAGGTGGCCGGGTTCGACACCGAGTGGGAGATCGAAGACCCGACCAGCAAGCAGAAGACCAAGCAGCGGATGCGGATCATCAACGAACCGACCGCCGCCGCGCTCGCCTACGGCCTGGACAAGAAGGGCAAGGACCAGAAGATCGCCGTGTTCGACCTGGGCGGTGGGACGTTCGACATCAGTATCCTCGAACTGTACGAGATCGACGGCGTCGCCAACTTCCAGGTGAAGTCCACCAACGGGGACACGCACCTCGGGGGCGACGATTTCGACCAGGTGCTGATCGACCACATTGCCGACGAGTTCCGGAAGGAGAACGGGGTTGACCTGCGGAAGGACCCGATGGCCATGCAGCGGCTGAAGGACGAGGCCGAGAAGGTGAAGAAGTACCTGAGCACGCAGACGAGCGCGGAGGTGAACCTGCCGTTCATCACCGCCATCGACGGGGTGCCCAAGCACATCAACCTGAGCATCAGCCGCTCGCAGTTCGAGCGGATGGTCGAGCACCTGATCGAGCGGTGCAAGGGGCCGGTGCTGAAGGCGCTGGACGACGCCGGCATGAAGCCGAGCGACATCGACGAGGTGGTGATGGTGGGCGGGATGACCCGCGTGCCGCGGGTGCAGCAACTGGTGAAGGACATCTTCGGCAAGGAGGGGCACAAGGGCGTCAACCCGGACGAGGTGGTGGCCATCGGGGCGGCCGTCCAGGGGGCCTCGCTGCTGCTCGGGTCGAAGTCCGACCTGCTGCTGCTGGACGTGACGCCGCTGTCGCTGGGCATCGAGACCCAGTTCGGGCGGATGACGGTGATGATCCCGCGGAACACCAGCATCCCGACGAAGAAGACGGAGATCTTCACCACCGCCGCCGACAGCCAGCCGAGCGTGGACGTGAAGGTGTTCCAGGGCGAACGGCCGATCGCCGCGGACAACAAGCGGATCGGCGAGTTCCACCTGGACGGCATCCCGCCCGCCCCGGCGAACACGCCCAAGATCGAGGTGACGTTCGACCTGGACGCGAACGGCATCCTGAACGTGACCGCCAAGGACCAGGGCACCGGCAAGCAGAACAACGTGCGGATCGAGCACAGCAGCGGGCTGAGCCAGTCCGAGATCGACAAGATGAAGAAGGACGCCGAACTGCACGCCGACGAGGACAAGCGGAAGCGGGAGCTGGCCGACCTGCGGCACGAGGGCGACCAGAAGGCGTACCAGTTCGACAAGCTGCTGAAGGAGTCGGGCGACAAACTGAAGGACGACGACAAGGCCCCGCTGGTGAAGGCGATCGAGCGGGTGCGGGAGGCGGTGAAGGGGTCGGACGTGGCCGCCATCAAGAGCGCCGTGCAAGACCTGGACGCTGCCGCCCAGGCGATGAGCCAGCACTTCGCGGCGGCTCAGCAAGCCGCCGCTGGCGGGCCGACCGGGGCCACCCCCGGCGGCGAGCAGAAGAAGGGCGGCGACGACGTGATCGACGCCGAGTACGAGGTGAAGAAGTAACGAGCCGCCTTTCGGCGAACCGGCGGCGCCGGCCGCCGGGTGGTGCGGGTTCTCCCAACCACCCGGCGGCTGACGCCGCCGGTTCGCCTTTATCTTTGCAAACCCACGTCGATCAGGTACGTTGGCCTCTGTGGGCCTGCCCCTCGGAGCCATCCTATGTCCCGCGACGACCGCCAACACGCCAACCACCCGACCGACGACCAGCAGTTCTGGACCCGGTACTCGCCGCGGTACGAGATGCCCATCTCGTACACCGCGTCGGCCCTCGTGATCGCGTTGCTGGCCGGGCTGCTCGCGCTCGTCCTGATGGTCCCCGTATTCAGCCGCCCGAAGCCCGCCGCCCAGATCGGCTACATCGGTGAAGACATGGTCGGCGCGGGCAGCGAGGGGGCAACCGGAGCCGCGGAGCCGAACGCGGCCAACAACCCCGAGCCGAAGCCCGATCCGATTCGTGAAGTCGAGCCGAACCCGGTGGAAAAGCTCCCGCCGGTCAAGGACGAACCGGCTCGGGACATCGTCACCGAGCCGAACGCGGACACGCCGAAGCCCGACGCCGCCCGGAAGCTCAACGACGCTATCCAGAGTAGGCTCGATGGCAACCAGAAAGGCGGCAGCGCCGGGAACGACAAGGCGGGCACCGGGCCGGGCGGCCCCGGGGCGGACAGCACGGCGGCCCGGTCGCTGCGGTGGGTCATCACGTTCAAGACGCGGGACGGCCGCGACTACCTGAGCCAGCTTTCGGCCCTCGGCGCCGTGGTCGTCGTCCCGATCCCGCCGGACAGCCGGGAGCAGTACATCTTCCGCGACCTCACCGACCCGAAGAAGCGGGCGAAATGCACGGCGAAGGACTGGGACCAGCTCACCACCCTGGTTCAGTTCACCGACACCAAGCGGCAGTCGGTGGACGACGTGTCGGTCGCCCTCGGGCTGGATTTCATCCCGAAGAACTTCATGGCGTTCTTCCCGAAGGAACTGGAGGACAGGCTTTCGCGGATGGAGAAGGGGCACGCGAACCGGCGGGCGGAGGACATCGAGGAGACGCGGTTCGAGATGCTGATGAAGGACGGCAAGTGCGAGATCAAGGTCGTCGAGCAGAAGTTGAAGAAGTGACACATGCGGCGGGCCGCCACAGAGGGCGGCCCCTACAAACCGGGTTGCTGGTAGGGGCCGCCCTCTGT
>JALHQU010000137.1 GCA_022841795.1 Fimbriiglobus sp.
CTCGGCGGCGGGGTCGGGTGGGTGCCGCCGGCGGCCGTCGCCCCGTGCGCCGTGCCGGACGGGGACAGCGGCAGGAACGGGGCGGCCGGGTGCGGGGTGTCCGTCGGCGACCGGCCGGTGCGGGCAGCCAGCGTCTCCTGCATGGCCTGCCGGTCGGCCGCCTGCCGCTCGATCTCCGCCTTCGCCTCGGCCAGCCCTGCCTTCACCACCTCCTCGCGGGTCATGTACCGCACCGGCACCAGCAGCCAGTCGATCAGCTTGAACTCCAGCCACACCAGCCCGAGGGCGAGCGGCATCATCAGCCAGCCGGCGAAGTCGTGGACGATGAAGTCGAACGCCCTCTGCCACCCGGCCAGCAGTACCAGCCCGCTGGCCACGATCCGCAGCACGTTGCACAGCACGGCGACGGGCACGGCGGACAGGAAGATGACCCAGCGGTCGGCCGTCGGGCGGGACGGCGGGCAGAGCAGCACCACCGCCGCCACCAGGGACACGAACACCAGCAGCATGCTCAGCCCGCTGCACGCCTGGTCCACCCCCAGCCGCACCCGCTCCACGTCGATCACCGTCGGCCCGTCCAGGTGGGTGGCCAGCCCGAGCAGGCGGAACACCACCGCCGCGGCGCTCGCCGCCACCTTCTGCAACTGCCAACTGACGTTCACCTCAAGCCCGTGCGGCAGCGGCAGCGCGAGCAGCAGCATGCCCAGCGCCGGCGCCGCCCACCGCAGCCCGGCCCACCGCCCGCAGAACATCACCGCCACCCCGCCGAGCGCCGCCGCCAGACACGCCCCCTGCACCCACTCCATCGCGTAGTTGACCTGCGATTCAATCAGGTACACCACCAGCGCCGGCCCGATCAGGTACAGCCCGCGGTGGTCCGGCCACGTCACCCCGGCGGGGAACTCGGCCCGCTTCCGCCACAGCAGGTACGCGGCGAACGGCAGCACCAGGAACCCGTGCGAGTAGTCCGCCCGCAGCCACTGTTTGGCCAGGCCGATCAGCCCGCCCAGCCCGCCGACGCCGGAGAACGCGAACAGCACCGCCGCCAGCACGCCGACGACGGCCCGCTGCCACGCCCGGTCGTGCGGCGGCTGCGGCGAGGTTGGGGGAGGGGGATTCTGCACGGGCTATCCTTGGGGCGCAAACTCGGGCGTTCGGATAGATCACGGAATCCGGCTGGCGGCGGCCACCCGGAATCCCGCCTCGGCTTCCGGCTAGCGTCTGGGCGGCGGAATTCCGGACGGGTAGAATGCCGCCCGACGGCCGCACCCCACGACTATAGTGCGGAAACCGCGAGCGGCACATTGTAGCAGGCACACTCCGTGTGCCGTCCGCGGTCGGCACACGGAGTGTGCCTGCTACCTTCACACCCCCGGATGGACCCCGTGACCCCTCCCGCCGTCCCGCCCGGGTTCGCCGCCGCTGCCGGCTTCGCCGGCCCGCTCGCCCTGCGGGTGGAACACGCCACCGCCGGGGTGCTGGCCGAGGGGGAACTCGACCAGCCGCTCGCCGTCATCGGGTCCGACCCGCGGAACGAGGTGGCGCTGAACGACCCCGCCCTGCCCGCCCGCCTCGCCTGCCTGCAGGTGATCGACGGCACCCCGACCGTGTTCCCGTTCGACACCCTCACCCCCATCCCGCTCGACGCCGACACACCGTATTCGGTCGGCCCGTTCACCCTGCGGCTGACCGCCCCGCCGGTCCGCCGGGTGGTGGTGGCGTCGCCCGCCGCCGGGCTGACGCTCGAAGCGCCGAACGGAACCGGGGCGAGCGAGTTCTGGGTGCTGAGCGAGCCGGTGACGTTCCTCGGCCGGGCGAGCCGGTGTGAAGTGCGGGTGCCGGACGCGGACGACGTCCACGCTTACATCCTGGCGACGGCGGACGGGCCGTGGGTGGTGGACCTGCTGGGCGACGACGGGACGGCGGTGAACGGCGAGCGGGTGCGGGCCGCCCGCCTGCTGGAAGGCGACGAACTGACCGTCGGCGGCTCGCGGTTCGTGTGCCGCCTCGAAAGTAGGGGCCGCTCGCCGAGCGGCCCTCGGGTGGCCGACTCCCTCCGGGAGTCGGTGCCGACTGTCGGAGACCGTCGGCCACCCGGGGTGGCGTACCGGGTGGCCGACTCCCTCCGGGAGTCGGTGCCGACCGTCGGAGACGGTCGGCCACCCGCGCGGCCCCTACCTGGAGATCCCTGGGGCGACATCCCCATCGGCCCACGCTCCGCGTCGCCGCTGTTCAGCCCCGAGCCGGACGCCGCCCCGCCGCCGGACGACCTCATCACCCTCACCCCCATCCCGCCGCCCACGTCCGACCAACTGGCCGGGGTGCGGGAGCAAATCCTGGCCGAGTTCCGCCACACGATGGGCGAGATGACGGCCGAGTTCGACCGGATGAAGGCGGAGCAGGCGGCGGCGGTGAACGCCGAGGTGGCGCGGCTGGCCGAACTGAAGTCCGAACTGGAGGCGCTCCGCGGGAAGCTGGCCGGCACGCCGGCGGTGCCGCCCCGCCCGGCGTACCACCCGCTGCCCGAACCGGAGGAGGCGATCCCGGTGGACGTGGGCATGGCCCGGTACCAGTGGGTGGCGGCGCGGGTGGCGGCGCTGGAGGCCGAGCGCGGCGGCATCTGGACCCGCCTCCGCGGGCTGTTCGGCCGCGCGGTGTGAGGGTGATCTCTCATTGGTTCCGGTCGGGTGGGGGGACCCCTCGCCGGAACCATCCCGATTCGTCCGGAAGAAATACCGTTGGAGCGAAAGCTCGCTGGCGACAACCGGTTTTCACCGAGGACCGTCTGGCGAGCGGCGGGACGTGAGTCCGCCGGTGGCTGGAAGAACCGGCAGAGTCACGTCCCGCCGTTCGCCCGAACTCGCAGGCACCCCGCGACGTCATTTTCGAGGTTGGCCATCAGAGGCCTGGTGACGATGGGATTCACCCGGAACATGAACGTCGGCTGCCACACTTGCAAGCGGCGGTTCGTCGGTCGCGGCCACAAGCGGGGCGGGTCGTGGGACGAGGCCACGCAACTGGGGTGGATGTACATGTGTCGCAGCACGCTGGGGGACAAGATTTGGCTGTGCCCAACCTGTGCCCGCAAACACGCGGCCACCGAACTGCCGATCAACGCCCCGCGGAAGCGGCGTCCGTAAGTCGAACTCGGCGATCATGTAGGGTGGGTCCGGTCCGGTGAGGACCGTGACCCACGGGTGGGCGACGTGGGTCTCGCCGGCTCACGCCGCCGGACCCACCCTACGACCACCTCACCGCACCCGCGGGAGCTTTTCGCGGAACTGGTCGCCGCGGGACTTCTCCCCGTCCTTGTCCCCGGTGGTGTCGAAGATGGCCGCCAGCCGGTGCAGCGACCGCACCAGCTCGTCCCGGTCCTGGCTGTACACCGTGTCCACCCACAGGAAGCTCCACATGGCGTCGCGGGGCAGCCCGTGGGCCAGGTACAGCTCGCCCAGCACCCCGTACCCGGTGGACCGCACCAGCGGGTCCTTCGCCTTGCCGATCAGCCCCTCGATCTTGCCCGCCGCCGCCGTCGGCCGCACCTTCTTCTTGCCGCCCGGGTCGTTCGGGTCGGCCTCGTCCGAGTCCTTCGCCGGCAGCACCGCCACCGCCTCCTTGTACATCGCCGCCCGCTCCTTCGCCGAGCCGGTCGCCTCCGCCTCGGCCTCGGCCGCCACCGTCTTCGCCTCCGGGTAGTTGCCCGCCCGCAGCAGGTAGCCGAGCCGCAGCACCTTGGCCTCGGCCTTCACCTCCGGCGGGGCGTCGGGCACGGCGGCCAGTTCCTTCAGCACGGCGTCGGCGGATTTGAAGTCGCCGGCCTCGGCGAACAGGCGGGCGGCCATCCGGCCGAGCGGGAACTGCTCCCACGTCTTCTTGTGCCCCTTAATGAACGCGGCGATCTTGTCCGTCGCCTTCGTCGCCTCGGCCGCGAACTCGTCCGGGGTGGTCTTGGCGTCGGCGATCCGCCCGGCCCAGTAGGCGTCGCGGAACGCCAGGAACCGCTTCGTCTTCTCGTTCGCCGTCGCCGGCAGAGCCTTCAGCTTGTCGGCGTAGTACGCGGCCGGCTTGGTCGGGTCCTTGTCGTTCTCCAGCGGGCCGGCGGCCTGGCGGATGACCGGATCGACGGCGGCGTAGTCGACCCGCACCAGGTCGAACCCGGGGATGAACCGCTCCTTCTTGTCCAGCCCGGACGTGACCTTGATCCCGGCCGCCGTCTCGGTCACGTCCCCTTCCAGGTCCGTGACCTTGTCGGCAGTGCGGTCGCGGAAGTACACGCGGTCTTTGCCCTGGGCGAGGGCCGGGGCGGACGCGGCGAGCAGGGCGAAGAGGCAGAAAGCCCAGCGGGGCATGGGGGAACTCCGGGGTATGGATGCAACGCCGCAAGCGGCGTTCGTGGTCACACCGCGAGCGGCTTTCATTGGCCGGCGGTCGGGGCCTTGAGCGACTCGGTGCCGCCGGCCGTGGTGTACGCCGCTTTCAGCTCCGGGTACGTTTCCATCAGCGTGAACAGCCGCAGGCGGACGGCCGGGGCGAGGGTGGGGTTGCCCTTCTCGAAGTCGAGGATGCGGCCGGCCTGGGTGCCCAGCGCGGCCGCCAGCTTCGTCGGGTCGCCCTTGTTGATGGTCGCCTGCGCGTCCACCGAGCAGCGGTAATATTCGCTCATCAGGTCGTGCCACGCCGGCTTGAGCGCCTCCTTCCGCTTCTTCACCTCGTTCACCTTCTCCTCCGGGTCGTCCGGCTTGGCCCTCAGGTTGTCGATCGCGGTCTTGTACTCGGTCGCCCACGCCTGCCATCCGCGGATGGCCGTGTTCCAGTGCGGGATGGCCTCCTTCGGCGTCTTCGCCTCGCCCGCCTTCGCCTCGGCCAGGTACAGCGTCTCGCGGCGGAAGTCCGGGAACTTCTGCCCCCACCCGCTCTTGCGGTCCTTGCCCAGGATGTCGTCCAGCAGGGCGTCGCACCTGTCCAGCTTGCGGTCCAGCCGGTGGCAGCGGAGCAGTTCGAGTTGGGCCAGCCGGTACAGGGCGGCGGCCGACTTGTTCGCCTCGGCTGCCTCCTCCTGCTTCTTCTTCGCCTCGCCCGGCTCGGCGTCCGGCGGCGGCCCCTTCGGGTCGCCGGCCAGGAACGCCTTGTCGTCCGGCGCGGGGATTTGCGTGAACAGTTCGACCGCCTTGCCGAGTTCGCCGAGATCCTTGAACGCCCGGCCGAGGTTGAACCGCACCTCCGGCGGCACGTTCTTCTCGGACGCCAGCTTGTTCACCAGCCCGGACACGGCCGTCACCAGCTTGCCCGCCTCGTCGTCCTTCCCCTCCTTGCGGAGGGCGTCCACCGTCGGCTTGATGGTGGCGATGCCCTGCTGCACCACGCGGGCGGTGGTGGCCAGGTCCCCGCCGAACGCCTTCAACTGGTCGAGCAGTTGGCCGGCCTTGTCCACCGCCCCTTCCCGCAGGCGGGCGTTCAGCGTCGGCACCAACACCAGCCGGATCCGCTCGGCGTCCAACTGCTTCGCCACGTCCGCCGCTTCCCCTTGCAGGTCCGGTTTGGACGCCGGCCCGCCCTTCACCATCTCGGCCAGCAGCGGGGCGAAGCGGTCGGCGGCGGCGGCGAACTTGCCCTGCTCGTACAGCGGCCAGCCCTGGCCGAACACGGCTTTGGTCCGCAGGATGTCCGCCCGCATGAGCAGCACCGGCTTCTCGTCCGGCGGCAGGGTGGGCAGTTCGCCGGCCACCTTGACGGCTTCCGCCGCCTCCTTCTCGGCCAGCGGGTAGCCGGCGGTGCCGGCGGCGATGTGCAGTTGGGCGAGCTGCAGCCGCAGCCTCACGAACGTGGCGGCGTCGTCCGCGGCGGCGTTCTTCGCCGGCACCGGCACGGCCGACAGGTCGGCCACCGCCCGCTTGTACAATTCCGCCTTCTTCTCCGGCGAGAGGTCGATCGGCGGCTCGTCCGCCCGGCGGGGGCGGGTGAGTTCATACGCCGCCACCCCCTGGTACAGGCGGGCGAGGGCCAGCTTCGGGTACCGCGGTGGGATGCGGGCGAACGCCTCGAACATCTCCGGCCCGCGGCCGGCCTGCGACAGCAGCACCCCGTACTCCATCCGCAGCCCGTCGGTCAGCGGGTCGGCCGGGGCCAGCTTCTCGGCGTACCCGCACAGGGCGAGCATCCGCTCGCGGTCGGCCGCCTTCGCGTCGGCGGATTCGGTGGCCGACGCCGCCTTGTACCCGGCCAGGGCGACGAGGGCGGCGCGGACCGCCTGGGTCGGGTTGCGGGACGAGCGGGCGATGCCCTCGGCCAGGATCGCCCCGCGGTGCGGGCGGCCGGCGGCGGTGTACGCCTCGGCCAGCACCAGGGAAGCGGACACCGCGTCGCGGACGGATTCCGGCGGCACCGGCAGCTCCCGCCCCCGCTCCAGCAGGGCGACCATCTTGCCGGCGATCGCCGCCCGCTGGTCCGGCGGGGTGTCCCGCAGCCGCTCCATCTGCACCAGCGCGGCCATGTAGCACTCGTCGAACGTGGCGAACGCGGCCGGCGGGCGGTCCGGGTCGCCGACCAGCCAGCGGACCGCCCGCGCCCGCTGGCGGGCCGCCCGGTCGGTGTACTCGTTGTCCGTGCGGACCACCTTGCGGAACTGGGCGTCGGCGTCGCGGAGCAGCCGCTTGGCCTCCGGCTTCACGTCCACCACCTTGTCCTCGGCCGGCTCGCCCGGCTTGGCCCCCTTCGCCTTCTCGACGATCAGGTTCTCCTTCCGCAGCCCCTCGTTCAGCAGCACCGACCCGAGGTAGTAGGTGACGGCGTAGGTCTCGGCGGTGGGGCGGGCGGACGGGTAGTCGCGGAGCCAGCCGAGGCAGGCGTCCCGGATCTGCTGGCGGCCGACCGGGTCGTTCTGCTTGTCCACGAACAGTTGCCGCAGTTGGAAGAACCGGGCCATCCGCATACCGGCCGCGGCGCCCGGCACGGTGGTCGAGCGGCGGGCCTCCTCGATCACCCGCTTCAACTGGTCGTCGGCCTGGGTGGGTTCGCCCCGCAGGTACTGCGTCTCACCCTCCCACGCCCGCGAGATCCAGCTCACCGCGTGAACGGAGTCCGCCTGCCAGACGGCCCGGAACGCCTTCAGCGCGTCCTGCGCCGCCTGACTCCGCGCGTCCACCTCCTTGTCCCGCGGGTCGATGTACGAGTCGGCCTGCAGGTACAGGTTGATGCCGCGGTCGAGGGACGCCTGCAGCCACTCCCGCACCAGTTCGGTCTTGCGGGCCGGGGCCAGCCCGTCGGCGGCGGCCAGCTTCTCCAACCCGGCGGCGGCGGCGGCGTACTGCTTGGCGGCGGTGTCGAACAGCGGGCGGGCCAGGGCGGCATCCGCCTTCCGTTTGGCCGGGTCGGTGTGCTTCTTCGCCGCCTGCAGCTTCGCCTTCCCCTCCAGGGTGAGCAGTCGGGCCAGGGCGACGGCCGCCTCCGCCTGCCGCGGGTGGGTGGGCGACGCCTTCAGGAACTTGTCGAACTCGGCCTTGGCGTCGGCCATCACCCCCGCCCGCACCGTCTCGTCCGTCTCCAGGTTCGCCAGGTCGAGCAGGCACTTGGCCCGCTCCAGCGGCAGCACCGCGGCCACGTCCGCCGGCGGCTTGGCGGACAGGTCGGCCAGGTACTCGACCGCCAGGTCGGGCATGCCGTTCTCCCGCAGCCCGCGGACCAGATCGACCGGGCTGGGCGGGGGCAACTCCTGGGCGGACGCCCCAGCGGCGAAGAGCACGAGGGCGGCGACGGACGAGCGGACCCGTGGCATGGAGAGACTCTCCGAGCGGAGCTGGCCGGCGAGACGGGGCGTGTGAGGGAATTGTGCGTCACAGGGGGGCGGGGAGTCAAGGGAGGGGAACCAAGACCCCTCCCCCCAACCCCCTCCCCCACAGGGAGAGGGGGAGAAAGATTGAACATCCCCTTCCTTCCCAGGGAAGGGGGCCGGGGGGTTAGGTTCTTGTCCCCAGCAGCCGCATGATTCCCCATCCCCACAACCCGACGTTCGCCCCGACGGCCAGCCCGAAGTCGCGGAGGAGCACGGCCGCCGGCCAGGTGTCGAGTAGCGGCACGGTGATGCCGATCAGCCACCCGACCAGCCCGGCCAGCACCCCGGCCGACGGCACCGCGGCGGTCGGCCGCCGCCGCAGGTCGTCCGCCGCCAGCCCGACCACCAGCGGCAGGGAGAAGGCGTAGAAGTGCATGTGCGACGCCGGCGCCAGGTGGACGGTGAGGGCGGAGAGGCAGCCGAAGAAGAGGAGGGCACGGGTGGGGTCTTGGTTTTCCACCTCCCCCCTTGCGGGGGAGGTCGGCGAAACGGAGTCGAGCCGGGTGGGGGGTGGTTGGAGATTCGACCCCCCACCCGCCAACTCCTCCGGAGTTGACGACCTCCCCCGCAAGGGGGGAGGTGAAAGAAGGGCCGCTCTCTTTTCACGCCGCCACCCGAACGCCGCCACCGTCACCACCACCATCCCCAACCCGGCGGCGTAGTGCAGCCCCTTCGACAGCCCGTCCGAGTTGGTCGGCCGCGTCGCCTTGTCCGGGTGCCGCCAGGCATGAATGATCGCGTGGAACGCCTGGCTGTCCGTCTTCGTGGTGCCGATCAACTCCGCCTCGCGGGACTTGCTGCCGGCGTTCGTCAGCCCCGGAAACACCACCTCGCGGAGGAACGTGCGGTTCATCTCCACCGCCCCGGCCGGCCCCCACACCGCCGCCGGGATCACCCCGAGGAACAGCACCCCGCCGGCGGCCACCCCGGCCAGACTCCGCCAGTCGCGGCGGGCCAGCGGGACCAGCACCAGCAGGGCGGGGATCACCTTCACGCACGCCGCCGCCGCCAGCCACACCCCGGAGCGGAACGACTGCCGGCGGGTCATCGCCAGGAACGCGCCGGCCAGCAGCAGCAGCACGAACACGTTCACCTGCCCGCGGGCCAGGGTGTACCCGAGGGCCGGGATGCACATGTCGAACGGCACGAGGCGGGCGTACCACCAGCGGCGGGAGAACGGGCGGAGGGCCGGCAGCACGCCCAACACGAACCAGTGAACGGCGAGCGCGGCGAACAGCACGTTCAGCGCGTACCAGACGACCACGGACACGGCGAACGGCAGGTAGCCGAACCGATCCTCCATGGGCGGCGGGTCGGCCAGCGGGGTGAGCAGCAGGACGAACGGCGGCGGGTAGGTGTAGTGCCAGTTGCGGTCGTCCACGATCTCATACGGGTCTTGCCCGACCCGCACCGCCCACGCCGCACGGGTGTACACCCCGAAGTCGGTCATCCGCTGCGAGTAGTACGCCGACCGCTGCACCGTCAGGTAGCCGAACGCGATCACCCCGACAAGCAGCAGGGCGAGGCACGCCTGTTCCCAGAGGTCCAGCGGGCGGTCGGCGGGCGAGGGCGGGGTCATGGCGGGAGTGTAGCCGGCCGGGGCTGAGTAAGTAGTAGGCACACTCCGTGTGCCGTTGCTGGCCCACAGCCGGAGTAGCTTCGGGGTGATGTCCGACGAATAAGTAGTAGGCACACTCCGTGTGCCGTCATTTCAGAACGGCACACGGAGTGTGCCTACTACTGACTCAGCCCCCGCACCGCGTCCGCCGCCTGCTCGCACTCCGCCCGGCTCACGTCGTGGTGGGTACACGCCCGGATCGTCTTCTCCCCGAGCGCGGACATCAGCACCCCCCGCTCCCGCAGCTTCCGCGTCACCTCCTGCGGCGGGCCGTGCTTCGCCCGGTCCACCTCGAACCACACCAGGTTCGTCTCCACCGTGTCCGGCACCAGCGTCAGCCCCGGCGTGTCCCGCACCGCGGCGGCGATCAGCTTGGCGTTGGCGTGGTCGTCGGCCAGCCGGTCGATGTGGTGGTCCATCGCATAAATGCACGCCGCCGCCAGGAACCCGGCCTGCCGCATCGCCCCGCCGAACAGCTTGCGGTACCGGCGGGCGAGCGCGATCAGCTCCTTCGGCCCGGCCAGCGCCGACCCGACCGGCGCCCCCAGCCCCTTGCTGAAGCACACGTTCACCGTGTCAAAGTGCGACGCCCACTCGGTGGCCGGCACGCCGGTGGCGACGACCGCGTTCCACAGCCGTGCCCCGTCCAGGTGACGGGCCAGTTTCTGCCCCTTCGCCCACCCGCAGATGTCCCGCACGGACTCGATCGACTGCACTGTCCCCCCGCCGCGGTTGTGCGTGTTCTCCAGCCACACCAGCCGGGAGGGCGAACTGTGGATGTCGTCCGGCCGGTGCAACGCCGTGAGCTGATCCAGCGACAGCCGGCCGGAATCGCCTTTCAGCGGGCGGACCGTCACCCCGCTGAGCGCCGCCGGCCCGCCGCCCTCCCACAGCACCACGTGGCAGGTGTGCTCGCAGATCAGCTCCTCGCCCGGCCGGCAGTGCAGCCGCACGGCGATCTGGTTGCCCATCGTGCCGGACGGCACGAACACCGCCGCCTCCTTGCCCAGGTACGCCGCCACCTTCGCTTCGAGGGCGTTGATGGTCGGGTCTTCGGCGTACACGTCGTCGCCGACCGGGGCGGCGGCCATGGCCGCCTTCATGCCGGGGGTGGGTCGGGTGACGGTGTCAGAGCGGAGGTCAATCATGGGGGGATTGTAGTGCCTTTCCTCTTCGCCGGGTTTGTTAGCCCGACGCGCGAGCGAGGGGAACCACGCACCCCTCGCTCGCGCGTCGGGCTAACAAAGGCACCTCGGGCGAACAGGTGGTGTTTCCCCAGTCGGTCGGGTATGCTGGGGCCAGCCCCGGAGCGTCCGCCATGCGCCTCGTCCCGCTCGTCCTGCTTCTCGTCGCCACACCCGCCGTCGCCGCCCCGGTGCCGAAGGCGATCAAGAAAAAGTTCCCGGACTACTACCCGCTGACGGCCGGGGCGACCTGGGTTTACAACATGGGCGCCACGGAGGTGACGGTGCGGGTGAAATCGGTGGAGGAGAAGGACGGGGTGAAGACGGGCGTGCTGGCCACCGAACACAACGGGAAAGAGGTGGCGACCGAAACCATCCGGGTGGACAAGGACGGGGTGACCCGCACGCACGTCAACAACACAAAGGTCGATCCGGAGTTGCTCATACTTAAATTCGGGTTGGCGGACGAGGAGGGGTGGACGGTGAAGTCCAAGGTGCAGCAGACGGAAGTGGGCGGGACGTTCACCCTGAAGGGGGTGGAGAAGGTGACGGTGCCCGCCGGCGAGCTCGACGCGGTGGTGGTGAAGGGGGACTGCAAGATCGCCGGCACAGCCACCCAGATGACCCACTGGTTCGCCGACGGGGTGGGGATCGTCCGGCTGAAGTACACCATCGGCGGGCAGGACTCCGCCCCATTGGAACTGAAGAAGTACACCCCCGGCGAGTCGCCGAAGTCCAAGTGAACCCGGAGGGCGTCATGCGCGCTGTTCTCGTCGGCCTGTCGGCCCTGCTCCCGGTGTTCGCCCTCGCCGCCCCGGTGCCGAAGGAGCTGAAGAAGAAGAAGAACTACTTCCCCACCGCCGTGGGCACCAAGTGGGAGTACGTCGGCGAGGACGGGTCCGACCGTCAGACGCGGGAGGTGACGGAGGCGGTGGACAAGGACGGGGTGCGGGTCATCACCATCCTGTGGTCCACCGGCGGGACGAAGCAGACGTGGGAGCTGCGGGAGGACGCCACCGGCCTGTACCGCTCGAAGATGGGCGGCACCGACATCGACCCGCCGCAGCGGCTGATGAACGGCAAGCTGGCCGAGGGGGACGAGTGGGACGGCGAGTACGCCCAGGGGCCGGTGCGGGAGCGGTACAAGCGGGTGGTGGGGAAGCCGGAGAAGGTGACGACCCCGGCCGGCGAGTTCGAGTGCATCCCGGTGGAGCAGACCAACCCGGACGACCCGGACGACGGGGCGACCATCTGGTACGCCGAGGGGGTGGGCATGGTGAAGCTGCACCAGAAGGGGTCCAGCCCGCTGGTGCTGAAGGCGGTGACGGTGGGGAAGAAGTAGGTGGGAGTGTAGCCCGCACACTCCGTGTGCGGATCTGAACCGCACACGGAGTGTGCGGGCTACACTCGCGGAGGGCTTCCTATGCGACTCTTCGCGGCGGCACTGCTGGCGACCACCGCCGTGGTCGCCGCCCCGGTGCCGAAGACCCTGAAGAAAACCGGCGCGTTCATGCCGCTGGATGTCGGCAACAAGTGGGAGTACGTCGAGGCCGGCTCGCCGGACACGGTAGTGGACACGCGGGAGATCACCGCCGTCGAGCAGAAGGACGGGGCCACGTTCGCCACCCAGAAGCTGACCGGCATCGTCCAGGTGTTCCGATCGGACGCCACCGGGGTGGCGGTGGTGCGGAGCAACGACCGCGACTACGCCCACCCGCGGTACATCGTCAAGAACGGCATGAAAGCTGGGGACGAGTGGATCTGGGACGCCGACGGGTACACCGAGCGGCGGGCGGTCGGGGTAACGGAGAAGGTGACGGTGCCGGCCGGCGAGTTCGAGGCGGTGAAGCTGACGTACCGCACCGAGCAGAACGGGGCGGTCGGGTCGGACATCGTCGTGTGGTACGCCGCCGGGGTGGGGCTGGTCCGCATCGACTACAGCAACGGCCGCACGTCGCATGTGCTGAAGGCGTTCACAGCCGGGAAGAAGTAGGTCGGGCGGCACCGGCGGGTTTCACACACCGGCGGGCCGCCGGTGCCACGGGCCTTTACTTTCGTGACACCGGCGGCCCGCCGGTGTCTGTGTTCTGTCACTCCTTCGGCGGGTCGATGCGGCGGGCCTTGTACTTGCCGCCCGAGTTGTTCCGGCCGGCGAACGTCTGCCCGTCGGCGGCCAGCACGCACGTTTCGGTCCACCCGCCCGGCGGCGGGGCCTCCGGGTTCTTGTTCAGGATGACCAGCTTGTCCTTGTCGAACTTCCAGGTACTCTTGTGCGGCTCGGCCGACCCGTCGGCGTACAGGGTCCAGGTGAACGTGCCGGTGAAGTTCTCCCCCTTGCACTCCCACACGCCCGCCACCGCCGGCTTGAGCGCCTTCTTCTTCTCCGCCACCTGCGCCATCGCCGCCGCGTCGTCCTTGGCCTTGGTGTGGTGGTCGATCACCTTGTCGAACGCCTTCGCCAGCGCCGCGTCCGCCTGCCGCACCGCCTTCAGGTGGTTGGTCGTAGCCGCCCGCATGCGGGCGGAGAACGGCAGGGTGCCATGCTTCTCGAACGTCTCCCGCTCCGCCCCGATGGCTTCGAGTACCTCCTGCTTGGCCTCGGCCTTCAGCGCCGCGCTCTTGCGGACGCCGTCGCCCTCCGCCTCGAACGCCTCCAGCATCTTCTTCTCGATCGCCTTGTACGCCTCCGCGTGGTCGGCCTTGGCCTTGTCCAGTTCCTTCTGGAGAGCTTCCGGCAGGTCCGCCCGCGCCAGCGGGGACACCACCACCAGGACGACCCACACCCCGACGACGCGGCGGATCATGACCGGGCACCTCTACACGGCGGCGGAACGACCGGCAGACACCGGCCGCTTCGGGGTGAGCGTACCAGCCCGTTCGCCCCCCCCGCAAGGGCCGCCGTTCGGATTTCGTGGCCATGGCGGGCCAGCGGTGGTTCATTCGCCTCCGGTGTGGTACCATCGGTTCCAGTCTCCGGAGGACCCGCATGACCGCCGCCGTCCTGCTCGCCGCGCTCGCCGTCGCCGCCCCGGTGCCGAAGGGCAAGGCTACGGCCGATTATCTGCCGTCTGCCGTCGGCACCAAGTGGGAGTACGCCCGCAACGGGGACGAGAAGCGGGTGTACGTCGAGGAGGTGACGGAGTCGGCCGAGAAGGACGGGGTGCGGACGGTCCACGTCGCCGTCACCACCGACACCGGGGACAGCCGGTTCGAGAAGTTCGACGTGACCGACGGGGACGTGCGGCTGACCGAGAGCAACTTCGGCACCTACGACCCGCCGATGGTGGTCCGCAAGGCGGGGATGAAGGCGGGCGACACCTGGACGAGCAAGTACGCGTTCGGCGGGGACGTGAGCGAGGTGACGTTCACCGTCGGGAAGGCGGAGAAGATCAAGGTGCCGGCCGGCGAGTTCACCGCCTTCCCGGTCGGGCGGGTGTACAACCCGCCCCGCGGGGCGGACGTGGTGTACTGGTACGCGGACGGGGTCGGGCTGGTGAAGCAGACGCGGAACGGCAAACCGGAACAGGAGCTGAAGAGCTTCACCGCCGGCAAAGGGGCGAAGAAATGACCCGCGTGGTCGTCATCCTGTTGCTCGGCGCAGTCTTCCTGTTGGTGGCACCGGCCCTCGCCGCTCCAGTGCCGAAGGCCCCTGTGAAGAACTACTTCCCGCTCCAGGTCGGGCACAAGTGGGAGTACGTGAACCCGGACGGGTCCGAGTCGCACACCGAGGAGGTGACGGCGGAGGAGAAGCAGGACGGGGCGGTGTTTTACACGGTCACTCGGTCGCGGAAGCAGGGGTCGTCCGACACCGTCTTCAAGGTGGACAAGGACGGGGTGGCCCGCGTGCGGCAAGGCCCGATCGAGTACGACCCGCCCATGTTGGCGGTGAAGCCGGCGCTCGCGGTCGGCGACCTCTGGACGGCGAAACTCCGCATCTCCGGACGCGAGGCGGAGTACGAACTGGAGGTGGGCAAACCGCAGGAGTTGAAGGTGCCAGCCGGCACCTTCACCGCCGTCCCCGTCATCCAGACGAACGCGAACCGGCTGACCAAGTCCACAACTTACTGGTACGCCCCGGACGTCGGGCTGGTGAAGTCCGAGGTCAGCCCCCTGTTCGTGACCGAACTCAAGTCCTTCACCCCGGCGAAGGAGAAGAAATGACCCGCACCGTCGCGCTCTTGTTGGTCGCATCGGCCGTCGCGCTCGCCGCCCCGGTGCCGAAGGGGAAGAAAAGCCCGATGCCCACCGAGGTGGGCACCAAGTGGGTGTACATCCGCGGCGGGGACGAGGACGTCACCGGCACCGAGGAGATCACCGAATCGACCGAGAAGGACGGGGTGAAGACCGTCACCGTCACCGTCAAGATCACGGGCGAGGAGGGCACCCAGTTCGAGAAGTTCGAGATCAAGGACGGGGTCGTCTCCCTGATCGACAGCACGTTCGGCCAGTTCGACCCGCCGCTGGTGCTGTGGAAGGCCGGGCTGAAGGACGGCGACTCGTGGGAGGTGAAGTACACCCTGGCCGGCACCGAGTTCGAGGGGGTGTACACCGCCGGCAAGGCCGAGGAGCTGACCACCCCGGCCGGCAAGTTCACCTGCGTGCCGGTCACCCGCCGGTACACCAAGCCGGACGACTACCCGGAGAGCGTGTACTGGCACGCCGACGGGGTCGGCCTGGTCAAGCAGATGAGCGAGGGGCGGGTGGACCAGGAGTTGAAGAGCTTCGCCGAGGGCAAGGGGAAGGAGAAGAAATGACCCGCCTCATCCCGCTCGTCGCCCTCGTCCTGTTCACCCCGTTGCTCGCCGCCCCGGTGCCGAAGGGGGTGAAAAAGGACCTCATGCCCACCGCCGTGGGCACCCGGTGGGAGTACGTCCGCGAGGGCGAGGAGAAGCCGGTGAGCATCGAGGAGGTGACGGAGTCCGCCACGGAGGACGGGGTGACGACGTTCACCCTCGTCCGCAAGCGGTCGGACGACGACCGCCTCGCGTTCGTCTACCAGTACCGGATCCAGGACGGCGTTCTCTGGGAGACGGCCAACGAGATCCAGAAGTTCTGCCCGCCGATCCAGGTGTGGGATCCGGGGATGAAAACCGGCGAGTCGTGGGAGTCGGGGTGGTCGACCCGAGAGTTCCGCTTCGCGTGGACGAGCACGGTGGGCAAGCCGGCGGAGGTGAAGACGCCGGCGGGCACGTTCACCGCCACCCCGATCACCCAGCGGGAGACGGCGGACGGTCCGGAGACGGTGTACTGGTACGCCGTGGCGGTCGGGCTGGTGAAGCAAACACGGGACGGAAAGGTGGAGCAGGAGTTGAAGAGCTTCACCCCGGGCAAGGGGGCCAAGAAATGACCCGCCTCATCCCGCTCGCCGCCCTCGCGCTCGCTCTCCCGCTGTTCGCCGCCCCGGTGCCGAAGGGGGTGAAGGCGAAGGCCGACTACTACCCGCTGGCGCTGGGCACGAAATGGGAGTACGTGCGGTACCAGAACGCGGACAACGTGTGGGCCGAGGAGGTGACGGAGTCGGTGACGAAGGACGGGGCGACCACCGCCACCGTGCGGATCACCCCGAGCGGGGTGAACGCGGTGCCGCACGACTCGTCGTACAAGGCGGACGCCGACGGGTGGTACTTCCTCACCCAGGGGAGCGTCAGCTACGACCCGCCGGCCCGGTTCGTGAAGACCGACCCGAAGCCGGGCGACACCTGGGAGCTGAAGTACGCCATGGGCGGCAGCGTGTACGCGGCCACAGCCACCGTCGGCGAGCCGGAGAAGGTGACGGTGACGGCCGGCGAGTACACCGCCCTGCCGGTCACCATCGAGTTCGACCAGCCGGGCCAGCGGCGGGCGTACACCAACTGGTACATCGCCGGGGTGGGCATGGTGAAGCAGGTGTCCGGCGGGCGGGTGACGCAGGAGCTGAAGAGCTTCACCCCGGCGAAGTGAATCGGTGTCGTCGCCGCGCGGCGGCGGGCGGAGCGCCAAAAACCCCTCGCAGGCTCGCGGCGACGATTCGGAGGGCCACGCATGTTCCGGTCGGCGTTCATCTTCCTCGCGGCCGCCGCCGCCGTCGCCGCCCCGGTGCCGAAGGCGGCGAAGCCGCCGGACTACTTCCCGTACCAGCCGGGCGACACCTGGGTGCTGGAGCAGGCCGGCACCGACAGCACCATCACCCGCACCGTGACCGCGGCCGACACGAAGGAGGGGACCACCGCGCTGACCATGAGCATCCACTGGGGGAACGACACGAAGACGACGCAGACCGAACGGTACGAGGTGACGGCCGCCGGGGCGTGGCAGGTGGAGGAGGCCGGCCCGGACGGGCGGACGAAGGCGGAGATGACCCGCCCGGGCATGACCGCCGGCGACACCTGGGAGGTGAAGTACACCCGGCACGGCACCGACTTCCACTACCGGGTGGCCGTCGGCAAGCCGAAGGCGGTGGCCGTCCCGGCCGGCACCTACACCGCCGTCCCGCTCACCCTGACCGACCCGCTGGGCGTGCAGCCGCCGATCGTCCGCTGGTACGCGGACGGGGTCGGGCTGGTGAAGACGGAGTGCGAGATCGGCGGCAAGCCGGTGCAGTTCGAGCTGAAAAGTTACACCCGCGGGTCCGGCAAGTGAGGTCGCCCATGCGGTTCGCGTTCGCCGTGCTGCTCGCGTTCGTTCCGGCCGCCCTCGCCACCGCCGCCCCGGTGCCGAAGGCGGTGAAGAAGAAGGGCGACTACTTCCCCACCGCCGTCGGTACGAAGTGGGAGTACGTCCAGGAGGGCACGGACACCCTCGACCACACCCGCGAAGTGACCGAGTCCGACGAGAAGGGCGAGGTCCGCACCGCCACGTTCAAATGGACCAGCCACGCCAACGCGTACACCAAGGGGTCGCGGTACCGCATCGACGCCGGCGGGGTGTGGCGGCTGGGCTGGGACGACCACACGTTCGACGAGCCGAACCTGATGGTCATGGCCGGGGCGAAGGCGGGCGAGTCGTGGGACGCCGGCATCACCCGGAAGAAGCCGCCGGAGTTCGTGAACGAGTTGGGGGCGGAGGAGGAGATCACCACCCCGGCCGGCAAGTTCCGGGCGGTGTCGGTGACGGTGACGCAGGCGACCGGCGGGGTGGACACCTACTGGTACGCCCCGGACGTGGGCATGGTGCGGTGGAAGTTCGGGACCGGCAAGGCGATCGTACTCGGCTCGTTCACCCCGGGCAAGTGAGGGGCGGGCTGGTCTTCCGCCGCGGAGCGGCCGGCGGGTGTAGCCCAGGGCGGAAGCCCTGGGACAGGGCGGTGACAACGCCGATTCCACCCCGGAGGGGTCGGCGGACGACGGCCCCTCCGGGGCGTGTGTGGCAGGCGGTTCGGCTACCCAGGGCTTCCGCCCTGGGCTACACCCGCCGGCCGCTCCGCGGCGGAAGTGAGACCCGAGGTTCGTCATGCGGCTCGTGTTCACTCTGCTCCTCATGACATCCGCCGCCGTCGCCGCCCCGGTGCCGAAGGCGCTGAAGAAGCAACCGGACTACTTCCCCGTGCCGCTCGGCGGGGTGTGGACCTACGGGACGGGCGCAGAACCGAACCGGCACTCGATCCGCGTCAGCGACGTGCAGACGGCGGCGGGGGAAACCACCGTCGTGCGGCGGTACCGGATGGGCGACTCGGTCGGCCCGCTCGACGTGTGCCGGGTGTCGGCGGGCGAAGTGCGGGAGGTTCAGCGGGGCAAAGGCGACGTCCCCACCGGCCGCCTGTTCCTGCGACCGGGGATGAAACCGGGGGACACCTGGGAGTCGGAGTATCAACTGGCCGAGATCATCGACGTGCGGGAGACGTTCACCGTCGGCGAACCGCAACAGGTGACGGTACCGGCCGGCACGTTCACCGCCGTCCCGATCACCTGCAAGACAGTGATGCGGCTGAACGCCAAACAGGACGGCGAAGCGACCCGCACCGAGTGGTACGGCGACGGCGTCGGGCTGATCGGGACCGGGGACAAGCCGGGCGACCCGGAACACGGCGTCTGGCTCCAATCGTTCAAAATCGGACCGGATCAACGGAAGTAGCCGCGTAGGCAGGGCTACTCACGGGTTGGGGTTGGTGAAGGTGGGTGGGGTGGGTATGGGGTCGGCCTCGTGTACCGGAGGCCACCCATGCCCGCCCCGTCGCTGTTCGAACACCTGGCCGCGTTGA